>NZ_JBQHQI010000001.1:0-502523 GCF_052067375.1 Collinsella sp. HCP3S3_E11 | reverse complement strand
CGCCGACGAGAACGCCGAGCCGCGCGTCCCCGACGAGCCGCTGATCGCCTCCTACATGAACTACCTCGTGACCAACCACGGCGTCATCGTCCCGCAGTACGGCGACGAGAACGACCAGCTGGCCGTCGACACGCTCCAGGAGATCTACGACGAGGTCTGGGGCGAGGGCGTCTACAAGTGCGTCGGCGTCCAGTCCGACCAGGTCGTCTACGGCGGCGGCAACATCCACTGCATCACGCAGCAGGAGCCGTCCGCCTAGTAGCCTGGCTTGCCGGGGCGCGGCGCCCCTCTTTCACGGGAGTCCGCCGCACCCCGGAGGCCCGGCCGGCCAGGCGAACGGGGCCGCCTGGCCGGTCGGCCGGGCTTTCCCCGGGCGCTCCGCTGCCTCCGCACCGGAGCGCCCTTCCCCTTCGATTGGATACCCGTCTGGCCTGGGACCTATCGCGGGTTAGGCCTATTGTTCGCTTGGATATCCCAGGTCAGACGCGTATCCAATTGCCGAAAGTTCCCGGTCGTATACGCGGCCGTCTTGATCGGAGTATCTATGTACCAGCGTATCGTCATCTACATGCGCCTGTTCCGCGAGCGTTGGTCCAACAATTGCATCCCTTCTTCTCCTTGGGATGGCACCTGCACCGGTGACGCGGCCTGTAACCCTACCTTGGGCTGCGCCTTCGGTGCAGATGCCATCTTTTTTGCTGTAGGGGAAGCGTACCATGGCAGGTAAAAAGTTCTCCCTGTTCGAGGTCATCCTCTCGGTTATATGCGTCGTATTTACCATCGAGGCGGCTGCTCCGGCATCTGCCATGGGCAACGTGCAGTTCTTCTGGTGGATCTTCCTCATCATTACGTTTTTGCTTCCCTATGGCCTGGTGGTGGCCGAGCTCGGTACGGCGTTCGATTCCGAGGGCGGCCTGTACGATTGGGTTCGCCTGGGCTTGGGCGACCGTTGGGGTGCCTGTTGCTCCTGGTGCTACTGGGTCAACTTTCCACTGTGGGTTGCAAGTATCGCCTGTATGTTCCCCAGTGTCATCAATGCGGTATGGGGCATCGAATTTTCGCTTGGGGCCCGAATTGCCATCGAGCTTGCCTTTGTGTGGGGCGTTACGGTCATGGCGATGCACCCGGTGGCCGAGGCCGATTGGGTCATGGACGGCGGTGCCGTCATCAAGGTGCTCATTACCGCCGTGGTGGGAATCGTCGGCATCTGGTTTGCCTGTAATAACGGCTTTGCCAACGACATGTCGTTTAAGACCTTCATTCCAGATTTGGGCGACACCAATTCGTTGACGTACCTATCGATCATCCTGTTCAACTTTATGGGCTTCGAAGTGGTCGCGACCTTTGCCAGCACGATGAAAAACCCGTCGCGTGATATCCCCAAGGCGGTTATCGCCGGTGGCGTTGCCATTGCGGCAATCTACATTATCTGCGGCATCGGCATTGGAGCCGCGGTTCCCACCGAGCGGCTTTCGCTCGATTCGGGCATTGTGGACGCGGTCGCCGCCATGTTGGGGCGCAGCCATCCGCTGACGATGGTCGTGGGCGCGGCCTTTTTGGTGACGCTGTTCGCCAACATGATCTGCTGGAGCTTTGGCGTCAACAACGTGGCGAGCTATGCCGCGCGTCACGGCAATATGCCGCGTCCCTTTGCGCTGGTGTCCAAGAAGACCGGCATGCCCAATGGCTCGGCACTCATTAACGGTTGTTTTGCCAGCCTGGTACTACTGCTTCAGATTCCGCTGGGCGAGGGCTCCGACGTCTTTTGGGTTTTCTTCTCGATGAACGTCGTCTTCCTGCTTATGAGCTATATTCCGATGTTCCCGGCGTTTTGGCGCCTGCGCAAATACGACGATCGCCCGCGCGTGTTCCGCGCGCCCTTCGAGGGCAAGGTGCTCGTGGTGGCACTTGCGATTCCCGTGGTGGAGCTTGTGCTTTCGATTGTCGCCACGATTGTGCCGCTCAACAGCTCACCCGCCGAGATGACAAAGTTGCCGATTCTCGTGGGCGTGGTAATCGGTGTGTTGTTGGGCGAGGTTTCGCGCCTCATATCGCGCCGCGGCCGCAGCGTCGATAATCCCGGCGTTGGTGCAAGGGGGACAGGTTTCTTTGCACCAAAACAGTAACGCCGCGAGCTGCGCGGCGCTTGCTGCATCTTGGATTACCGCTCGCGGTGCTCGGGGTCAGAAGCGAGCTTAGGCGCAAAGTAGGGGACGTGTCCCAGGTAAGGGCAGCTGTCCGTACGTTCGTCGACAAGACAGGGGACATCGTCGTAGGTGAGTGAGTCGCTCAGGCGGGCGATGGCCTTGGCGGCAGGAGCGACGAGCATCTTGAGCGGTGCGATAGGCGCCATGGCATCTCCTTTTCTTCATGCGACCCGTGTTCTGGCGCGAATGTATACGCCGCCAGTCTAGCATCCCGTCGCGGAGAGTTCAAAACCAACACAAATGCGACGGCTATTTCTGCGCTATCTTCAACGTCTCAATCTGTAACGTCTACAATCTGTAACGTCTAGCTTAATAAATCGCCTCTACTTGTTACAGATTGAGATAAACCGCCGGAGCGGGCCGTTTCCTTTCTGAACCACCACATAAGTGCCTGTTCCTTCCGTAGAGGTTTGGGTGTCGTATTGGCGTTCACCCAGATAAAACTACCAAAATAACCCCGCCTATTCTTTGAGCCAGAGCCGGCACTAATTCAAATGGCGAAATCAAAGGGCGTTCTCCGTATGGAGGGCGCCTTTTTTATCGCAGAATGGTTTGCGCGGCAGTCATAAGGCCCAGTCGGTTGCTGACGCCGAGCTTGCGATAGATGGCGTTGACGTGCTTCTTTACGGTCGACTCGCTTATGAATAGCTCGTTTGCCATCTGTTTGTTCGTTTTGCCGTCGAGCATGAGCCGCATGACTTCGGCTTCGCGCGGTTGGATATTATGTTCTGCAATGAATGCATTCAGCTGGTTTGTGTCTTCGGTCTGGGTGAGTTTAATGCCCCGAGGATAGAGGTTGGCGAGCGCGAGGCTCGCGTGCCGAGCGATTTCGAGCAGGATTGCGAGCTCGGTGTCGGTAAAGTCTCCGGCCGTGCGTTCGCGAAACAGGGCGATGCTTCCTAGCGGGCTGTCGTTGTGCGCGAGCGTGGCCGTACAGCCAAAGTAGACGCCCTGCGGTTCCATCCATTTGCGATAGATGGGCGTGGCATCGCGTCGCTCGACGTCGACCAGGTCGAGGTCGCGGTAGACGCCGACCTTATGTAGGTCAAAGCTCCATGTTGTATAGTCCATCGCGGCGTAGCGGTTGTAGTAGTCGCTCAGTGCGCGGTCGTCCATTCCGCTGCTTGCAGGATGGACGTAGCGTGGGGCATCACTGTCCGCCGCCTCGATAAGATCGAACATGGCGATCCGATGGGGCACGAGCCCTGTCGTTCCCTCGAGGGTCTCCTTTTGGAGCTTATCAATACCGTGTGATGCGTGGATTGCAAGCGCGAGCTCGTTGAGAGCAGTCCAGGTTGTACCGTCCAACTCAATAGTCTGCTGTTTATTGCATGGGGGCATAGGGCGTCCTTTCCATTGTGGAACCCAGTATGTCATGTTCTCGGCCTGAATAGAACTTTAGGTCAGCGAATGGTATACCGTCGGTCGTTGAAAGGGGCTCGAGGGACCATTGAGAACATCTCGGTGCGGCCGCATCATGGTCTCGTCAAGCAAAAGCACCGAGATTTAGGAGCTTGAAATGAAGACAATCTACGAGAGTGAATCCACGCCTAAGAAGGACGGGTTCTATATGCCCGGTGAGTATGAGGAGCAGGAGCGCACCTGGATTCTATGGCCGCACCGCTCCGACGTGTGGCGCTGCGGCGCCAAGCCGGCGCAGAAGGTCTTCACCGAGATCATCAAGACCGTTGCACGCTTTCAGCCCATCACTGTGGGCGTCAACACCGAAGACTTCCCCGCGGTGTGTGAGATCTTCGACGGCGTTGAGAACGTGCGCGTTATCCACATGGAGTACAACGACAGCTGGATTCGCGACCCCGGCCCGGCGTTCCTCGTTAATGACAATGGTGAGGTGGCCCTTTCGCACTTCCACTTTAATGCTTACGGCGGCTTCATTGACGGCCTGTATTTCCCGTGGGACAAGGACGCTTCCATTGGCCTGCAGGTGGCACAGCTTGAGCAGGTTAACCGTTATCGTCCCGAGGATTACATCCTCGAGGGCGGCTCGTTCAACTGTGATGGTCAAGGCACCGTCGTGACCACCGAGATGTGTCTGCTCAACGAGGATCGCAACCCGCAATACACCAAGGAGCAGATTGAGGAGAAACTCTCTGAGTATCTCGGTATCGAGAAGGTTATCTGGATCAAGGACGGAATCGATCCGTACGAAACGAACGGCCATGTGGACGACGTCGCATGCTTTAGTGCGCCCGGCGAAGTTTGCTGCATGTGGACCGACGATCCCAACCACAAGTTCTACAAGGAGTGCCAGGAGGCGTACAAGACGCTCTCCGAGGCCACGGATGCCAAGGGTCGCAAGCTCAAGATCCACAAGGTGATCATGCCTGCGACATCGGTATATATGACCGAAGAAGAGGCCAGCACGATCGATCCCGTCGAAGGCGTGCTGCCGCGTACTCCCGAGGATGCTTTCGAACCGAGCTATCTCAATTTCCTGCCCATTAACGGTGCGGTGCTTGTACCGCAGTTCGGCGATCCCAATGACGCCCAGGCGCTCAAGGATATCCAAGCTGCTTATCCGGACCGCGAAGTCATCGGTATCATGACCCGTGAAGTTATCTACGGCGGCGGCAACATCCACTGCATCACCCAGCAGCAGCCTAAGGCGCGCTGTAAATAGCAGTTCCATGGTGAACAGCGCTTGATTGTCCGCACGCGAAAGTCCGCCGACTTCAATGGTCGGCGGACTTTTTGTGTGATGGTTTCAGCTGAACGGCGGGCCGTGCGGCTTGGATGTGCAGGCTAATCCTGCGTGTCGCCTCCGTACATGTAGACGATAAAGCCGTCGCCGGTGTCCTGGCTGTGATCTTCTAGGATGCGCTTCATGTTGAGGTGCTCGTAGAACTGCCAGTCGGAGTTGCAGTCGCTCATCAGGAAGAACTTGGTGCAGCCTGCCTTGGCGAGCTCGGCGCGCGCAAGGTCGATGAGCTCGCGGCCGAGTCCCTTGCCCTGCCACTCGGGAACGATGATGATCAGGTTGAGCTGGCCCTGGGCATACTCGTTGCCCGTGGCGGCAAAGCGGTCGGCCGTGGCCTTTTCACGACTGTCGCCAAAGAGCGAGCCCTCGAGCTTGGCGTCGGCGGTCTTTGCCATCTCGGTTGCCTGGATAAACAGCTCGTCGTAACAGGGCTCCCAGGTGGGATTGGTACGCGGCTTGCCGTCCTCGAAGATGCCGATGCAGCAGGCGGCGATAATGCGGCCCTCGGCCTCGGCGACGAGTGCGATGGGGGAACGCTGCAGCTGCATGGCGATGTTAAAGCGTGCGCAGAAATCGGCGGCTTCGACGTCGCCGCGGTTGCGCAGCGTGTTGCACCACAGCTGGTTGTAGATGGCGGCGATGCCGGTCAGGTCATCAAGCGTGGCGGCGCGCAGGGCTACGTTCTCAAGGCTCATGGAGGCTCCTTCCAAGTTGGGTCAGGCCATCTATGAGTGTGACATGGACTCAGGACGGCCGCATCGACCATTCGGCAGACGAGCCTCGATTCCTCGGGGACGGAGGGTTCCAAGAGAGAATGAGAGCGGATTATCGGACGTCCGCTCGACGAGAGTGGATAATCTCTCACTTTTAGCGCTGATATAGGCCAAAAACGGGAGATTATCCGCTCTCATTCTGGGTAGTCTTTGGGGACGTTCTTAAACGACTAGTCAAACAAGAACGTCCCCAACGACTACCATCGCCGAGACCATGGCCGGCCTCTCCGGCACCCGCATTACCGGCTAGTTTCGCCCATGCGCTGGGGTGGGGGATATGCGTCTTCCACCCTTCCTTTCTTTGGCTGGATTTTGCGCTGAAGACAGCGATCTGCATGTCTTTGGCGTAAAGTTTATCCTTAGCACATATCAATAAGCGAAAGGCCCGGTAGTGAGTACGTTCTACTTCTTCTACGGAATCACATTCGTCTTGGTTTGCATGGTGGCGGTGTGCGTATCGGTATGCGCATACCTCGTCTCACATCGAACAAGCTACTTGACGGTCTCGGCCTTCTTTTTCTTCGACATGCTCGAAAGCGCCCTCGTATTCCTCGATGAGTATCAGGGCAGTAAGATGATGGCAGATATCCTCAGCAGCCAATTTCCCATGACTCACCCCATAACGAAACTCGTCCTATCGATTGGAATCATGGCGAGCATGTGGGCATTTGCATTGGCGATCGCAAACAAGACGAGCCGGCTTCACATGCTCGTGCCCTGCATCGTCTTTTCTGCTTTCGAGGCCATGTCGCTTGTTTTGCAGCCCGATTCAATCAAACAACTCGCATTTTATGCGTTGCGCTCCTTGTTCATGTTCGTGGCGTTTGGCATGATTTTCGTCTGCTACCGCAAAAGCAAACCGTTAGCGCGAAAGAGCTTCTATGCACGCTACGGCAGGTTTCTTATTGTGATGGCTGTGTTGACGGTGTTTGTTCTGATCGAGGATGTACGCGTTCTCGGGCTGAATATTGGGCGGATCGAAGTCATTGATTACCTGTATTTTGCCTACGGCAGAAACATCTCAGAGAACATCATGAGCGTGGTGGCCGCGATATATACCGTTCGTGCGGCGTCGCGGATCTTGTCGTTGCGCTTTTCTGCTCCGCCCACAACGTCTGGCACCTCTGCCAAGCAGATTGCGGAGGTCCGCTTCTCGGCATTCTGCGACCAGCACGATATCTCCGCGCGTGAACGCGAAGTGCTCGACCTTCTGCTCGATGGCCAGGATAACCGCGCCATAGCGAATGAATTGTTTATCTCTGTCGGCACGGTCAAATCGCATGTTCACACGATATTCCGTAAATGCGGTGTCTCATCGCGGTCCGAGCTTCTTCAGAGCTTTTGGGCAGGTTAAAGGCAGGGTTATAGGGGATATAAGCCTCCGCTTACGGCAATAACCCCGTTTGTGCAGACAAGTTTATACCCGGGGGTGGTATTCAGGTGATAGCAAGCGTCGCAAAAGCGCGGCGATGTCAACTGAAAGGTGGGTTATATGAAGACCTCTATCCCCCCCGTTTCCCGTAGAAGCTTTCTCGGCCTGAGCACGTTGGGCGCCGCGGCTGTTGCGGTGGGTGCCGCCGGTTGCGCCAACAATTCTTCAAATGCCGGAAGCGCCGGCAGCGCGAGTTCCGACAAGGCATCCATCGTCTTTCGTAACGGCACGATTCAGACGATGGTCAAAGAGGGCGACACCGCGGCCGCCCTGGCTGTCTCGGGCAACAAGATCGTATATGTAGGCGAAGACTCCGGTGTCGACGAGTACATCGATGACAACACGCGCGTCATCGATCTTGATGGCGGTATGGTGATCCCCGGCTTTATGGACGGGCATATCCACGCTCCGGGCAACTGGGTGACCGCGCTGTACGAAATCGATCTTACCAAGGCTACCACGATCGATGAGTATAAGAAGGCGGTCAGTGATTTTGTAACCAAGCATCCCGATGATGAGGCTTACGTTGGTGGCTCGTTCATGATCAACGCCTTCGAGCAAGAGGATGGCACCAATCCCGGTCCCAACAAGTCCATCCTCGATGAGATCTGCTCCGATAAGCCCATCATGCTGACCGATGTTTCCTATCATTCGGTGTGGGTCAACAGCCGTGCGCTCGAGCTTGCGGGCATCGATAACGATACCCCCAATCCCACGGGCGGCATCATCACCCGCGATGCAAACGGCGAGGCGACTGGCTACTTGATCGATTCTGCTGCAGGTATGGTGAGGGAGGTTGTCTCCGTCGAGCATACGGACAAGGAGCTTGAGAACGCTATCGACAAGTACCAGCAGGTGGCTACGAAATACGGCATCACCGGCATTACCAACATAAGCGTCGTGGGAGATTCTACGGCAGAGGATTGCCAGTTCTATACTGACCTTGAGAAAGATGGCAAGCTTAACCTGCGCATGCGAGTACTTCCTACCATTAGGCCCGGCATTACGGCTGAAGAGGCCCTTAAAACCGTGAAGGACCTCAAGAAGTTCGATAGCAACATGATCTCTACCGGTACGGTTAAGATCTACTCCGATGGCGTTACCGAGGGCGGCAGCGCCGTGATGCTCGAGCCATATACCTCCGCCGCCGGTAAGGGCGATAACTGGCACGGCGAGTCCGTCTGGGATCAGCAGGAGTTCAGCGACATGGTGGCCGCCCTCGACAAAGAGGGTGTTCAGATTCATGTTCACGCGATCGGAGATGGCGCCGTCCACAATACACTCGATGCCTACGAGCGCTGCGTCAAGGAGAACGGTGAGCGCGATGATCGCCGCAACACCATGACGCATGTGTGTGCAATCACCGACGAGGACATTCAGCGCGTCGTCGATCTCGACATTGTGTGCGCGTTGCAGTTCCTGTGGATGTATCACGATCCTTTGTGCGACCTCGAGATCGCCTTTGTGGGCGAGGATCGCGCCATGAAGTTCTACCCCGTCAAGAAGATGCTCGAGGCCGGCTGCTTTATCTCCGGTGCGAGCGATGGCCCGGTCACCGGCTATGCGCCGCTCGAGGAGATCGAGGTGGCCGTTACGCGCAACAGCCCGTATCCCGAGGAGGAGGACACCGATATGTACCGTTGGCCCGAGCAGGCCATCACGGCATATCAGGCGCTCGAGGCATATACCAAAAACGTTGCCTTTGAGAACTACATGGAGGATAAAGTCGGTACGCTCGAGGTGGGCAAGCTCGCCGACATCACGGTGCTCGATCAAGACATTCTTCATTGCGATCCCAAGAAGATCTCCGATACCAAGATTCTGTTCACTGTCTCCGATGGCCGTATCGTATACGAGGGATAATCGGTCGATCGAGGTAAAGAGCGGACGATCTGCTCGGTAGAACGCTAGGGCGCCAGCTGTCGTCGCAATTTAGTGCAGGCCGCCGCGGATGCATGAGCGTCCGCGGCGGCGCTTTTTTGCGGTGGTCATGGGGGACGTTCTTAAACGACTAGTCAGACAAGAGCGTCCCCAACGACTACCCCAAGGAATGTCCCAGACTGCCGTCAGAAAAGGAACGTCCCTAACTGTCGCGTCCGGAGCAAGACGGCGCCGCAGGTAGAGGACGGACAGCGAGCGGGCCGCATTTGAGACAAGGTGACGTGAAACGAAAGGGCGCTGACCTTCTGGTCGCGCCCTTGAAGTTGAGCGTCAGATTGTACAGGTGCGGCCCGCGCAGCGTCGAGTAGTTACGCGGTTTGGTAAAACCGCGTAACTAAACCCGCTCTGCGATCTCGTGGATGAGGTAGTCGGTCTTTTCCCAGCCCAGGCACGGGTCGGTGATGGACTTGCCAAAGACGCCGCCGTCGACAGACTGGTTACCGTCCTCCAGGTAGGATTCGATCATAAAGCCCTTGACCAGCTTGGAGATGGACTCGTTGCGGCGGCAGCTGTCGAGCACCTCCTTGCAGATGCGGTGCTGCTCCAGCGGGCGCTTGCCCGAGTTGTCGTGGTTGCAGTCGATGATCGCCGCCGGGTTGGCGTAGCCGGCATGCTCGGTATAGCGCTCAGCCAGACGCTCCAGATGCTCGTAGTGGTAATTGGGGTAGGTACGACCGTCGAGACCAATGTAGCCACGCATGACGGCGTGCGCGAGCGGATTGCCGTCGCACTCGACCTCCCAGTTGCGGAAGATGAAGCTTTGATGTGCCTGGGCGGCGTAGATGGAGTTGAGCATGACGGTGGTGGAACCGGCGGTGGGGTTCTTCATGCCCACAGGCACCGAAATGCCGCTCGACACCAGACGATGCTCCTGGTTCTCGACCGAGCGCGCGCCCACGGCGACGTAGCTCAGCAGGTCGACGAGGTACTGGTAGTTGGACGGGTAGAGCATCTCATCGGCGGTAAAGAAACCGGTCTCCTCGATGACGCGCAGGTGCATATGGCGGATGGCTTTAACGCCTTCGAGCAGGTCATCGGGCGCCTCGGGATCGGGGTTGTGCAGCAGGCCCTTGTAGCCGGTGCCCTTGGTGCGCGGCTTGTTGGTATAGACGCGCGGAATGATGATGAGCTTGTCCTTGACCTCTTCGGCGACCTTGGTCAGTCGGCTCATGTACTCAAGCACCGAGTCCTCGCGGTCGGCAGAGCACGGGCCGATGATGAGCACCTTGCGCGCGTCCTCGCCGGTAAAGACCTTGGCGACCTCGGCGTCGAATGCCTGTTTTTTGGCGGTAAGATCGGCGGAAAGCGGCATTTCCTCGCGGATTTCCATGGGGATCGGCAGCCTGCGCTTGAATTCCATGGCCATACGGGGCCTCCTCAATCAAATAAGACAAAGTGTGCATTGTCGAATGCTCGGCATTATCCGCTGTCGCACGCTAAAGTGCAAGCCCTCGTCACCCCAAAACCTGCCAAAAAGGGACAGGTTTATTTTGGCAGGTTTTATCTGGGTAAACGTTGGCTGGCCCTGGAATGGAATGATGCCACGTGGCTTGGAAGAGGTCGTCAATTTGGTCCCAGGGGAGGCGGTTTGAGGGTCGCAGAACAAAAAAACGGGGGCACAGGTTGTCCTGCGCCCCCGTTCTCGGGTGTTATCCGTTCCCTGCGGCAGAATTTACGCTGCTTCGTCGAACTGCGAGTTGTACAGGTCGGCGTAGAAGCCGCCTTGGGCGAGCAGCTCGTCGTGCGTGCCTTTCTCGACGATGTCGCCGTCGCGAATTACCAAGATCACGTCGGCGTTGCGGATCGTGGACAGGCGGTGTGCGATAACAAAGCTGGTACGGCCCTGCATCAGCGCATCCGTGGCGCGCTGAATAAGCTCCTCGGTGCGGGTATCGACGTTGGATGTCGCCTCGTCCAAAATCAGCGCCGGGCGGTCGGCCAAAATGGCGCGGGCAATGGTCACGAGCTGGCGTTGGCCCTGCGAAAGGTTGGTGCCTTCCTCGTTGATCATAAAGTTGTAACCGCCGGCGAGCGTATGGATAAAGTGGTCGCAGCGTGCAGCGCGTGCAGCGGCCTCGACCTCGGCATCGCTTGCATCGGGGCGTCCGTAGCGGATGTTCTCGCGGATGGTGCCGTTAAACAGCCACGTATCCTGCAGCACCATGGCAAACTCGCCGCGCAGTGCCGCGCGGTCCCAATCGCGTACGTCGACGCCATCGACGCGCAGCGAGCCGCCGTCCACGTCGTAGAAGCGCTGTAGCAGCTTAATGAGCGTGGTCTTGCCGGCGCCGGTGGGACCGACGATGGCGATGGTCTGGCCGGGCTGTGCCTCGCAGCTAAAGTCGTGGATGATGGTCTTGTCGGGCGTGTAGCCAAACTTGACGTGGTCAAACTCCACATGGCCAGGGCGCTTTTCGGGAATCTGCGCGTCGGCCTTCTGCTCCTCCTCGGGCGCGGCCAGAAACTCAAAGACGCGCTCGGTGGCAGCGGCCATAGACTGCATCGTGTTGCTCACGTTGCCCAGCTGCTGCACGGGTTGCGTAAAGTTGCGAACGTACTGGATAAAGCTCTGGATGTCGCCGGGCGTGGCATTGCCGGTCAGCGCGAGCTGTGCACCCACCACGACCACGCCCACGTAGCCCATGTTGCCCACCAAGCTCATAAGCGGCATCATCAGGCCCGACAGGAACTGCGAGCGCCAGCCACTAATAAAGAGGCGGTCGTTTTGACGGTCGAACTCTTCGATTGAGGCCTCGGCGCGGTCGAACACCTGAATGACGTTCTGGCCGGCAAAGTCCTCCTCGATAATGCCGTTGACGGTGCCCAGGACCTGCTGCTGCTCGCGGAAGTACGGCTGCGAGAAATGAATCATCACGGTCAGGATAATCGCGGCGGCCGGCAGTGTGAGCACGGTGACGCCGGTAAGCGGCAGGCTGATCGACAGCATCATGACGAGCACGCCGATAATCTGCGTCACCGACGTGATGAGCTGCGTCACGCTCTGGTTGAGCGACTGACCCAGCGTATCGACGTCGTTGGTGATGCGGCTGAGCACATCGCCCTTGCTGTGTCCGTTAAAGTAGCTCATCGGCACGACAGCGATCTTGGCGGCGATCTCCTTGCGCATTCGGTAGCAAATCTTTTGCGTGACGCCGGTCATGAGCCAGCCCTGGATGAGGCTGCAAACAGAGCTTGCCAGATACAGGCAGAGCAAAAAGCCGAGCGTCTTGGCGATCCAGGCAAAGTCGACATCGCCGGTACCGTTGACCTTGGCGACCAGGCCTTCGAACAGCTTGGTCGTAACCTGGCCGAGCACCTTGGGTCCCACAATGTTAAAGACGACCGAGCACACGGCAAAGGCGACGGCGGCAAGCACGGCAACCTTGTGTTGACCGATATAGCCGAGCAACTGCCGCATGGCGCCCTTAAAGTCCTTGGCCTTCTCGCCGCGGCCCATGCCACCCATGCGGCCCATGGGACCGCGCTGGCGGGTGGGCTTGGGAATCTGAGTCTTGGTCTCGTCTGCCATTAGTGCTCGCCTCCCTCCATAACGGCTGCAATTTCTTCTTGAGTGAGCCCCAGCTCCTCGGCGGAAAGCTGCGACTGTGCGATCTCCAGGTACGCCGGGCAGCTGTGCAGCAGCTCCTCGTGCGTACCAGTGCCCACCACGTGGCCGTCGTCGAGCACGATGATCTGGTTGGCGTGCATGATGGTCGCGATGCGCTGGGCTACGACAACGAGCGCGGCGTCGGTAACGTTTTTGGCAAGCTCTTCGCGCAGGCGCGCGTCGGTCCTGTAGTCGAGGGCGCTAAACGAGTCATCGAACACCAGGACCTCGGGCTTTTTTGCCAACGCGCGGGCGATGGCCAGACGCTGGCGCTGACCGCCCGAGACATTGGAGCCGCCCTGGCTGATGGGGGAGTCGTAGCCGCCCTCGCGCTCGGCGATAAAGTCCTCGGCTTGGGCGATGCGCGCGGCCTCGTGCATGTTCTCGTCGCTTACCATGTCGCCGGCAAACTTAAGGTTGCTCTCCACGGTGCCCGAGAACAGAAGCCCCTGCTGAGGGATGTAACCAATGCGGCGGCGAAGCTCGGAAAGGGTCATATCGCGCACGTCGATACCATCGAGCGAAATGCTGCCGCCCGTGACGTCGTATAAGCGCGGAATCAGCTGTACGAGCGTGGACTTGCCCGAGCCCGTGGAACCAATGATGCCGAGCATCTGACCGGCATGCGTGGTGAAGTTCACGCCGCTCATGACGTCGGCGCGGGCATCGGGATACTGGAAGCTCACGTCGCGGAAGGTGAGCTCACCGCGCGGTGCGCTGGCCGCGGGCAGTTTGGGCGAGGCGGGGTCGTTGATGCTCGTGGGGCAGGTGATGACCTCTTCCACGCGCTCGGCTGCGACCTCGGCGCGGGGCAGGATGACCGAAACCATGGTGAGGATCATAAACGCCATGACGATTTGCATGGTGTAGGAGATAAACGCCATCATGTTGCCGACCTGCATCACGCCATCGGACACGCCCTGCGCGCCAAACCAGACGATAAGCACGGTGATGCAGTTCATGACGAGCATCATGAGCGGCATCATAAAGCTCATGGCACGATTGGTGTAGAGCTGCGTGGTCATTAGGTCGAGCGAAGCCTTGTCAAAACGCTCGAGCTCATGCTCCTCGCGGTTGAACGAGCGGATGGGCATAAGGCCGTCGAGCAGCTCGCGGGCGGTGAGGTTAACGCGGTCCACAAAGCTCTGCATCTTTTTGAACTTGGGCATGGTGAGGCCCATAAGCACGCCGACGACGGCCGAGACCGCGATGATGGCCACGGCGATGGTCCACTCCAGGCCGGTGTGGTTGGCCAGGACGCGCATGACGGCGACGATGCCCATGACGGGGGCCATCAGGCACATGCGGATAAACAGGGTTGCGGCCATCTGAATCTGCTGAATGTCGTTGGTGCAGCGGGTGATGAGCGAGGCCTGGCTAAACTTGCCCACCTCGGCCGGCGAGAAGTGCATAACCTTGTTGAAGGTCTCGCGGCGCAGGTCGCGTGCGATGGAACAGGCGGTGCGCGAGGCCACGGCGCCGGTCAGGATGGTGGCGATGAGCGAGATCAGGCACAGACCAAACATCGTGGTTGCCATGCGGCCCAGATAGGCGTTCTGCACGTCGGCGGGGTCGATGCCCTGCGCCTTGTACTCGTCTTGTACATAGCTCACGGCGCGTTGGGTCACGATGGAACCCGACATGGAGCCCATTTTGTCCGCCATATCGTTGGCACCCTCGACGAGCTTGCCCTGGTCGATTAGGCCGCCTTCAACGCCTAGGCGCAGGCTCTTCATGGTGATCTTACCGCCGTCGGTATCAATCTGCTTTTGCATGTTCTGCGCTGCCGCGGCCTTCTGCTGCGTCTCGGCGAGCTGCTCGGGCGTCATTGCCGCCATCTGCTCGGGGGTGGGCATGGCCTGGGCGGCGTTGTTGTTATTCTCGCTGGACGAACCCATCATGTCATCCATGGAGTTGGCGTCAATGCCCTGGTTGAACGAAAGGACGACGGTCTCGGGCAGGCTCACGATGTCGGCAATCTTGCCGCCGTCGGCGCGCTCCTCCTCGGTGCCCTTGTACGTTCGAATGCCGTTATTATCCGCCTTGCTAAACACGGCCTCCACAGCTTTGGCGTCCTTATCGCTCATAAAGAGTTCGAGGTCGTCGAGCGATTCGGTGCGAATGGTGTCAGGTACGGGCGAGGCGATACCGCCTTGCTGCACGCCCACGTCGACGATGTCGCTCATATACGTAGGCAGCGCCAGATCGGCGTTGCAGCTGATTACGATAAGTACGATAGCTGCGAACAGTGCCAGGACATGCTTTTTAAAGAGCTTGAGAATCCTCACTCGGCATCTCTCCTTTCTTGATTGCGGTCGATAATTTCGTTGGCACGCCTAAGAAGGCGCACCATCTCTTGGGTATCTGTTTCGCCGAGCTGCTCGAGGAAGGCCGCGGTGCGGTCCTCGAATTCCCGATGCTTGATTTCGAGATCATGGAATCCCTTGTCGGTCACCGTGACGTGTACGCGACGACGGTCGGTCTTTGAGTGCTCGCGCTCGACCCAGCCTTTGGCTTCGAGAGCGCGCAGGATATTGGCGATGCGGGCGCTCGAGACCCAGGCACGATCGGCGAGTTCGCTTGGCGTGAGCGAACCGCCAGCGAGCATGAGGGCGCGCATGACGGCCATCTCGCCACTGAGGGCTTTGTCCGCAAAGCGCGAAATGCGCTGATGCATGCTGCCGAACTCGGTAAGGAGCTGACGCTCAAGTTCACGGAAATCGGCATCTTTCACCGAAAACCCCTAACACTAGAAACTATTTTTGGTAGAAGATGATACCCCCATATGCGGGCCTCATGCAGTGGGCAATATTAAGAGCGCATAAAGACTTAAAATAATTCAATTGCTGAAGCGTTTCAAAGAACTATTATGCCCGCGGTTAGGCGAGGGGTTGTCACCACCATGACGACTGGGACTCATTTATCGCCATGTGCGATGCTCCAACTTCCCGCAAGGAGACATCTGAATCAAGGGGGTTGGAGTCATGGCATTTGACTTCACGGGTAAAACCGCGATCGTTACCGGTGGCACTCAGGGCATTGGCCTCGAGATTGCCAAGGGTATCGTTGCGGGCGGCGGACACGTCGCGCTCATCGCAAGGAACGCTGCTAAGGGCGAGGCGGCTGTGGCCGAGCTTGGCGAGGGCAACAAGTTCTATCAGCTCGATGTCGCCGATGCGCCCAAGGCGCGCGAGACCGTCGAGCAGATTTTTACGGACCTGCCGCAAACCAACATCCTGATCAACTGCGCCGGTGTCATCAGCACCAAGAAGTTTGACGAGATCGACGACACCGAGTGGCGTCGCACCATCGACATCAACCTCAACGGCACCTTTACCATGATGAATGCCGTGTACCCGCACTTTAAGGCGGCACATGCCGGCACTATCGTCAACGTGAGCTCCGTTGCTGGCAAGATCGGCGGCGGCCTGCTCGGCACCGCGGCCTACGCGAGCTCCAAGGCCGGTGTCAACGGCCTTACCAAGGCGGTCGCCAAGGAGGGCGGTAAGTTCGGCATCCGCTGCAACGCTGTGTGCCCGTCGCTCACGCTTACCGACATGACGTCGATCCTTTCTGACGAGAACTCTCAGCGCATCATCAACGGTATTCCTCTGGGCCGCGCCGCCCAGGCCAGCGAGCCTGCGCAGATGGTGCTGTTCTTCGCTTCCGACCTCGCCAGCTTCGTGAACGGCGAGATCGGTGACTGCGACGGCGGCATCGTCCTGGACGGGTAATACCCCGCGGTAATCGTTTGGCGGCGACCCTGGCGAATCGGGGTTGTCGCTTTCTTTCTGACATAGGCGCGTGCGGCTACGATTCGCATGCATCCAAAGGAGATATATATGAGTGAATCGACTGCGGTGGAGGCGCCGGCTGCAAAGGAGCCGTTCTTTAAGATGTCCTCCATCCCGGGCGCCAATATTTTGGTGCCGCTTTTGCTGGGCTGCTTGCTCAACACGCTATTCCCCGACCTGTTCAAAACGCTCGGCAGCTTTACGCTTGGCATGACCCAGCAGGGTGCAAGCCCGCTCGTGGGCGCTTTTTTGCTCATCGTCGGTACGACGATTTCGTTTAAAAGTGCGCCTGCCGCCGCTGCACGCGGCGCCATCATCATCGCTGTCAAGCAGATCGTGGTCGTTGCCGTGTCGCTGCTTATCCTTTATGTATTCAACGACAACCTGTTTGGCATCTCTGCCATGGTGATGCTGGCGGCTTGCACCGGCGCCAACAACGCTATGTACGCTGGTCTGATGGGCACCATGGGCAACGAGGCCGAACGTGGCGCCGTCGCCATCACCACACTCGTTGTCGGCCCTCCGGTCACAATGATCGTGCTCGGCGCTGCTGGCCAGGCTCCGATCGGCTGGTCGCTCGTGGGCGCCATCCTGCCGATCGTCGTCGGCATTATTCTGGGTAACCTCTTCCCGAGCTTTAAGAAGATGATGGCTCCGGCACTTTCCGCCATCATCGTGCTCGTCTTCTTTGCCATGGGCTCGACCATGACCTTTGGCCAGCTCATCAACGGCGGTCTTCCCGGCATCCTGCTCGGTGTGATCTGCTCGGTGGTCTTTGCAATTCCCGTCATCGCGGTCGATAAGTTCACGGGCGGTACGGGTGTCGCAGGTGCGGCCATTTCGAGCTGCGCCGGAGCCAATGTGGCCACGCCTGCCGCCATGGCAAGCGTCAACGAGGCCATGTACGGTGGTGCCGTGCTCGCGACGGCTACGGCGCAGGTTACAGCGTGCGCCATCGTGACGGCCATTTTGACCCCGCTGGTCACCAGCTGGTGCTTCAAGCATTTTGAGGGCCAGGGTCACGGCGACAGCAAAAAGGCCGCGGCCGACAGGGTCACCGCTGCTGCTTAATGCCAAGCGGCAATCAAAGCTAAATAACTAGCCACGCCACAGGGCGGCCCCGGGGGAAATCCCGTGGCCGCCCTGCAGTTTCTGTGGGTCTCTGGGGCACTTTACCCTGCTAAAGCTGGCATAACAGCTAGAGTGAACGTCGTACAAAGGCAAGGAAAAATACCAAACAAATCGGTGAACGGTAGTTGTTCACGCTCGCATTTCCTGCGGATTTGTTAAAAACGCCCTAATGGTATAAAAAAAGAAACATATAACAGCCCTGATGAAGGGGGTGGCTATGTTATCCTTCTCAGACGGGTGAAATCTTGGGTTTTGGGTTGCAGTTCCAAGGTGGACAAACGTTTTTCCCTGTGCTAACGCGCGATGGAAGGCGAATGAAGCCGGTCATGCAACCCGAACATTCAAGAATTCAATAAGCAGCGGTGTGAGAGAGCGCCGCATTATACGTAACTAGGAGCGTGGTTACACAATGCAGGAGGCATGGGAAGGCTTCAAGGAAGGCATCTGGACGGGAGAGGTTGACGTCCGAGACTTCATCCAGAAGAACTACACCCCCTACGAGGGCGACGAATCGTTCCTCGCCGGTCCGACCGAGCGTACCAAGGAGCTGTGGGGCGAGGTCCTCGACCTGCTGCTCAAGGAGCGCGAGCAGGGCGGCGTCCTCGATATGGACACCAAGACTGTCACGGGTATCGTGAGCCACCCCGCTGGCTACATCGATAACGCCCACCGCGAGAAGGAGACCATCGTCGGTCTTCAGACTGACAAGCCGCTCAAGCGCGCTCTGCACGTCAACGGTGGTATCCGCATCGCTTGCCAGGCTGCCAGCCAGCACGGCTACAAGATCGACGAGAACGTCGTCGAGCGCTACACCTTCGAGCGCAAGACCCACAACGCCGGCGTCTTCGATGTCTACACCCCCGAGATGCGTGCTTGCCGCTCGGCTCACATTATCACCGGTCTGCCCGATGGCTATGGCCGCGGCCGCATCATCGGCGACTACCGTCGTGTCGCCCTGTACGGCGTCGACTACCTGATCAAGGATAAGGAGGCCCAGAAGGCTTCCACCCCGACGGTCATGACCGCCGACAACATCCGCGATCGCGAGGAGCTGCAGGAGCAGATCCGCGCCCTCGGCGAGCTCAAGATGATGGCCGAGACCTATGGTTTCGATATTTCCAAACCTGCTACCAACACGCAGGAGGCCATCCAGTGGATGTACTTCGCCTACCTCGCTGCCGTCAAGGAGCAGAACGGCGCCGCTATGTCCATCGGCCGTACCTCTACGTTCATCGACATCTACGCTGAGCGCGACCTTGCCAACGGTACCTTTACCGAGGAGCAGATCCAGGAGTTCGTGGATCACTTCATCATGAAGCTCCGCATGGTCAAGTTTGCCCGTACCCCCGAGTACCAGGCCCTGTTTACCGGCGATCCGCAGTGGGTCACCGAGTCCATCGGCGGCATGGGTGTTGACGGCCGTACGCTCGTTACCAAGATGAGCTTCCGCTACCTGCACACGCTCGAGAACATGGGCACCAGCCCCGAGCCCAACATGACCGTTCTGTGGTCGACCCGTCTTCCCGAGAACTTCAAGAAGTTCTGCGCCAAGACTTCTGTCGCCAGCTCCTCGGTCCAGTACGAGAACGACGACCTCATGCGCGTTTACCACGGCGACGACTACGGCATCGCCTGCTGCGTGTCCTCCATGCGCATTGGCAAGGAGATGCAGTTCTTCGGCGCTCGTGCCAACCTGGCCAAGTGCCTGCTGTACGCACTCAACGGCGGTGTTGACGAGGTCTCCAAGAAGCAGGTCGGCCCCAAGTATCGCGCCGTCGAGGGCGACACGCTCGATTACGATGACGTTATGGCCAAGTACAACGACATGATGAAGTGGCTCGCTGGCGTGTACGTCAACTCGCTGAACATCATTCACTACATGCACGACAAGTATTGCTACGAGCGCATCCAGATGGCTCTGCACGACAAGCACGTGCACCGCTGGTTCGCTACGGGCATCGCTGGCCTTTCCGTCGTGGCTGACTCCCTGTCCGCCATCAAGTACGCCAAGGTTCACCCCGTCCGTGACGAGAACGGCATCATCGTCGACTTCGAGACCGAGGGCGAGTTCCCCAAGTACGGTAACGACGACGACCGCGTCGACCAGATCGCTCACGACGTTGTGCACCAGTTCATGGAGTACATCCGCATGAACGACACCTACCGCAACTCCGTGCCCACGACCTCGGTTCTGACCATTACCTCCAACGTCGTGTACGGTAAGAAGACCGGCTCCACGCCCGACGGCCGCAAGGCTGGCCAGCCGTTCGCCCCGGGTGCTAACCCCATGCACAAGCGCGATAGCCAGGGCGCCATCGCTTCGCTGTCTTCGGTTTCCAAGCTCCCGTTCCGCGATGCCCAGGACGGCATCTCCAACACCTTCTCCATCATCCCGGGCGCGCTCGGCAAGGAGGACCAGGTGTTCTTTGGTGATATCGACCTTGATCAGCTGGGCGAGTAACTATTGTTAGTGCTATACTAACAATAACGATTACTGATTAGTGCGCCGGTTTCGGCCGGCGCCTATCGATTGAAGGAGACACATTATGAAGGTTTCTGAAGTTTCCGAGACTCAGGCCGACAACCTGGTCCACATGCTCGACGCTTACGCCGAGAAGGGTGGCCACCACCTGAACATCAACGTCTTCAACCGTGAGACGCTGCTCGACGCTCAGGCTCACCCCGAGAAGTACCCGCAGCTGACCATCCGCGTTTCCGGCTATGCCGTGAACTTCCACACGCTCACCAAGGAGCAGCAGGACGAGGTCATTTCGCGTACCTTCCACAACAAGTTCTAAAGGGACTCAACTCCCACCGGAGACCCGGTAAGGCCTACGCACTTTGCCTCTCAAACGTCCTCGCCGCTTCGCGGCTGCGGAATGTTTGCGAGGCAAAGTGCTCCCGGCCTTGCCGGGTCTCCTGCGTTATCGCACTTTAGGGAACCACGCTAAATTAAATTGGTGTCCTCGGACATGCAAGAAGCCCTCGCTGCGCACTTCGTGCGGCGAGGGCTTCTTGCGTCCTGCGGAATGTTTTGGGAGGTAGCCCAAACAGCCCCGGCGGGGGTCCTGTGTAGTCACCCTTTAGGCGGAACTCTCCTAATGGGTTGAGCGTTCTGGATACTTACTTGCTACCGTTTATCGCGTATAGCTACCGTTTGCGGAGTAAGTAACACTTAGTAATAAACCGTGTAAAATCTCAGTTAAGAACGGAGTTTTCCAGGGAGACGCTGTCCTTTGTTTTATGCAAGGGACGGCGTCTCTTTGGCGCTTGGAGACCGTTCTGTAGCAGGACGGCGGACGTGCGTCACATATTAAAAAGTCAACGTCGAGATGGGTCGTGATAAGAATGGGCAAGTACGTAATCGTGGTTGAATCTGGTTCGGATGTGACGCCAGAGCTCTGCGAACGCTACGGCATCGTGCGTGTGCCCATGCATGTCACGATTGGTGACGAGACCGTCGAGGACGGCTCGATCGATCCGCTCGAGATCTATTCGCGCTGCAACGAGTTTGGCGTGATGCCCAAGACCAGCGGCTGCGCGCCGGCAGATTTCTCTCGCGTGTACGACCGCATTCACGCCGAGCAGCCCGACGCGACCATTTTGCATCTTGCGTATTCCGAGGCCACGACCTGTTCGCATCAGTCCTCGAAGATCGCGGCAGAGGGGCGCGACTACGTGTTCTCCATGGACACGCGTTTTGTCTCGGTGGGCCAGTCGCTTGTTGTCGTCGAGACCGCCAAATACATCGAGGCTCATCCCGATGCCACCGTCGACGAGATCTTTGCTTTTACGAACTCCGTTATGGACCGCGTGTTGCTGGGCTTTGTTCCTACCGACCTTGCCTTCCTTAAGGCGGGCGGTCGCTTGTCCAACGTGGCGTTCCTAGGTGCCCATCTGCTCAAGATTAAGCCCTGCATTGAGGTAACGGGCGGCAAGTTCGTGGCGACCAAGAAGTTCCGCGGCTCTATGCTCAAGTGCGCCCGCGCCTTTATTGACCACATGGTTGCGAAGGGCGAAATTGACTACTCGCACATTGGCCTGGCGTATTCGGTAGGCCTTTCCGAGGAGCTGCGCGACGACATGGAAGTCTATGCACACGACCTGGGCTTTAAGGACGTTACCTGGACTCAGGTCGGCGGCGTCATCTCGAGCCATTGCGGCCCGACCGCCTTCGGCGCGGTGCTCACGCTCAAGGCGTAACGCCTGGCGTCTATCGATTTCTATTGCCTCGGCGGCGGGCGGGTTGCGACAACCTTCCCGCCGCTTTTGCATGGGGCCAAATAGGACAATCCAATTGACCGCTAAACCGTTTCGCCATCAAGCATATAGGCTAGAATGACTCTGGCATTTATGTAGCTAAAACCAATGAGAGGCAAGGTAGCGGGAATGGCTGAGATGAAGCTCGAGGGTATGGACGCTCGTCCTGAGGACTCCGCGTTTGCCCTGGGCCGCGTGCATTCGATCGAGACGATGGGAACGGTCGATGGACCCGGCATCCGCTTTGTGGTGTTTGTTCAGGGCTGCCCCATGCGCTGTGCGTATTGCCACAACCCCGATACCTGGTCGGTTAACGGCGGCACCATGGTGACCGTCGAGCACCTGATAGACGAGTTCCAGAGCAACCATGAGTTTTACCGCAGCGGTGGTATTACGGTATCCGGCGGCGAGCCGCTCCTGCAGCCTGAGTTCTTGGCCGACCTGTTCCGCGCAATGCACAACAACCCCGATGGTCGCGTACATACCTGCTTGGATAGTTGCGGCTATGCGTTCGACCCCGCGCATCCCGAGAAGTTCGATGCCGTACTCAACGAGACCGATATGGTGCTGCTCGACATTAAACACGCCGATCCCGTCGAGCATAAAAAGCTGACCGGTTGCGATCCTGCGCGCATCCTGGCGTTTGGCGATGAGCTGGCGCGTCGCAGGATCAAGGTCGTTATCCGTCACGTGGTAGTACCGGGCATTACCGACACGGCAGAGGAGTGCGAGGCACTCGGTCGTCTGATTGCCCCGTGGCATAACGTGGTGGGCCTGGAAATGCTGCCGTATCACACGATGGGCGTCGTCAAGTATGAGCAGCTGGGGATTCCCTATAAGCTCGAGGGCGTTCCACAGATGGATACCGCGCGCATGCCCGAGCTGCGCAACGCCGTCATGACGGGCATGAAAAAGCGCCGCGCGGAACTCAAAAACGCTATCGGCTAGGGGTAGCTCATTTGGGGCCGGTAGGGTGGAGAAGTAGCTAAAAGAGCCCCGTCCTAAAATGACTGCTCTCTGGGTTGCGGTGAGATGCGCAACAGAATCGTGCCATTTGGATAAATACGCTTGTGGTTTCTTTAAAGACACCTTAAACGCTTCTGAATATCTTTGGAAAGAAATGCCTGCTCGGTATTATGCTGCTCGTATATGAACGGGAGCAGCCAGGAGACCACGTGCGAAACGACGCATCGCGGGACGAGCATGTGCCGCAGCATAGCAGCAGATATGAGACGAAGGGCACGTCTTCGCGTGGCCTTGCCGACGCTCGCATCCGCGTGACGAAGATTGCCGCCGTTGAGATGTTAACGTTGGCGGTTATTATCCTCGGAATTACCGCTAAAACCTACGCGTCGGAGCGAATGGCACACTCAGATGCGTCAACGGTACAGACGCAAAACAAAAAGGTCTCTAAATCTAAAGCCGCCGCAAGTCAAACCCTGTCGACAGCGAGCCTCAAGACGAGGCTTTCGAAGGCGGACTTTAACGATATTCCCTCAGGCGATACCGTGCAGACCTTCTCACTGGTTGATGACCAGATCCCCGCCCTGGAGGATGAGAGCCTCGCCGCGCTCCAAGATACCCTTGATCAGGCCCAGGAATTGGGCGACGTGGGCGTGGTGTTTTACAATCTGTCGAGCGGCAAGGGCGTGACGTATAACGCGGACGCCGAGGTGTACGGTGCGAGCAGCTACAAGGCGCTCTATGTACTCTACGTCTGCGAGTTACTGGTCGAGACAGGGCAAGTATCGCTCGATGATGCTCTGGGCACCTATGGCGGCTACAGTATGGGCTGGCTGACGGTTCGCGACCTGATCGAGACCTCGGTCGTCAACTCGGATAACGACTCGTTTGTCGCGTTGCGTGCAACGTTTGATCAAGATGGCTACGAGGATTGGATTGCCGCACTCGGCGTCGAAGACGAGGTCGCGCTCGATTCGATGAGCGATTTCCCAACCTACTGCCCGCGCACCTCGGCCAAGTTGTGGCGCGAGATGAGCGAGTATTTGAGCCGCGAGAGCGAGACGTCGCAATGGCTGTCGGGCCTTCTGGCCTCTACGACCCGGTCCTTTATCCGTGACGGCATTGCGGACGACCATGCCATGGTGCGTAACAAGGCCGGTTGGATCAGCGAGGCAGGTTGCAATGCGACGTGCGATGCTGGCCTCATCGATGTCGATGGCGACACCTACATTATGAGCATCATGTCATCGATGCCGTGGAGTGACCGTTCGAGTGAGGCCGTGGCCGCCATCGCCAAGGCGCTCTACAATACCCGCGCTGCGCTGGCCTAACGGCTTCGTATTGCGCGGTTGAGTCAAAATGCTGGTACCATACCGTGGATAAACAGTTTTCACAGGTTTGGGGGATGGTATGCCTACCATCGCAATCATCGGTGCACTCGAAAAAGAGGTTGCGCAGATTAAAGAAGAACTGAACGGCGCCCGTGTGTCGCAAGAGGCGGGCTTGAGCGTTGTAAGCGGCGAGCTCAACGGTCTGTCAGTGGTCGCCACGACCGCTGGCATGGGAACCGTAAACGCCGCTGGTGCAACACAGCATCTCATCAGCAGATATGCTCCGCAGGCCGTTGTGTTTTCGGGCATTGCGGGTGGCTTAAACTCCAAACTCCATATCAATGACGTGGTTATTGGCAAGTGCCTGCGCTATCTGGATACCGACACGGCGCTCATCGCCGAGTCGGCGCCGGAGCTTGAGGAGTTTGCCTCGACACCGGCTCTGGTTGACATCGCCACCACCGTGCTTGCCGAACATGGGTTTATCGATGCTTACGCTTCTGATTCCGCTGCGGAGAAGGACCCTAAACAGTTCCTGGTTGGCACTATCGCTACAGGCGACCGCTTTGTAACGGGCGACGCCATGCGCAGCGCCGCCATCGAGGCGACGCATGCCGATTGCGTTGAGATGGAAGGTGCTGCGATTGCCCATATTGCAGCCAAGAACGGTGTCGATTGTCTGGTGCTGCGTGCTATCAGCGATAATTGTGACGAGGCATATGACGCGTTTTGCGAGCGAGAGTTCGATTTGGACGAGTACGCCCGCACCGCGAGCGGCATTACACTCGATATCGTCCGCTGCATCGCCGCTGCGTGATCGTGCATCCCTATTGTAAGAACCTACGACCAAGGAGTATCCATGGCCGATTCCATTAACTACCAGCTTGCCAAGTTCGTCGCCAGCTACGGCAAGGTTTCGCAGATCCCCGAGTCCACCTGTCCCGAGGTGAGCTTTGTGGGCCGCTCCAATGTGGGCAAGTCGTCCATCATGAACAAGCTCTTTGGCCGCAAGAACCTGGTCAAGGTTTCGAGCACGCCGGGCAAGACGAGCAATATCAATTTCTTCGAGGCCGACGACGTGCACTTTGTGGACCTGCCGGGCTACGGTTTCGCCCGTCGTTCCAAGGCCGAGCGCGACCGCTGGGCCGAGCTCATCGGCGACTTCTTCGACTCCGAGCGCAGCTTTAACCTGGTTGTGTCGCTGGTGGACATTCGCCATGACCCCAGCAAGCTCGACCATGACATGATCGACTACCTGCAGGGCAACGAGTTCAACTTTATCGTCTGCCTCACCAAGGCCGACAAACTCAGCCGCACCCAGCAGGCCCGCCAAGCGGCAGCCATCAAAAAGCAACTCAACGTCCCGGCCGAAAACGTAATCATCACAAGCTCCCAGACCGGCACCGGCATCGACGAGCTCAAGCGCCGCATTGCCGAGGCCTGCCTCTAGTAGGGGCTCTTGGCAGACAATAGTTTTCATAATGGGTTCGATTCCGAAGGTATCGACATTAGGGATTTAATGGCAGGGAGGGTTGATTTAAATGATCCAAGAGTTAACAGATCGTGGGCCGAGTAGGACATATCCCGTCTACTACCTCGAGGACGCAATGAACAACCTCGGCGACTGCTTCGACTATGCCGTCAATGACTATGGAGCAGAAGGATCTGAAGTTGCTGAACTCTTTTGCCTAAGTGGGGTTGCTCGCGAGTTTGAACGCGGCAACGCATGGGTCGTGTCGGGAAAATCGGGTGTTGAGCTGTTCGCGCTTATCGCTGAAAGGTCGGGCTATCAAAACAGGCCTATACCGGACTGCACCTATCGATTTGAGAAGACGCCGGAATATTGGGCGGGCTGGATGCTGGCATACCTGCAGTGGCGCCTAGGAGAGCCTTTCGAAGATTTGCTGCATGTCGTTCCATTTGATGTGCTGCGCAGTCTGTATTGCCCCTGGCACGAAGCCTCGGAGGAACGAGTGGTTCGCCTCGTCTGCGATATGGCGAAAAAAGCGTCCAGGCAAACCAAACTTGCGTTAGCAAGAAAGAAGCTTAAGAAAACCCAACAAGACCTAGCATACGAATCGGGTGTGTCACTCCGCTCAATCCAAATGTACGAGCAGCGCCAGAGAAACATCAATGAAGCTTCGGTAACAAGCGTAAGAGCCATAGCAAAAGCCCTCCACTGCAACATCGAAGACCTCCTAGAACCAGTCTTCGAATACAAGGAACCCAGTGCGGCGTAAACCAAGCACATAGTCGAAGCCTGTCACTAGTAAGTGCTCCAGCCTAGCAAGAGCCCCTATCAATAAAGGGCCATAATTTCAGCCCGGCGCCCCTTCAAAGCGTGGGTCCCTAGAGACATCGCTAGCCACGTTGCCATAGGGCCACCCGGGGGCATCCCCTTAAAAACATTCCGCAGCACGAGGCCCGCTTATCCGCAGCTCCGAAGGAGCACAATATTAAATCAGCGAATGCGATTATCCTGTCGAGGTCGCGTAGGTCTCCTTGGGGCTTCCCCTGAAAACAATCCGCAGATCGAATTGCCCCGTCGCGCGAAGCGCACGACGGGGCAATTCATGATCGAGGACGTTTTCAGGGGAAGCCCCAAGGAGACCGGTGAGAGCAATGAGACAGGGCGCTACAGGTACTCGATTTGAGCGCCCTCGGTGTCGCACGTTAGAATGTGGGTCTCACACTTGGGGAACTGCTCACGCAGCTTGACCTGCAGGAATTTTGCCACGATGGTGTCGTCGGTCACAGCCATAAGGGTAGAGCCCGAACCGCTGATCCAGATGGTCTTGGCGCCGCCGTTAAGGCAGGTGTCGCGCACAGCGTTGTAGTCGGGAATCAGGCGACGACGATAGGGCTCCTGGATGCGGTCGTCATTGGCGGCGGCAATCAGGTCGAGGTCGCCGGCCTCCAGGCCTCGCGTCATGCCGGCGATACGGCCCATTTGCCATACGGCGGTGGAGAGCGGAATCTCCTGCGGCACGACCTTGCGTGCCTCGCTCGTGTGAACCTCGTAGGGCGGAATCACGGTAATAAAACGCAAGCGATCGCTCACCTCGTAGCGCAGGCACTGGGGGAGCGAATCGGTCGGCGTAAAGGAGCAGACGGCGCCGCCCAGGATGGCGGGAGCGACGTTATCGGGATGGCCCTCGACCTCGGTGGCAATGCGGACGAGCTCAGCGCGGTCGACGGTGTGGCCTGTCAGTGCGGCGGCGGCCATAATGCCAGCGACGACGCAAGTGGAGCTGGAACCCAGGCCGCGAGCGACGGGTACATCGGTTTGAATGTCGATGGCGACGGGAAAAGCCGGCTCGCCCCATGCGGCCAGCGCATCGACAAAGCTGACGTAGACCAGGTTGTTCTCGTTTTGGAACTCCTCGGGGCAGCCCGTGATGGTGAGCTTGTCGGCGCGCTCGAAGGTGAAGTGCGAGTAGAGGCTGACGGCCATGCCGAGGGTGTCGTAGCCGATGCCCAAGTTGGCGCTGGTTGCTGGGACGGTGATCTTGATCATGTGGGTCCTCCTGGCGTGCCTGGCTGTTTAGTTCGCTGCTCGGGCAGTCCTGCGCAAGACGGAAAGCACATTAAGTGCTTTCCTTTGCGTGCGGAACTCGCGACGAACTAAACAGCCAGGCACGCTGCGCGCGTTCGTCATCATCCCGGGGGTTATCTGATAAAAGAAGGTGCGCCGGCTTTCGCCGGCTCCTAATGAGGGGTTTAGTTGGTAGCGATCTTTTTTGCTGCAGACTCGACGTAGCTTGCCATCTCATCGACGTCGCAGACGTCTTCGAAGCGGACGGGTTTGGACTCGAGCTCGGCGAGCTGTGCCGGTGCGGCCGTATTGGTGGCCTGCTCGAGCACGCGCATGGCCTCAAAGTCGTCCTCGGGAACGTTGAGCCCCAGAGCATCGCAGCAGGCACGCGGGAACTTGTAGGGGCTGGCGGTCGAAAGCAGCACACGGGCCTTGGCCCCCTCGGCGGGAGCGACCTTTTCAAAGACGTGATAGCCGCAAGCGGTGTGCGGGTCGATCACGTAGCCGTTCGCATCCCAGCAGCTCTTGATGGCAGCGAGGACCTCGTCCTCGCTGGCCCAGCCGCAGCCAAAGACGCTCTGAATCTTTGCCAGCAGGTCGGCGGGAACCTCATAGCGACCAGTCTTTGCCAGCTGCTCCATAAGGCCGGCAACAAGCTCGCAGTCGCCATCGGACAGGAAGTAGAGCATGCGTTCCAGGTTGGAGCTGATGAGGATGTCCATCGACGGCGAGATGGTCGTGAAGAACGGACGGTTGCGGTCGTAGACGCCGGTGGTCAGGAAGTCAGCCAGCACGTTGTTCTTGTCGCTCGCGACAATGAGCTTGGCGACGGGCAGACCCATGCGCTTGGCATAGTAGCCGGCCAGGATATCGCCAAAGTTGCCGGTCGGTACGCAGAACTCCACGGCGTCGCCGGCCTCGATGGCGCCGGCGCGCAACAGCTGCGCATAGGCGGCAAAGTAGTAGACGACCTGCGGCACCAGACGGCCGACGTTGATGGAGTTGGCACTCGAAAGCACCGTTCCGGCGGCCTCCAAGCGCTCGGCAAGCTCCTTATCGGCAAAGATGCGCTTGACGGCACTCTGGGCATCGTCGAAGTTGCCGCGAATGCCGCAGACGGCGACGTTATCGCCTTCCTGTGTGGACATCTGCAGATTCTGCACGCGGCTGACTTTGCCTTCGGGATAAAAGACGGTGATGCCCGTGCCCGGAGCGTCGGCAAAACCGGCGAGTGCGGCCTTGCCGGTGTCGCCCGACGTGGCGGTGACGATCATGATGCGCTCGGCGCCGCCGTCCTTGGCGGAAGTGCGGGCCATGAGGCGGGGGAGCATCTGCAGGGCGACGTCCTTAAAGGCACTCGTGGGGCCGCCAAAGAGCTCCATCACATAGGTCTGAGGGGCGTCAGCGCCCGGCGCAGCGTCGAGTTTGACGAGCGGCGTAACCTCTTCACTCGCGAACGTGCCGCGATATGCCTCATTCACACAGGCCGAAATTTCTTCGCCCGTGTAATCATTCAGTAACATTCCCAACACATCTTGAGCGATTTCAAAGTACGATTTATCTGCAAGCGAGCTGATATCGACCTGCTGGGTGCCGAGCTCGTCCGAGACAAACAAACCCCCGTCGGGAGCGATGCCGGTGCGGATTGCCACCTTACTTGAGCACGATAAAGTGCGTCCTCGTGTACTATGATAAGTTCCCATATAACACTGCTCCTCGGATGCCTTGGTCCCAATCGGTGAAACCATGGTATCAGAGCGCGCAAAACAGGTTCGCAGAGGCTTTTAGAAAGGTAACCTCCAGCCCATGATTAAGATTGCCAAGTTTGGCGGCTCGTCGGTCGCCGACGCCGAACACTTTAAGAAGATCAAAGCCATCGTCGACGCCGACCCGGCCCGCCGTTTTGTGGTGGTTTCCGCCTGCGGTCGCCGCTTTAAGGGCGACACCAAGGTGACCGACCTGCTCTACCTGGTTAACGCGCACGTTAAGTATCACGTGTCGTGTGAGGAGCTGCTCGAGGACATTGGCCAGCGCTATTTTGATATCGCTGACGAGCTGGAGCTCACCTATCCCATCCGTGAGGAGTTCGCGGCCTTTGCCGAGCGCGCCCGCTCGGGCGGCTACTCCACCGAGGAGCTTGTGAGCCGCGGCGAGTACTTCACCGCTCGCCTGATGGCCGAGTACCTGGGCCTGCCGTTCCTGGACGCCGCGACGGTTGTGGCGTTCCATCACGACGGTACGCTCAGCATGAACCGCACCTCCGAGCTGGTGCAGGAGTACGGTCAGCAGGGCGGCTTTGTTATGCCCGGTTTCTACGGCGCGACGCGTGAGGGCCAGATTAAGCTGCTCGATCGTGGCGGCGGCGATATCTCGGGCTCGATCCTGGCCAAGTGTCTGGACGCCGACCTTTACGAGAACTGGACCGACGTCTCGGGCTTCTACTCTGCCGATCCGCGTATTGTTCCCGAGGCTCAGCCCATTGCGCGCGTTACCTACGAGGAGCTGCGCGAGCTTTCGTACATGGGCGCAAGCGTCCTGCACGAGGAGGCCGTGTTCCCCGTGCGCGAGGCGGGTATTCCGCTGGTCATCAAGAACACCAATGCGCCGCAGGACCCCGGCACCATCATTAGCGAGACGGCTGATGAGGGCGAGGCGGAGCCCATCATTACCGGCGTGACCGGCAAGCGCGGTTTTGTCGCCATCAACGTGGCCCGCGATCGCACCAAGCCCCGCGTCGGCTTTATGCGCCGTGCACTTTCGGTCTTCGAGCGCTATGACGTTTCCGTCGAGCACATGCCCACCGGCGTCGACCGCTTTGGCGCCGTGGTACAGGAGCAGGATGTGCACGATTCGCTGTACTCGCTCGTGGGCGACATCCAGCAGGAGGTTGAGCCACTCGAGATTGAGGTTGTCGAGGGCCTGGCGCTCATCGCGACCGTCGGTCGTAACCTGCGCGGCCGCGCAGGTATTTCCGGCCACCTGTTTGGCATGCTCGGCCAGGCTGGCGTGAGCGTGCGCATGATTTCGCAGAGCTGCGACGAAATCAACATCATTATCGGTGTCGAGGATAAGGACTTCGACCTGGCGATTCAGACCATTTACCGTGCCTTCTCCGACGAGAACGGCATTGTGAAGGTCTCCGATCTGGAGGCTCCTGCACCGATTGAACCCGCCCTGGCTGCCCTCCACAAATAGCGACCATTCCGGTAGATTTTTGGGATATGTCTAGAAATCTACCTTTTGGCGCATGAGTGGGTTTTGAGGCATGTTCCAAAAAATCTAGCGCGGGGCGTTTCGTTTCGGTTTCGTTTCGACGGGGTGGGTTTCGAGTCCGCCCCGTTCTTGTATACACTGGGCAAGAATATCCTGCCTGCTTGGCGTGCGGGCAAAAGCCACAACCTTTAAAGGGGGAAGCATGAAACAGTACACGGTTGCTATTTTGGGCGCGACGGGGGCCGTGGGCACCCAGATGCTCGAGTGCCTCAACGAGCAGGAGTTTCCGGTTGGCAAGCTCAAGCTGCTGGCGAGCGCGCGTTCTGCGGGCAAGACCGTCGAGTTCCGCGGCGAGCAGGTTGTTATTGAGGAGGCTTGCCCCGAGGCCTTTGAGGGCTGCGACATCGTACTCGGCGCTGCCGGCGACGATATCGCCAAGGAGCTGCTGCCCGAGGCCGTCAAGCGTGGCGCCGTCGTGGTCGACAACAGCCACGCCTTCCGCATGGATCCCGAGGTGCCGCTCGTCGTGCCCGAGATCAATGCCGACGACATCAAGTGGCATCACGGCCTTATCGCTAACCCTAACTGCGCAACTATCATCGGCCTGGTTCCCACCTGGCCGCTGCACAAGCTCGCCGGCGTGAAGCGCATGATCGTCTCGACGTACCAGGCGGCTTCGGGCGCTGGTGCTCCCGGTATGGCCGAGCTCGAGGCCCAGCTGGCCGCCCTGGGTCGTGGCGAGGAGATTCCCGAGCCGCGCGCATTTGCCGCCCAGTTGGCGAGCAACCTGATTCCGCAGATTGGCGGCGTCAAGGAGGAGGGCTTTACCTCCGAGGAGATGAAGTTGCAAAACGAGGGTCGCAAGATTATGCACCTGCCCGAGCTGCGCGTGAACTGCACTTGTGTGCGCGTGCCTGTGCTGCGCTCGCACTCCGAGAGCATTACGCTCGAGTTTGAGCGCGACATTACGGTCGAGGAAGCCCGTGCTGCGCTGGCTTCTGCCCCGGGTGTCAAGCTGGTCGACGACCTGGGTGCCGAGGATGCGCACGACCGATTCCCCATGCCGATGGACACCTCCGACCAGGACCTGATTTGGGTCGGTCGCGTGCGCCGCGACATCTCGAACCCCGAGGCCGCGCGTGGCATCACCTTCTGGTGCTGTGGCGACCAAATCCGTAAGGGCGCGGCAACCAACGCCGTCCAGATTGCCAAACTGCTCTGCGAGTAGCGGTGGAACTGTCCGGCGGGGGCCGGGCTCAGCTTTCAGAACGTCCTCGATCATGTGCGGCGCCTTGTCCTGCTCCTTCGGAGCCGCGGACAAGGCGCCGCACTGGTCTGCGGAGTGTTCTGAAAGCTGAGCCCGGCCCCGCCTGCGGTGACTCGGCTGCGAGCGGCCTGCGATGGGGCCGTTGTTGGTTGGGGCCGCTGGGCTGATGTGAGGGCGCGTGGCCGTTGCGGGCCCTGGTCCCGGCGGCGGTCTCGGCGCTTCGCGCCTGCCTCCTTTGGGGACTGCGGGTCCGTGACGGCAGCTGCGGCGCTTCGCGCCTGCTGCCTGAGGTGACTTTGGGGTTGGGGTGAATTGAAGTTGAATACTTTTCCCGAGAAGTGAACGACCTATTTTGGACCCCCGAAGCATTGGCATATTTTGACCGCTATTTCCTGCGGCTTTGCTGCGCGAATCCTGCGGTTTTGTAATCAAAAAGTGTGGATGCTCCGGGGCCTCGTTTTTACTCGTTCACTTCTCGGGAAAAGTATTAGAGCTCAGCTGGTAGGGGTACCGCTTTGGCGTCGAAGCCCCGCGTCTTCTCCGCTTGATTGGGGAAAGTGGCCTCGCTTAAGCAATTGCGTTCCTGCCCAGACGTATCTGCGGAGTCGTCTGCACAATTCGCGGTATTATGGTGCGGAGTTTTGAAAGGAGCCGCTGGTGGTCACGACGACGTTTGCTTCGCCTTTGGGCGAAATCCTGCTTGCCGCTGATGGCCGCGGTCTGACGGGGCTTTGGTTTGAGGGGCAGGAGCACTTTGGCTCCACGCTTCTCCGGGAAGACTCCGAACATGTTGAAGGGGCCGATGCGGTTTCCGGTGCTGGTGGCATGTCGTCGGCGAGTCCGGCTCATGGTGCGGCTTCTTCGGTGCTTGAGCGTTCGTGGGCTTGGCTGAATGCTTATTTTGCAGGGCAGGAGCCTCGGTATACGCCGCCGTTGCATATGATCGGTACGGCGTTTCAGCGTGAAGTTTGGTTTGAGCTGCTTTCTATTCCGCGTGGCGAGGTCGCCACGTATGGCGAGATTGCGGCTCGTGTCGCCGCCCGCCATCGGGTGCCGGGGAACGAGGACCCCGTTGTGTCTCCTCGTGCGGTGGGGGCTGCGGTCGCTCGCAACCCTATTTCGATTATCGTGCCGTGCCATCGCGTGGTTGCCGCCGACGGCTCGCTTAACGGATATGCCGGCGGGCTCGATCGCAAGGAGTGGCTGCTTCGGCTTGAGGGCGCGTACGAGGAATAACGTTCGAGCCCTTTGCATAGCCAAGATGCCGTGAAAGAACGGGACACGCTTTCCGAATGGAGACTCAGACGGAAACCACGTCCCGGAATTCCGTTTTAAAGCGGGATGCGCTTTCCGAATGGCGTCCCAAGCGGAAACCGTGTCCCGGAATACAGCCTCAGAGTGGGACGCCGTTTCCGGTTGAGACCACCTGCTTGGACATCTTTCTACGCTCGCTCTTGCAGGGCGTAGATCGACTTATCCATGTTGAACAGGTAAGCCACGACGCAGACAATAAAGAACATCGGCAGATTACCAAAGCCGAAGACTTCGCAGCCAATAAGGATGGGTGCGAGCAGCGTATTGGTGGCGCTGCCAAAGACGGCTGCGTAGCCCAACGCGGCGCAGAACTCGGCGGGCATGCCGAGAATCCCGGCGAGTACGACACCCAGGCTGGCTCCAATGGAAAACAGCGGCGTCACCTCACCACCCTGATATCCTGCGGCAAGTGTGGTGATGGTGAGTACGAATTTGAGCGCCCAGTCCCAAGGCATGATGGCGACCTTACCGTTACCGTTGAGCGCCGCCGATATCAGGTTGGTGCCAAGGCCGCAGTATCGACCCTGCCACAGTGCGAACAGAATCGCCGATAGCGCAAGGCCCATAGCGACGATGCGCGCATAGGGGTTGGGGAGCAGCCGCGCCGCAAGGGTCTTGGCATGGGCAAGGCACCAGGCAAAGGCACCGCCTACCATGCCAAACGCGATGCCTAGTACCGCAAGCCGTCCAAGACCGGGGAGGTCAAGCGCGCATGAGGCGACAACGGCGACCTCGAACTTCTCGAGTCCCAGGGCACCGGAGGTCATACTTGCGGCGAGCGAGGCTGAAAGCGCGGGAAACAGCGCGCGGTATTCCATGCGTCCTGCGACCAGTACTTCGATAGCAAAGACCGTGGCAGCAAGGGGCGTTCGAAAGAGCCCGGCAAAGCCGGCGGCCATGCCGATAAGCAAAAACGTGTTGCCGGGGTCTCGGAAAGGTAGACGTCGGCCGATCCAATGTGAGACGGTTGCACCGATCTGCACGGCCACGCCCTCGCGTCCCGCACTGCCGCCAAAGAGGTGCGTCCCCCACGTGCTCAGCATAATGAGTGGCACCAAGCGCGGCGAGATGGCGTCCTCACGCCCGTGGCCTACGTCGAATACCAGGCTCATGCCGCGGTCGGTGCCCTTGCCCCAAGCGCGGTAGGCAAACACGATGGCAAGGCCCATAAGGGCGAGGAAGGGGAGGAGCAGGGTGATGTGTTCGTCGCGGAAGGCGCCGATCGCCAAAAGCACGCGTCCAAAGAGCGCGCAGATGGCGCCAACGATGATACCGACGGGGATTCCGACGGCACCCATAAGCACAAGACCGCTATAGGTGTTGAGCAGACGTTTGATTCTGCTCGATGCGCTGCTTTCCGACACTTCTCCTCCAAAACAAAAAAGACTCCTGCCGCGGCGTGATGCCTAGGGGCATCACGTAACAGCAGAAGTCATCAGCAACAAGGCGGTTTAGGGTAACGCGGCAGCTTCTTGGCTGGCGCACCCAACGGAGACATTCATTCCGCAGTGGCATCATAGCGGTGGATACGGTTTGGGTCAAATGGTTGCCGTGGACAGTCCTGGTGCCTGCCCGCACCCTCGTTTCCCCATATAAAACCTGCCAAAATAAACCTGTCCCTTTTTGGTCGGTGCGAAATGGGTAATACTAAAGAGTTATCCGACCAGATGGGAATTAATCGATGGCTTATATCGAATTCAAAGACGTCGTCAAAGCATACGGCGAGGGTGACGCCCGCATTCACGCGCTGGACGGCGCGAGCTTTACGGTCGAGCGTGGCGAGCTCGCCATCATTTTGGGTGCTTCGGGTGCCGGCAAGACCACGGCGCTCAACATTCTGGGCGGCATGGATACGGCGACTTCCGGCACCGTAACGGTGGATGGGCGCGATGTGAGTTCCGCCAATGAGGCGCAGCTCGTGGAATACCGCCGCGCCGACGTCGGCTTTGTCTTCCAGTTCTATAACCTGGTTCCCAACCTGACGGCGCTCGAAAACGTCGAGCTTGCGGCGCAAATCTGCCCCGATTCGTTCGATGCCGAACAGACACTTCGCCAGGTTGGCCTGGGCGAGCGCCTCGGCAACTTCCCCGCGCAGCTTTCGGGCGGCGAGCAGCAGCGCGTGTCCATCGCCCGCGCACTGGCCAAGAACCCCAAGCTGCTCCTGTGCGATGAGCCCACGGGCGCGCTCGACTATAAAACCGGCAAGCAGATCTTGCAGCTGCTGCAGGATACCTGCCGCAAGCAGGGCATTACGGTCATCATCATCACGCACAACTCCGCGCTCGCGCCCATGGCCGATCGCCTGATCTGCTTTAAGAGCGGCCGCGTGGAGAGCGAGACGGTCCAGCAAAATCCCGTGCCTATCGAGACGATCGAGTGGTAGCGCCCATGGACCAAGATCGCCAAAACAGCCAAAACCACGATACGGAGCACGTGGGTCACGATCGGGAGTTCGCGACCTACCGTACCGCTCAAAGCTCAAATGATATGGCGCCGACGGTTTTTCGCCGTGGCATCTCCCGCACAATCCGAGGCAGTCTTAAGCGCTTCCTATCTATCGTGGTCATTACCGCGCTCGGCGTGAGCGTGATGTGCGGTCTTAAGGCGGGCTGCGAGGATCTGCGCGATTCGGTCGACGTCTATTTTGACCAGCAGAATGTCTATGACATTAACGTGCAGTCGACCTATGGCCTTACGCGCGACGATCTTGCGGCCATTCAAGAGGTCGACGGCGTCGAGACGGCCGAGGGCATCTACACCGAGACCGCCTACACCGCCGTGGGTACCACGCGCGAGCGTGTAGTCGTGCAGAGCCTTTCCAGGAAGAATATCGATCAACCGGTGCTGGTGAGCGGCGATTTGCCCGAGAGCGCCGGCGAGGTCGCGGTGACTTCGAAGTTCCTGAAGGCTTCGGGCAAAAAGCTCGGCGACACGGTGAGTTTTGCCGCCAATGACGCGAGCTCGTCGAACCAAAGCGCCAAGGACCAGTTTGCCGCGGGTGATTACACCATTACGGCCGAGGTCCTCGATCCTACTGATGTGAGCTCCGACTCGACAGTCAACGCCTTTCGCGCTGCTTCGGCTGCGGACTATAAGTTCTATGTGAGCGAGGATGCCGCGACATCTTCTTCCTACTCCGCGGTCCACGTGATCGTCGAGGGAGCCAAGAGCCTCAACTCCTATTCAGATGCCTACACGACAAAGATCAACGAGGTCAAGGGTAATATCGAGAAGATTCGCGACGAGCGTGAGAAGGTGCGCGCCCAAGAGCTGACGGTCGACGCGCCGGCAAGCTTGGATGCCTCCGAGCGCCAGGCGAATATGCTCTTTGGGATTGAGCAGGACAACATCAACCGCATGCCCCAGGGCAGTGAGGAGCGCGCTCGGGCTCAGGCCGATTTGGACCAGCGCCGCGCCGCCACCGACCAGCAGTTTGCCGATGCACGCGCCGAGCTTTCCGATCTGGGCGAATGCACTTGGTACATCCAGGATCGCGGTAACATCGCAAGCTACTCAAGCGTCGAGAGCGACAGCTCTTCGATTGAGGCCATCGCCACGGTTTTCCCATTTATTTTCTTTGTCGTAGCCGTGCTCATCAGCCTTACCACCGCCACTCGTATGGTCGAGGAAGAGCGCACGCTCATTGGCTTATACAAGGCGCTCGGCTATTCACGCGGGCGAATCCTGTCCAAATACGTGGACTACTCGCTGTGGGCTTGTCTGTTCGGCGGCGTACTCGGCAACATCATCGGATTTGTGGGGTTGCCGCTGTTCCTGTTTACGGTGTTCGACGACATGTACTCACTACCCCAGATGCTGCTTTCGTACGACATCGTGTCCTCGATCGTCTCGGTGGCGCTGTTTACCGTGGGCGTGGTGGGTGCCACGATTATCGCCTGCCGCCACGAGATGGCCGAGACCCCAGCCTCGCTTATGCGTCCCAAGGCCCCGCGAGCCGGCTCGCGCATCTTGCTTGAGCGCATCGGCTTTATTTGGCGCCGCATGGGCTTTTTGAACAAGGTGGCAGCGCGTAACCTGTTCCGCTACAAAAAACGTGCCTTTATGACCATCTTCGGTATCGCCGGCTGCACGGCGCTCGTGATCTGCGGTATGGGCATCCGCGATACGTCGGTGGCGCTTTCGCCCAAACAGTACGGGCACATCACGCGCTATGACTTGCTGGCGGTCGCCAATCCCGATGACTATGCTCAGACGTGTGCGGCGCTGGAAGAGCGTAGCGCGGCCAGCGACTCCGGCGTACGCGTGACCTCGACCCTGCCGATTATGACCGACAACGTCACCTTTACGTTTGGCGGTAAGAGCGAGACCGTACAGCTCATCGTGATTCCCGACGACCGCACGGGTGACCTGGACGATTACGTGCGCCTGGAGGATGAGTCCAAAGAACCGCTCGCCCTGCGTGACGGGGACGTGTATTTAAGCAAGAGTTCACAGCTGGTGCTGGGGATTCAGCCGGGCGATACGGCGCAGGTCCAGGATTCGTCGCTCAATGTTACCAAGGTCAAGGTTAGCGATATCTCGCTCAATTACTTGGGCAACACACTTTATATGACGCAGGGCACCTATGAGCGCGCGTTCGGCCGAAGCGCGCGTCTTAACGGCATCTTTGTGCTGCTTAAGGGCTCGTCGGCCGACCAGATTGCGTTTAGCAAGAAGCTTAAGAGCGACGGTTGGCTTACGATTTCGAGTACGGCCGAGCATTGGGAGAACTATGAGTCGAACTTTACGATTATCAATTCGGTCGTAGTGCTTGTGACCTTTATGGCGGCGTGCCTGTCGTTTGTGGTGGTGTTTACGCTGTCTAATACGAATATTTCGGAGCGCGAACGCGAACTGGCGACCATCAAGGTTCTGGGCTTCCGCCGTGGCGAGGTGCACCACTACGTCAATAAGGAGACGTTGATCCTTACGGCGATTGGCACCGCACTGGGCGTGCCGCTGGGTGGCCTACTTGCCGAGAGCTTTACGTACGTTCTTCAGATGCCGTCGCTGTACTTTGATGTTGAGGTCGAGCCGCTGAGTTTCGTGCTCGCTGTGGTGCTTTCGTTTGGCTTTACGATTATCGTCAACCTCGCCACCAACCGAACCCTCAACAAGATTGACATGGTCGGTGCCCTCAAGAGCGCCGAGTAACCTGTTCTTGGATTCAAGTTGTAGCGAGCTGTGACGTGTCGCAGTCGCTTTATTGCATAAACCGCCCCGCTGAATGCATATTTTGGCGGGGCGGTTGCTTTTTACCCGCAGGTACCCCCAGGGGCGGCGTGCAAATTCCGGAGAATTCAGCATTCCGGAGTCCACGAGTATGGGAGCGGGCGCACAAAACTGCGCTGAAAGCCCTGATTCTGAGCTCCCAACGCCTCAAGAGCTGCTCGTTTTTACAAGATGCGGCCCATGGCGCCTGCCTTTCGCCCAAAATTCAGTATGCAGGCACCCTCGGCTGCTGAAAACTCCCAAAAATGCACGGCGCCTCCTGCCCTAGGCACCCGCAGCAAGAAGACGAATAGCCTCGGCGAGCATGTAAACGCAGGGCCCTCCGACCCCGACCGACGATTTCGATTGGCGACCTTTGACGGAGTCAAGGGAGGAGCCAAATCGAAATACGTCGGGCGGGGTCGGAGGGCCCGATGGGATGGATTTCGGCCGAGGCTATTCGTCGCCGAAGCTGATGCCCAGCGCCTTGGCCTCGCGTACCAGGTCGCTCTGGGGATCGACAAACTTGAGCTTGCCGGCGACCTCCTCGAGCGGCATGTGGCACATCTTGCCGTCACGCAGGGCAATCATGTAGCCAAACTCGCCGCGTAGGCAGCCCAGTGCCGCCTCAACGCCGCACTGGGTCGCAAAGATGCGGTCCTGGGCGTCGGGCTGACCGCCGCGCTGCGTGTGGCCGGGGATGGCGACGCGGGTCTCGCGACCGGTCTTGGCCTCGATTTCCTTGGCAATGTCGTAGACAATCGACGGACTCGTGCGCTCGGCGAGCTTCTTCTTGTACTCCTTCTTGGGCAGCGCCGCGTCCTCCTTGGAGATAGCGCCCTCGGCGACGGCCACGATCGTAAAGCGGCTGCCGGTCTCCATGCGATGCTCGATGGTCTTGATGACGTTACCCATGTCGTAGGGAATCTCGGGAATCAGGATGACGTCCGCGCCGCCCGCGACGCCGGCGTACAGCGGGATCCAGCCAACCTTGTGGCCCATGATCTCGATAACGAACACGCGGCCGTGACTCGAGGCGGTGGTGTGGATGTCGTCGATACACTTGGTGGCGACGTCGATGGCGCTCGTAAAGCCAAACGTCATTTCGGTGCCCCAGGTGTCGTTATCGATGGTCTTGGGCAGAGCGATAACGTTGAGGCCCTCTTCGCGCAGGCGGTTGGCGGTCTTGGTGGAGCCGTTGCCGCCCAGCATAAACAGGCAGTCGAGTTGCAGCTTGTGATAGGTGTGGACCATCGCGGGCACCTTCTCGACACCGTCGGCCTCGGGAATGTCCAGGCGCTTGAACGGCGTGCGGCTCGTGCCCAAAATGGTGCCGCCGCGGGTGAGGATGCCGCTAAAATCGGCGGGCGTCATGACGCGGAACCTGCTGTAGATAAGGCCCTGGTAGCCGTCCTCAAAACCATAGATCTCGATAGGTTCTTCGCTATTGGTCATAAGCGTTTTGACGATGCCGCGCATGGTGGCGTTGAGCGCCTGACAGTCGCCGCCACTGGTAAGAAGACCGATCCTAAGCATGATGAATCCTTCCGGGCAAGTTATAACATGCGCATAAGTTTACCCCCGCACACTGTTGATACGGGGGTAAAACGTGTTAGCTCAAGCGTATAGAAATGTAAACAACGTCAGGCGAGCGTAAGGTCGACGGGCCTGGCTCCTTACAGTGCGAAGGCGTCGACGTCGCCCCAGTGGCGGCGCAGCGTAATAGCGGCGGCGGGTTCGGTATTGTCAAAGACGACCGACCATTGCGTATTGCTGGTGATGTCTCCCTGTTTGGGCTCTTGCGCTGCGGCGCGCAGGGCTTCCCAGGCAATCGTTTCGTCCTGGGCACCGACATGGGCGTCAAGGACATCGGCAATTGCGACGGCGCGCTCTTTACCATGGCCCAGCTCGCCGTTCTTTTGGTTGGGCAGCACTTCGTCGCCATAGCAGGGGTAGAAGTTCGTAACCTGGCGTACAGGAGTCGCTTTGAAAGCGCGGTCCGGATCGTGCGGATCCCACTCTACTACGCGCGCGTCACCGGTGGCGTCGTTGATAAAGAAGTGATAATCGCGTCCTGCCATGGCGTGCATGTCGTAGGCGGAAAGCAGGTCGACAGCTTCTTGCGTGGTGGCGGCACGGTCGAGCACCAGACGGATGGCGAGCGAGGTATTGATGACAGGGCGTTGCGTGTCCTGGTCACAGGGCTTGGAATCAAGGGTGAGTACGGCAACGGAAACGCCGCATTCGTTAACACCGTCGAGCTGGGCAAACGGACCCATGAGTGCGGCGGCGCGTCCGGCGACGGAGTCAAGCGGAGTGTTATCGCCCAGGTTGTTAAGGGCAGCAAACCCGATGGAGGCATAGCCGCCGCGTGGGTGATTGCGCACCAGCAGCGCCGAGGTGTCGTCCTTAAAGTCGTAATTGCGACCGGTGCGCACGCGGCCTTCGGCATCTACGGCGACAAAAGCGCTGCAGGCAAACTGGGGAGCCTGGACATGTGCCGGCACACCGGGCAGCACCTGCGCCACCACGGCATCGATGTAGGCCTGGTCGTCGCGCACGCCAGCGGCGATGATGCGATCAAGATCGTAGTCGTAGGCGATGTCGATTGCGTACAGGTCATAGCCATCCGCGTAGCCGGTCAAGCGTTTGAGCGACGCGGCGGACTTGATTTGCTTGCGGTAAACGATACCGGTGGCAGCGGCAAGGCCGACGGCGACTCCCGCGACACCGCAGGCGATGGCAATGTTACGTGGCTTCATGACGGCTCCTCTCGTCCTGTTAGCGTAATTATCGCAAAAGGAGCGCAAGCATGATGGCTCAACCTGGTGAGTGGCACGGGATTAAACATGGAATGAAGAGTGCGGCGCTGGCGTGGCGGGGTATGCTGGAGGGGACCATCAACCCAGCGAAAGGGGAGAGCATGACGGATCAGGAAACGCCCGAACGCGCGCATGTGACGGCCGACGATATCGAGGCCGCCAACGACCTTATCGACTTTATCGAGGCGTGCCCCAGCATGTTCCATACGGCGGCGACCATTATGGCCGAGCTCGACGAGGCGGGCTTTACCTACCTGCCCGAGAATGCGGCGTGGGACATCGAGCCGGGCGGGCGTTATTACACGCAGCGCAACACCTCGAGCGTTATCGCCTTTAAGGTGGGCGAGGACCTGGCCGCGACGTGGGGCGAGGACGGCGTTGCCGGCGACTATCATTTTCAGCTCACGGCGTCGCACAGCGATTCTCCGACGTTTAAGGTCAAGGCCGTGCCCGAGCTTGACGGCGCGGGCGAGACGCTGCGCCTGAACACCGAGGCCTACGGCGGCATGATCGACTACACCTGGTTCGATCGCCCGTTGGCGCTGGCTGGACGCGTGCTGGTGCGCGAGGGCGACCGTATTGAGAGCCGCCTGCTTGCCACCGAGCGCGAGGTCGCTATCATTCCGAGCCTTGCTATCCATATGAACCGCGGCGTCAATGAGGGCTTTGCACCCAACCGCGCCGTCGACTTGTGCCCGCTCATCAGCGCCGGTGAGCTTAAGCAGGGCGACTTTGATGCTCTGATCGCCGACGAACTGGACGTCGAGCCCGAACAGATTTTGGGCCGCGATCTGTTCCTGGTCAATCGTCAGGACGCGCGCATTTGGGGCTGGGCCGACGAGTTTATCTCGACGCCCAAGCTCGACGACCTAGCCTGCGCCTACACCTCGCTGCAGGCATTTTTGGGCGCCGAGAATGCGCATGACATCTCGGTCTTTTGCTGCTTCGACAACGAGGAGGTTGGCTCCGAGACCAAGCAGGGCGCCATGTCGACGTTCTTGGCCGATGCGTTGCGTCGCATTAACGGGTCGCTGGGCTTTGATGACGAGTCGTACCACCGTGCGCTTGCCGCCTCGATGCTCGTGAGCTGCGACAACGCGCACGCCGTGCATCCCAACCACGCCGAGAAGTGCGATGCTCACAACCAGGTCGTGCTCAACGGCGGTATCGTCATCAAGGAAGCCGCCAACCAGCACTACTGCACCGATGCCTTTAGCCGCGCAGTGTTCCAGGCCATCTGCGATGACGCAGACGTGCCCACGCAAGCCTTTGCCAACAAGAGCGATATGGCGGGTGGCTCCACGCTCGGCAATCTGTCCAATATGCAGGCGAGCATGCACGCCGTGGACGTGGGTCTGCCGCAGCTGGCCATGCACTCGAGCTACGAGACCGGTGGCGTGCGCGACGTGATGTACGCGATTCGTGCCCTCACGGCTTTCTACGAGCGCGACCTAAACATCAACGGTGCCGAAAGTGTGGAGCTCTAAAACCTGCCAAAAAAAGGACGGGTTTATTTTGGCAGGTTCTATCTGGGCAAATGCCGCAATGTCAACGGTAAGACGGAGCTGCTAAGGCTTGCAGATGAAGCCGACGCCAGCGAAACCGCCGCAGGTAGAGCAAAAGTCAGCGTGAGCCCGCCGTCTGAGCCAAGGTGCCGTGAAATGAAAAGGCGCTGACCTTCTGGTCGCGCCTTTGAAATTGAACGGCAGATTGGCCAAACGGCGGGCTCGCAGCGTCGAGGGGTTCCGGCGTTTGGTAAAACGCCGGAACAATCTAATGCTCAATCCAACAACGTAAAGTTTCGCCGGCCAGCAGGTGACGCAGATTCTCCGCGGCGATGTCGACCACGTTATTGAGCGTGGCGGCCAGGTGGAACCAGCCCGAGACATGCGGCGTGATGAGCATGTTGGGTGCATCCCACAGCGGGCTTGTGGCGGGCAGCGGCTCGGGATCGGTGACGTCGACCGCGGCGCCGGCGAGATGTCCCGATTCCAGAGCGGCAACCAGGTCGTCGGCGACCACAAGATCGCCGCGGCCGCCGTTGGCAAAGAACGCGCCCGGTTTCATCGCGGCGAAGAACTCGGCGTTCGCCAGACCGCGGGTCTCGGGCGTGCTGGGCATAAAGGATGCGACGATGTCGGCCTCTGCCAGGCGCTCAGACAGGGCATCCATGCCGTCCATGTCCTCAAACACAATGGGGTAGACGAGCGGATGGCGCTTGATGCCGCGGACATGCGCACCCATGCTGCGGCAGAGCGTGGCAAAGTGGCCGCCGATATCGCCTGCGCCCAGCACCAGCACGTTGGCGTTTTTGAGCGAGGTGACCGGCCCCAAATCCTCCCAGCGATGCTCGCGCTGCAAGTCGTGATAGCCGGGCAGGCGCTTCATCATGGAAAGGACCATGGCAAACATGTGCTCGCTCACGGCCTGACCGTAGGCGCCGATCGAGCAAGACAGCTTGGCTTCAGCCGGCACGGTGCCGGCGGCAAGGTAGTCGTCATAGCCGGCGGTCTGCAATTGCAACAGTTGGAGATGGTCGCATGCCGTGAGCATTTCAGGGTCGATGTTGCCCAGGATCACGTCGGCATCGGCGACCTGTTCGCGCGTGATATCGCCGGCGCTCGTGTAGATAAAATCCTCGCCCGGAGCGCTCGACTCAAGAATTGCACGATGGCGGTCGTTGACGGGCAGCAAAACCAGGATGTTCACAAGCATTCCTCTCCGCTCAACCTGCCAAAAAGGGACAGGTTTATTTTGGCAGGTTTTATCTGGCAAAACGTTCAAATAAAACGCCAGATGCAAGACGAACGTGCCCGTCAGCATCCGGCGCATCTACGGCTACCAGCTCAGCAGCTCGTAGCCGTCCTCGGTCACCACGAGCTGTACCTCGCACTGGGCCGAGTCGCTGCCGTCCTTGGTGCGCACGCACCACCCATCGCCCTTGCTAATCTTAATGTCGGGTGCTCCGGCGTTGACCATGGGCTCGATAGTAAAGACCATGCCCGGAACCATGATAGTGTCCACGTCGGGCGCCTCGGTGGTAAAGCCCACAAACGGGTCCTCGTGGAACTCCTTGCCAATGCCGTGGCCACCGTACTCGCGCACCACGCTAAAGCCGGCGTCCTCGACCGTCTTTTGTACGGCCTCGGCCATCACGGAGAGCGGCAGCCATGGCTTGACGGCTGCCAGACCCGCCTCCACGCTGGCGCGGGTGACGTCGACCAAGCGCTGGCGCTCGGCCGAGACCTTGCCGATGCAGAACATGCGGCTCGAGTCGCTAAAATAGCCGTCTAAGATCGTTGAGCAGTCCACGTTGATGATGTCGCCCTCGTGCAGTACGTCCGTATCGCAGGGAATGCCGTGGCAGACTACGTCATTGATCGAGGTACACACGCTCTTGGGGTAGCCCTCGTAGTTGAGGTCGGCCGGCGTTCCACCATGCTCGACGGTGTAGTCGTAGATCATCTGGTCGATCTGGTTGGTGGTCATGCCCGCGGTGATATGCTCACCCACATAATCGAGCACGCCCACGTTGATGGCGGCCGAGCGCTTGATGCCCTCGATATCGGCAGGCGTCTTATAGAGCGTGCGGGGCAGGACGTTCCAGCCCTCTTCCCACAGGCGCTCGAGGCGCTCATCAAAGGAGCTGTGACATTTCTTGTATTTTTTGCCGCTGCCGCACCAGCAAGCGTCGTTGCGGCCAGGCACGGGTCCATTGTCAAACATGGCTAACTTCCTTTCATCCGAGGCTAGTATAGCCCACCCGCAGAGCAGCTAATTTGGGACGGGGCTTTTTTGACTGCTTTTGTCCGCGCGGCCTTGCGCCGCCCATATCGCTCCCAAAAGCAGTCAAAAAAGCCCCGTCCCAAATTAGCTGCTCTTGGGCAGACGGGTGCTAGTAACTCACCTGGCAGGGGATGCCGAGGGCTTGGACGCGCGCGGCAATGGCGTCGAGTGCCTCGGGAGCCACTTTAGCAAGGCCGGCGACTGGTGTCTCGCGCGCCACCGTGTAGATGGTCGCCTCCTGCGGACGAATGCGCTCGAGCGCCGCAAGCCAAGGGCCGACGTATTCGTCGCCCGTGTTGTCAATAGACTTGCCTTGGTACTCGCCGGTTAGGAATAGCGTCTGGATAATAACGTGGCCCTCAAAGCTCGCGAACGTCTCGATCTGGTGCTCGACGTCGTAGGGGCCAACAGGCTGGTCGAGCAGCTGGATAAACGCCGGGTCGACGGTATCGAGCTTAAGAATGTTGTCGTCGACCATCATGAGCGCATCATGCACCTGGGGACGGTCGGCGCGCGTGCCGTTGGAAAGCACGGCAATCTTGGTGTTCGGGGCCAACTGGTCGCGAAGCGCGACAGCGCCGGCGATAGCCTGCGGGAACTCCGGTGCGGCGGTGGGCTCGCCGTTGCCGGCAAACGTGATTACATCGGGCAGCTCACCCTCGACTATCATCTCGCGTAGTTTGGCTTCGAGTGCGTCGAGCACCACGGCAGCCGTGTTGTGTGGCTCGTGGCAGGGGCGTTCGGCGTTGAGTCCGTTTTCGCAGTAAATGCAGTCAAAGGTGCAAATCTTGCCGCTGGCAGGCATCATGTTGACGCCGAGCGAGAGTCCAAGGCGTCGGCTGCGGACGGGCCCAAAGATGGGGCTGGCATTCAAAAACGTAGACATAGGCATATGCTCCTCGGGACAGTTGCACTTAAGCATAGCATTGGCCCCCGTGCCAATCGCGGGTCTGGACACTGTTGTCTAAGCCGAAACTGTGCAGCCTGGTGAGTTTTCGGAACCCTGTCATGAAAGGGTGCGAGTCGGGTACAGTAAACGCATTTAAGTATGCGCAATATGGCGCCAGACTGTCCAAGTCGTACCTCGGTGCGGCCTGATGGCGTTTACGATAGGATCACAACATGGATTTTACGGTCGAAAATGCGGGCACCACGATTGCCTGCCGCGAGTATGCCGGCCCGGATGTATCGTCCGATGCGCCCGCCTTGGTGTGCGTGCACGGTGCGTGCGTCGACGGCACATTTTTTGACGGCATCGCCCGCGAGCTCGCCTGTGGCTATCGCGTCATTGCCTATGACCGCCGTGGTTGCGGCGAGAGCGACGATGCGGCAGACGGACGCTACGATCTGGCAGTTCAGGCTGCCGACCTGCGAGCTGTTATCCAACATGCCGGCGCCCCGGCAAATGTCCTCGCGCACAGTGCCGGTACGCTGGTGGCCCTGGAGCTTCTCCGTGCAAACCCCGCCATAATCTCGCGTGCGATTCTGCATGAACCTGCCGTGACGGATGAGGGCGCCGGCCTGGGCGCGGCCCCGGTTTTGCTCGAGATGATCGCTGCGGGAAAGGTCTCCAGGGCGTTACGGGCCTTCCTTGGCGCCATCGGCGATTCGGACCCTGAGGCCCCCAAGTTAACCGAGGCAGAAGCCAAGCATGCCCTGCGCAACGGCCGCAGTTTCATGGCAAACGAATACGGGATTACTATGACCTGCGTTCCCGATTGGGATAGCGTTCGCGCGTCGAAAACGGTGGCCGCCGTGCTCTTGGGTGAACTCTCGATTGGCACGCCCCGCGAGGCGGGCACGAGGATGGCGGCTGAGCTTTTGGACTGTCCACTCGTAATGGTTCCCGGCGCGCACAACGGCCTGCGCGATCGCCCGGCAGCGGCTGCCCAGACTGTTCGTGGCATCCTGAGGCTCTAGCGCTTGCAATAGCCGAAACAGCCTTCACCCGCAAACGTTTCGGCCGTGTTAACAAATGTGCTCAAAACCTCACGTCTGCGGCTTCAATCGCGTCGCCTGCCAACTCATAAAAATGTAACAGCATTCACGTGCTTACCTGCATCGGCAAGGTGTTACCCTTGTAACATTTGGAACCCATCGCTACCATGCGAAACTATCGAAAGGGCCCCATATGCTCAATAGTCACGAGGCCAATCTAACCGACGAGGAGGCTGCCGCTGAGGTCGCCCGCGTCGCGAAGACCTACCCCGTGGTGCGTTTGCTGTCGGCCGATCAGATTAAGAGCGAGCCTAACTGCTTGCTCGCCGGCGATCGCTGCCCTTGTCTGCGTCAGTCGAGTCTTGAGGCCTTGGCAGATTCGGGTGAGGTGTCGGAGCAACTGCTCAACGATGGTGTTGAGTACCGCGCCCGTCTGCGCCCTCTAAAGGTCGAGGGTGAGCCTCACGTCTTGCTGATGGTGCGTCCGATTGATGAGCAAGAGGCCACAGAAGAGGACCTTGTCTACACCGACGTGCTGACGGGCGTGCGCAATCGCCGATATTACGAGGAAAAGCTCCGTAGCGCCCGCATGAATGCCGGCGTTGCGATGATCGACCTTGATGATTTTAGGGTCGTCAATGATACGTGTGGCCGTCATGCCGGCGACCTTGCGCTCGGTGCTGTGGCGACAGCCATACGCAGCGGAATCCGTTCGACTGACGAGCTTGTGCGCTATGGCTGCGACAAGTTTGTGGTCGTCATGCCCAATATTCCCTCCGATGACTTCACCCGTCGCCTGCATCAGGTATCCGATGCCGTTCATGCCACGATTATTCCGGGCCATGAGTACGTGAGCTTGACGGCATGTGTTGGTGGCGTTCGCATTCATGGCGAGACAGTCGATGAGGGCGTTGGCCGCGCTGTCCAGTTACTGAGCCACGCTAAGACAAAAGCCGGTACGGTCGTGACCGATGCCGATTCCATCGAGGCCTTCCAAAGCCAAAAGCCCCTGGTGCTGATTGCCGACGATTCCAAAGTGAGCCGGTCCATCCTCGGTGAGATGCTCAAGGACGACTATCGCATTCTAGAAGCCGATAGCGGTCGCGCCACGCTCGATGCGGTTGACCGTTATGGTGGCGACCTGTCCCTCGTGCTGCTCGATATTGTCATGTCGGACATGAGCGGCTGTGAGGTGCTGGCCGAGCTTTCGCGTCAGGCAGCCCTCGATAGCCTACCTGTTATTATGATCTCGAGCGAAGATACCGACGACGTGGTGTTACGTGCTTACGATTTGGGCGCCTCGGACTATATCAGTCGCCCGTTCGATGACCGCATTGTGCGTCGTCGCGTCAACAATATTATTCGACTGTATACCAAACAGCGTCGTCTGACGAGTCTGCTGTCGCAGCAGTACAATGCGCGCGTCAATAACAGCCGTATACTCGTCGACATCATGGCGAGCGTCATGGAAGTCCGTAATGGCGAAAGCGGCAGGCATGTCACGCATATCGAGAAGTTGACTGAGCTGCTGCTTGGCGACTTGGCGCGACGGAGCGACAAGTACTCTCTTGGCAACGAGGAGCGTTCTTCGATTGCGTTGGCGTCGGCGCTGCACGATATCGGCAAGATGTCGATCGACGATGCGATTCTCAACAAGCCCGGACGTCTGACGCCCGAAGAGTTTGAAATAATGAAGACGCATACTACCATTGGCGCCGACATGCTGCGCAATCTGGGCAGAAACCATGAAGGAAGTGCCCTTTTGGACTATGCGTACCAAATCGCCCGCTGGCATCATGAACGTTGGGATGGTACGGGCTATCCTGACGGTCTTAAGGGCGACGATATCCCCATTGCCGCTCAGGTGGTCTCGGTGGCCGATGTGTACGATGCGTTGACGAGCGTGCGTGTGTACAAGGACGCCATTTCGCAAGAAGAGGCGATTCGGATGATTCTGGACGGTGAGTGCGGCGCTTTCAATCCGCTGCTTATCGAGTGTCTGCTCGAAGTGCGCGATCGTATTGCCGAGACGCTGGAGCGCCCTGCGGACGTTGTCGCGTTCCCTTCGGTTTAGCTAGGCAAAGGGACGCCCCGTCGGACCATGTGGCCGGCGGGGCGTCCTTATCTGTTGTGCGGTTCGCGAACTAGCGGGCCTGCTTTACCTTGGCCGCCGCCTCGACAAACGACTTCCATAGGTTAAAGTCGGTCTCGAGCGTCTGCCAGGTGTACTCGGGATGCCATTGCACACCCAGGCAGAAAGGCTGGCCTTCGACCTCGATGCACTCGGGAACGCCGTCGGTTGCCTTGGCGACCAAGCGCGTGCTCTTACCCAGACGCTCGACGCAGCAGTGGTGTGCGGAGTTGGTCTGGATCAGCCTGTGCCCGCCAACCGCGCGCTCCAGAAGCGAGCCCGGCACGACCTCGACGGGATGCACAGGGTCGTTGAGCACGTGGGTATGGCGCCACTGCGTGCGCCCCTCGCGAGCGCCCAGGCTCGGTACGTCCATGCACAGGGTGCCGCCAGTGGCGACATTGAGCAGCTGCGTGCCGCGGCAGGTGGTAAAGAGCGGCTTTTTGGCGCGGAGCACCTCGTCGACCAGCTTAAACTCAAAGCTATCGCGGATCTCGCAGCAGAGGGTGGGGTCGTAGGGTCGATCATCGCCCCAACGTTTGGGATTGACATCGGGGCCGCCGGGAATGGCGATGCCGTCGGCGATATCGACGTAATGACGGATGACATCAATGTCCTCGGTGATGGACATCTGCAGCGGCAGGCCGCCAGCGGCAAGGATGGCATCGACAAAGACACTGGCGATTTCCTCGTTGGGGGAGAGCGTCTCGCTTAAAAACGGCTTTGCCTCTTCCCAGCGCGGCGCCACCAGGATGAGCGGGCGGTCGGCGGGGGCAACGTCGACGTGCGGGGTATAGGACGAGGAAGTACGTGTTCCGATCATGGGTGCTGCTTTCGAATCTGAAGGTGACAGGGCGCATGAGAGACGTGGGACAACACTTTCAATGGATTTGTCCCACGGGGTTGCTGGTTAGTGGCCCTTGATGGAGTTGAGGAAGTCCTGGGCGCGCTTGGTCTGGGGGTGGTCGAAGAACTCGTCGGGCGTGCCGGTTTCCACGATTTGGCCGTCGGCCATAAACACGACGCGGTCGGCCACGCGGCGGGCAAAGTTCATCTCGTGCGTAATGACGATCATCGTCATGCCCTGCTGGGCCAGACGGACCATGACCTCGAGCACCTCGTTGATCATCTCGGGGTCAAGGGCGCTCGTGGGCTCGTCAAAAAGCATGGCCTTGGGTTGCATGGCAAGCGAGCGGGCGATGGCTACGCGCTGCTGCTGGCCGCCCGAGAGCTGTGCGGGCACCTTATCGGCCTGTTCGGCAACGCCCACGCGGCCCAGCAGGTCCATGGCGCGCTCGCGGGCCTCGTCCTTGGAGACGCCCAGCACGTCGACCGGTCCCAGCATGACGTTCTGCAGCACGGTCATATGTGCGAACAGGTTGAACTGCTGAAACACCATGCCCAGCTCGGCACGCATACGGGCAAGGTCCTTGCCTTCCTGCGGCAGGGGCTCGCCTTCGATGAGGATCTCGCCCGAGTCGATGGTTTCCAAGCGGTTGATGGTTCGGCACATGGTCGACTTGCCCGAGCCCGAGGGGCCGATCACGACGACGACCTCGCCGCGGTCGACCGAGAGATTGATGTCGTTGAGGACGTGCAGATCGCCATAGTGCTTATCGACGTGCTTGAGCTCGATCAGCGGCTGATTGCCGGTGGAAGAGGTGCTCTGTGCCATGGTGCTCGGCTCCTTATGACTGGAAATGGTAAAGCGTTAGCGGATGATGGTCGCGCCGGTCTTGTGCGAAACGTAGACAGCGGCCTTGTTGATCGCGACGTTGATGAGGATGTAGATGACCGCGATTACCAGGTAGACCGACACGAGGGCGTCGTAGTTGGTAATGAGCACGCGGGCATTTTGCATGAGGTCGGGGTAGCTCACCACGTAAGCGACGGTGGTGTCTTTGACTACGACCACAAGCTGCGAAATCAACGAGGGAATGATAAACCGAATCGCCTGCGGCAGCACGATTTTAAAGGTGATTTTAGCTTTGGAGAGACCGAGCGCTTGGGCTGCCTCGACCTGCCCGCGCGGCACGGCGTTGACGCCCGCGCGAAAGATCTCGGCCAGCACGCCGGCTGCAGCGAGCGCGACGGGGAGCGTGAGCATCCAAAACGACGGCAGCGCAATTTTGTACTGAGGCAGCACCAAAAAGAAGAAGTAGATGAACAGCAGGCTCGGTACGCCGCGGAAGAAATCGGTGAGCACGCGGCAGACCAGCTGCAGCGGCTTAATGTCGCTGGTGCGGCCGAGCATAAGGGCTAGGCCCAACACCAGCGCGATGGCGCCAGCGGTGAGTGCGACTTTAACGGTGCCCTCAAAGCCGGCAAGCAGGAACTTCCAGGTGGTGAGGTGCGTAAAGAAATACCAATAGTGGACCGAAAGCTGACCGGTCACATAAAAGCGCTGCAATACGAGGACGACGAGCGCGGCGACGGCAACAAGCGAGATGGCGGTGCCGATGCGAATCTTGGCACGCATCTTGGGGCCGGGGGCCTCGTAGAGCGCATCGCGCATGGTGAGCGCAGAAGAGGAGTGCTTGCTCATCGGAGGATCCTCACCTTCTTATCGATGTAGTTGCCAACGTGGCTCACCACAAAGGCCGTGCCCAGGTAGCCGAGCGCCGAGATAAAGAACGCGGCGACGCCGCCGAGCGAGCGCGTGTTGATGTAGCTCACCACGCCGGTGAGCTCCTGCGGTTGAAGCGGTACCTGGCTGCCGAGTGCGGTGGTGAGCATGACGGCGATAAAGAGGTTGGTCATGGGCAGCACGCTCGAGCGCAGCGCCTGCGGAATCACGATCTTGGCGAGGATACGGCTGAAGCTCATGCCGAGCGAGCGCGCGGCTTCCACCTGGCCGACGCCGACGGTGTTGATGCCGCTCATAAAGTTCTCGGAACCAAAGGCCGAGCCCAAAAGGACCGTGGCGACGATAACGCAGGTGCGGTAGGGCAGGACGACCTTGAGCGGCGGCAGCGCATAGACGACGATGATAAGCAGCGCGATGCCGGGGATGTTACGGAAGACCTGAACATACAGGTCGCCAAAAATGCGCAGCGGCTTGAGCGGCGACACGCGCATCACGGTGACAGCGACGGCCAGCACCATGGCGATGGCAAACGACTCAAGCGTCATGCCCCAGGTTGCTAGCAGCGCGTCGATATAGTTCTGGCCATAGAGCGACCAGAGCTCGGAGAGACTCATGCGGACCTCCCGCCGATAAGGAAAGGGGCTCCCGTGTGTACGGAAACCCCGACAACTCAGTGTGGAAACAGTTTAGCGCAATAAAGCGCATCGTGCGTTTCCGTATGGTTTCGTAGCGGCCGTTACTGGGCTCGCTGTCTAGGCGCCGATCTCGGGCAGCTCGGGAACGTTGGTGTCGCCCGTGCGATCGCCGATGCAGATCTGCCACAGCTCGGTCCAGGTGCCATCGTCCTCGATCTTCTTAAGGAAGTCGTTGACAAAGGCGACGCCGTCGGAATCGAGCGGCAGGCCGATGCCGTAGGGCTCTTTGCTGCCGAAGGGCTTGCCGGCGATCTTGTACTTACCGGGCTCGCGGACCAGGGCGCTCTGCTGCATGTTGTTGTCGATGACGTAGGCGTCAACGCGGCCCTGCTGAAGTGCCTGGCGGGCCTCCTCGTCGGTCTTGAACTCCTGCTGGCTGGCCTTGGGGGCGAACTCCTCCAGGATGGCGGGGCCGTTGGAGCCGGACTGGACGGCGACGTTCTTGTCGGCCAGGTCGTCGACGCTCTTGATGTCGTCGTTGTCGGCGAGCACCAGGATAGCCTGCTGGGTGTAGTAGTAGGGACCGGCAAAGGAGACAAGCTTCTTGCGCTCATCGGTAATAGTGTAGGTGGCAAAGACGGCGTCGACCTGGCCGTTCTGCAGGACGGACTCACGCGTGTCCGAGGTCACCTGGGTGATTTCGACCTTGTTCTCGCCCAGAATGTAGTTGGACAGGAGCTGCGCGATGCCGGCGTCGAAGCCACGGGTCTTGCCGTCCTTCTCGTTGAGGAGGGAGAAGAGCGTGGAGGTCTGAACGCCACCGATCTTAAAGACGCCGGCGTCCTTGACGGCCGTGGCCCAGGTGCTGGCGGCGATGGCGTCATCATCGGCCTTGGGGCCGTTGTCGACGAGCTTGTCGAATGCCTTGGCATCGAGCGTGGTGGAAGCCTCGGTGTCCTCGGGGCTCTTGGAGGAGCCGGCGGCGGAACCCTTGTCGGCCTCGGCGCTGGTGTCGGAGCAGCCGGCAAGACCAAGGCCGGCGACGGTTGCAAAGGTGGCGGCGATGAAGCCGCGACGGTCGAGAACGACCTGCTGGGAGAGGTTCTTGCTCATGGTAGAACACCTTTCTCAATAAAATCCCTAGCGGTTGAATAGAGTTATACCCTATCGCGCTCAAATGGGTCAACACGAAATAACTCAGAAACATACTTACCTTATGGGTAATTCTACCTACCAAAAAGGGACAGGTTTATTTTGGCAGGTTTTATCTGGGCAAACGTCGATTATTACAGCTGAGATAGCGTTTTGCGGACAGCATGGTCGCTCGCGGCGGTCGCTATAATGGCGGCAACGCGACATATATAAGTAAGGAGATCGCGTATGAACGGTTATTCGTTTTTCGCGCCGACCATGACTTAAAACTACCACAAAGGGGACGGGCACCTTTGTGGTGATTCTTGCAGATGTGGCGGCCTGCCTCGCTGTTTTGTCTCAATCTGTAACATCTGCAGCCATTTTTGCCGAGTAACTGTTACAGATTGAGATTTTCTCTTTAGGGGGATTTGAGTGTCTCGATCTGTAACATCTGGACGGACAAAAGGTTTCTATCTGTTACAGATTGAGACAAACAACAGGGGCAAAGACGGTTTGTCTAGATCTGTAACAATTGGGCGAGGATTTGTCCTCTAGGTGTTACAGATCGAGACAATTGAGTTGGGAAAATAAAAACCTCCGCAGGGGTGCTTCCCTTGCGGAGGTTTTTCTACTCGTTCAGCAGGCGTACCGCTTCGGCGGCCATATTCTCGACCGTCATGCCGTTCTGAGCAAGCAACTCGTTGGGGTCGTAGCGGTCGGGAAAGCCCTTGGCGATGCCAAAGGTGCGCGTGCGCACGGGCGTGCAGGACAAGTAGCACGCGACGCGCTCGCCCCAGCCACCGTCCAAGATGCCGTCCTCGAGGGTGACGACAACGCGATGCTCGGCGGCAAGGCCATCGAGAGACTCGCGGTCAAGCTCGGTTGCAAAGCGCGGGTTGACGAGCGTGGCCTCTATGCCGTATTCGGCAGCCAAGCGGTTTGTCACGCGCTCGCCCAGCTCAAAGAAATCGCCAAGCGCGAGCACGGCAACGTCGCGGCCCTGACGCACCACGTCGTAGCGAACGGTGCTGTAGTCGGTGTCCTCGGCGGGCGCCAAATCGGGGCGGCTAACCAGGCCAATGCCCGGAACGCGGATCGCCACGGGATGCTCGCGGTGGTCGAGCGACCAGCTCAGCATGGACAGGTATTCCTCCATGCAGGCCGGTGCCAGATAGCGCATGTTGGGAAGTCCGCCCAGCATGGATATATCAAAGAACGAGAGGTGCGTCTCGGATGTGGAGCCAAAGATCGACGTGCCAAACACCAGGATGGTTGCGGGGGTGTCGTTGAGGCACAGGTCGTGCCACAGCTCGTCGTAGGCGCGCTGCAAAAACGTGCCGTACACACCAAAGACTGGCTTGGCGCCCGAGCGCGCAAGCGCGGTGGCAAAGGTCACGGCGTGCTCCTCGGCAATGCCCACATCGACGAACTGTTTGCCGGCCGCGGCGCGAAGCTCGGGTGTAAAGCCCATGATGTAGGGCGTGGCGGCCGTGATGCCCACGACCTGCGGATCGCGCTCGATGGCGGCGCTGAGTGCCTCGCCCGTAATGTCGGCATAGGTGCGCGGCGCAGGCTCGCTCGGATGGCCCGGGCAGAGCTTGCGCCCAGTCGCCATGTCAAACGGACCTACGTGGTGCCAGCGCTCGGGGTCGCTCTGGGCTGGCTCAAAGCCCTTGCCCTTGGCGGTGGAGACGTGCAGCACGATGGGGTGATCGATATTGCGCAGTTCCTGCAGCGCGTCGACGAGGACCAACACATCGTTACCGGCGTCCAGATAGCGGTAGTCGAGCCCCATCGCGCGGAAAACGTTGCGCTCACAGGTGCCGTTGCTGGCGCGCAGTTCGGCCAGATTGCGATACAGGCCACCGTGGTTTTCGGCGATGGACTGGTCGTTATCGTTGACGATGATGATCAAGTTGCTGTCGAGCTCGGCGGCATTGTTGAGGCCCTCAAACGCCAGGCCGCCCGAAAGCGAGCCGTCGCCAATAACGGTAATGACGTTGTACGCGTCACCCGCCAGGTCGCGCGCGTGGGCAAGGCCGCAGCCCAAGCTCACCGACGTGGAGGTATGGCCCATGGCAAACAGGTCGTGCTCGGACTCGTCGGGATTGGCAAAGCCAGAAGCCTCACCATAACGCTCCGGATCGATATAGGTGTACGCGCGCCCCGTCAGCGCCTTGTGGGCGTAGGTCTGGTGCGAAACGTCAAAGACAATCTTGTCGATGGGGGAGTTAAACACGCGATGAAGCGCAACCGTAAGCTCAACGACGCCCAGGTTGGGGGCAACGTGCCCACCGACGGCGGCGGAGCTTTCGAGGATTGCCTGGCGGATCTCGCCGCAGAGCAGCGGAAGCTCGGCGCGGTCGAGAGCCTTGACGTCCTCGGGCGTTGTCGTTTGCGTAAGCAGCATCGTTGTGGGTTACTCCATGCGAATCGAGCGCCGGCGCTCCCTCGGCCGGCACAATTGCACAAAACAGTCTCGCACATTTTGGCGTTTGATATGTGACGGCGGCGCGGTAATTCGCCAACTGGTGGGGCAAAACGTTTTGTCCGATGCCATACTGGTAGATTCGATGATGATTTATTCAATGCGTGCAGGCCGTGGCTTGTCGCCGTGAGTCGCTGGAAGGAGGCAGCATGTCCGATGTCGTTCGTGCCGAGAAAATCGCGCAGGAGGTCGACTGTGCCGCCCGTCAGCTCGCCCAGGCGGGCCGTCTGGACCTGACGCGCGAGTTTATCCAGCATGGCGATGTGACAGTGTATACGCATGTGACCTCGGTAGCGCGGGCGAGCCTGTCCTTTGCCGAGCGCTTGGGCCGTGTCGGTATCTCGGTCGACCGCGCCTCGTTGCTGCGCGGAGCCCTGCTGCACGATTACTTTCTCTACGATTGGCACGATCCCGATCCGAGCCATCGGCTGCATGGCTTTCGGCATCCGTTTTTTGCCCTGGCGCGTGCGGAGGAAGATTTTGAGCTGACGTCGCGCGAGCGGAATATTATCGTGCGGCATATGTTTCCGCTGGTGCCGGTGCCGCCGACGTGTCGTGAGGCATGGATTGTGTGCCTGGCGGATAAATGGTGTGCTCTGCGCGAGACGGTCGCCGGCCGTCTGCCGCGCAAAGGCGGCGCGAACGATTCGAACGAGGGCTCGAGTGACGGCTCGAGCAAAGATTCGAGCGAAAAGAGGAGAGGGTAGACGGTGGGGACCGCGATCGACATGGCATTTGACGGCGCGACGCTTGCCGCCTGTCCGCTCTCGGCACTGGTGCTCTCGTTTGCCTTTTACGGGTTTTGCGGTTGGGCATGGGAGTCGACAGTCTGCGCCATGCTCAACCAAGGACGCTTTGCCAACAGCGGATTCTTGCTGGGGCCGTGTTGCCCTATCTATGGTGTGGGCGGCATAGCCTGCTGGCTTTTGCTACGCGGGATTCCGGATGCCTCGAGCCAATTTGTCGCCGCGGCGCTTGTGTGCAGCGTAATCGAGTACAGTGTGGGCCTTCTATTGGAAAAAACAACAGGCGCTCGCTTTTGGGACTATTCGCACCTGCCGTTTAACCTGCACGGACGCATCTGTCTGTACTGGACATGCGCGTTTGGCCTGGGCGCGTTGTGCATTTGTCGTTTAGTGGAGCCGGCATTGCTGGGACTGCTTGGCCATCTGCCGGTGCTGATTGTGCGGCTGTCCGCCTTTATCGTCGCGGTCGCGATGATGGTTGATGCAGCGTGCTCTTTGGCCAGTTGGCGTCGCCTGTCCGATCAGCTGGAGCGTGTGCGCGCCGACCTTGCCGACCGCATCAATGAGTCACTTGCCGATGCGTCCGACTCCATGCTCGAACGTATTCCCGATTCGACGATCGACTCGGTAGCGCAGACGCATATCCGTAGCCGCGCCGTTAACGCGTGGCTGGCCGAGCTGGGCGACGCGGCGCTCGATGCCCTTCGTGAGAAGGCTTCGATGCCGACGTTTATCTCGGATGGTGCTCGCGGCCTGGCGCTTGCCGCCCGCCGCGTGGCCGATGCTGCGCCGAGCATGCCGCGTCCATCGCTCAGTCGTCGCCTTGCCGGCAAGCGCATGAGCCGTCCGGTGCCGAGTGTGTCGCTCAGCCGTCGCGACCTGCGCTTTTTCAATGCCTTCCCGCGCTTGCGCATCAATCGCTACGAGGGCGTCATTCGAGCAACTAATCTCCGCGACCGCGCCCACGAGCTGTTTCGGCGCTAGCCGGGATGGGCGCGCACACGGCTCCCTTGCTCGCGTATTTCCCGTTCGTTTCGCGTCCGTTGCCGCGCCGTTTCCAAGATTGCGGCACCGTTTCCATTCGACAACGCAGCGTTTAACAACGACGTATCTGGTCTACACCAGTTGCCCCTCGGCCGCATTATGGGCGCCGACAACGTTCATGTGACCAAGGGGGAGCGAATGTACGATACGGGATCGACAACGTTTATGCTCATCTGCACCATGCTCGTGTTTTTAATGACACCGGGTCTGGCGTTTTTCTATGGTGGCCTGTCCAGGCGCAAAAATGTCATCAACACCATGCTTATGTGCTTTGGCGCCATTGGTCTGGTTGGTGTGCTGTGGATTGTTGCCGGCTGGTCGCTGGCCTACGGCGGCGACGGCTCGAGCCCGTTTATTGGAGGCCTTGACCAGCTGCTGTGCTTGCCGGTGCTTAACCAGGTGCTGCAGGCGGCCGAGGGCAATGCTGCGGACGGTGCCGTCTACCCTCAAATCATCAACATCGCCTTCCAAATGGCGTTTGCCATGATCACGGCTGCTATCGTCACGGGCAGCCTGGCCGGCCGCGTTAAGTTTGGTGCCATGACGGCCTTCCTGGGCATTTGGCTGCTCGTGGTCTATGCGCCGCTCGCCCACATGGTCTGGGGCGGTGAGGGTTCCTTTATCGGCGACATCATCGGCGCGCTCGACTTTGCGGGCGGCGACGTGGTGCACATCTCGTCCGGTCTGACGGGCCTGATTCTCTGTTTAATACTTGGCCGTCGTCGCGGCTTTGGCATGGTGAGCTACCGCCCGCATAACGTGCCGTTTGTGGCGCTGGGCGCCGGCCTGCTTTGGTTTGGCTGGTTTGGCTTTAACGGCGGCAGCGAGTTTAAGGCCGACGCCGTGGCCGCGCTCGCCATCCTCAACACCGTGACGGCCAGCGCGGCGGGCATGGTCTCGTGGCTTGTCGTCGAGCGCGTGCATACCGGTCGCCCCACGCTGGTGGGTGCCAGCACCGGTCTGGTTGCGGGCCTTGTGGTGGTCACGCCGGGTGCGGGCTTTGTCGAGCCGTGGGCGGCGCTGGTCATGGGCCTGATCGTATCACCTGTCTGCTACCTGGCTATCAGCCATCTTAAGACCAAGTTTGGCTACGACGATGCGCTCGACGCGTTTGGCTGCCACGGCATCGGCGGCATCTTGGGCGGCGTGCTCACGGGCCTGTTCTGCGTGCCGGAGCTCTCGTGGACCGGTAAGGGCGGCCTGTTCTACACGGGCGACGTGTCGCTGCTCATCTCGCAGATTTTGGGCATTGTGGTGACGGTCGCTCTTGTGCTGGTGCTCGATTTGGTGATCGCCGCGGTAGTCAAGGCGCTGTTCCGCGGCAGCCTGCGCGTGGACGAGGCAGACGAGGCGCTGGGCCTGGATGCGAGTCAGCACGGCGAGAGCGCGTATCCTTCGTTCTCTGGGCTCGATTAGCAGCACGGCTTTCCCAGGCACCCGACCTTGCCCCTCAAACCGTCGCTTGCGTACCGAAGTACGCGGCGCTTCTCTTTCGGGGCAATCTCGGGCACCTGGAAAACCCGTGCCACATGAATGAGCGGTTCATTTCTTTATTAAAGAAAAGAGAGGAATTCACTATGAAGAAGATTACGGCGATCGTTCGTGCCGAGAAGCTCGAGGTTCTTAAGGACGCGCTGTTTGCTGCTGATGTTCGTGGCATGACTATTAACCAGGTGCAGGGCTGCGGTGCGCAACATGGCTGGAAGGAATACGTGCGCGGCAACGAGTTGCTTGTCAACACGATCCCTAAGGTGCAGTTCACCCTCGTCTGCGCCGATGAGCATGTTGACGGCATTGTCGACATCATCTGCAACGCCGCTCGCACCGGCGCCGTTGGGGACGGCAAGATTTGGGTCGAGCCGGTCGAGGAGGTCATCCGCATCCGCACCGGCGAACACGGCCCCGCCGCGGTGTAGGACAATCTTTCGCCTGACGGGCGTGCCTCTCTTGGGGCGCGCCCGTTCTCGTCTACAATATCGTGCAGACGAAGGAGAGGCATGCCCATGATCAAGATGTTTGCGAGTGACTTAGACGGAACGCTGCTGAACGCCCTGCACGAGGCAGATGGGACCATCCGCCGTGCCATTCGCGAGCTGACCGAGGCTGGCCTGCATGTGGTTCCCGCGACCGGGCGCTCGACGTTGCCGATCGGCGAACATGGCTTTACAGGTCTGGCACTCGACGCCTGCTGCTCCAACGGATCCATCGTACGCAGCAGCCGTGGCGAGGTGCTCAAGACCTGGACCATCGACCCGCAGGTTACCGAGGAGCTGCTCAAGGCGTTCCCGGACATCTGTTTTGACTGCTCCACGCCCGATGGCATGTTCTCGAGCGGATCGTTCGAGATGCATCAGGCGGGCTTTAAAAAGGACAGTCCTATCAAGCGCATCGTGATGCGCGGCATGCGTGCACGTGGGGGGTATCACGAGGAGCAATATTTCGACCAGTCGATCGGTGACATCCTGCGCCATGACGTATGCAAGATCAATTGTCGCGTGACCTCGCCCGAGCTGGAGCGCGACCTTAAGGCGTATTTGGCCGAGCGCTCGGACCGCGTGGTCAACGCGCCGTTCGATCCGGTGATGTTCGAGATTACGGACGTGGCGTGCAACAAGGGCGAGAGTGTGGCTTGGCTGGCGGGCTACTACGGTATTGCCGAGGATGAGGTCGCGGTCTACGGCGACGGCGGCAACGACATCGCCATGCTCAAGCGCTTCCGCCACAGTTACGCGACCAAAAACGGCAGCGATGCCGCCAAGGCCGCCGCGAGCGCGACCATCGGCAGTTGTATGGCCCATGCCGTCCCCAAACACATGCTTGCCACCATGCGCAAGCAAAACTCCCGCACCATCATCGAATAATGTGACAAAGGGACCGCCACTTTGTCACATTCCGGGGTTCTCGACTAGCCAATGCTCGTAGGCGCGTTGCATGAGCTCGGCCTTGTCGGCTTTTTTGCGGCAGCCCTTCTGCTCCTCGATGGCAAGCTCATGGGCATCGCTCTGCTCAAAAGCGCTGGTGTCCCAAGCACCGTGTTCAATGCGCGACCATACGGCATCGATGAGGTGTTCGAGCTCGGCAATGTCATCGGTGCTGGCGGTCGTCGAGAACGGCGGACGCAACTCATTCGTTGCCTTGTCGGGCTCGACATAGTAGTCGCCCATGGAAGTGACGGTGTAGCCATAAAACTCGGGTGATGCTTCGACCAGCAGTTTGTAGAACTTGAGCTGACGATGGTAGCCTGCGGGGACTTCTTTGCCAAAACCAGTCTTGTAGTCAACGATCTGCACCGTTTTAGCTGCATCGTCAACGAGGAGCAGGTCGAGAAAACCAAAGAGCGGAGTTCCTTTGGTGGTCAGGCACTGCATATTCGCCTCCGTGACGCAGCGATAGCCATGCACATGCTCGACAAGCCAGGGGACGAATGCACGACAAATGCGTTCGAAGCGCTCCGAATAGCGATGGACGTCCTCGGGGGCAAAATCGAGCCACGAAATCTGCTGGCGATACTCGGCCTCAATTGTCTCAATCGCCGCCTCGCCATCGGCTGCCATTCTATTAACGATCTCCTCGAACATCGCGTGAACGATGGTGCCGAATTCGGTTTGGATCGTGGGCGCCGTGGGCAGGCGCACAATCTGCTTCTCAGGGAAGTGCTGGCTATTTGCGCATCCAGGCTCGTACGTCACAAAGTTGTTGAGCGCTGTGGCAGAAAGAAACTTCACGTCGGTATGAGGTTCCAAAAGCGCGCGGAGCTCGGGCGTATCAAACACGTAGTTGTCGCGCCACTCGGTTTCGATTGCAACGCTGAGCTGGTCTGTCTCAGCAGAAACTTCGCAAGAGTCGATAAGCCCCGTGAGCTCCTGCAAAGCCAACCCGCCGGCGCGGTACAGCTCGAGGTGTCGCTTAGCGCGCGTGATGGCGACAAACAGCAGGCGACGCGCGTCGTCGTTGTCCTTTTCATCACGAATCAGCAGGTTGGATGGGTACAAACTCATGCCGCCGGCGCCTTTGTGCCAAGTGGAGTCGTCGGCATCGAGCAGGTAGACGCAGTCGAACTCCAGGCCCTTAGAGCTATGGGCGCTGGTGAGGCGAACAGCTCCCGGCGCGCCGAGGTTGATCGATGCGTCGATACTCACGCCAAACTTTTGAGCGGCATCGAGCTTGTCGACAATATCGGGCAGGCGAAGCGCGCGTCCCATACGGCGCGCATCTCCCATTTCACCTTCGGCAAAGGCGAGTAAGGCGCGGATGCCGGCATTGAATTCGGCGGCACCCAGCGGATCCTGTTTTTTATGATCCTGATAATAGCCAAGGCTGCGTTCGACAATCTTAAAGAGCAACGCTCTGACCGGGGAGGCGCCGGCCTCGGCCGCCCACTGCATAAGGTCGTCGTGCAGCTCTTTGACGCGGGCGATATTGCTCTCGCGCATGGCGGCCATCCAGTCGCCATGCTGGTCTCGCTTGGCGCTGAGCGCAAACGTCACGGACGATGGATGGTCGCCGCCCAGCTCGGTGGCACAGATGATCTGCGGAAGATAACTGCTGGCGAGCTCCTTCTGCCCGCGAGTAAGCGCGGCAACGCAGCGCAGCAGCGCCAGCGTCGTTTGCATGCGCTCGGAGGCAAAGAGATTTTGCCGTTCACGATAGGAAAACGGCACGTTCTCCTTAACGAGGAAGGGAATCAGCGAGCGCAATGCGGCGTGTTTGGCGGAGATGACTGCAATTCCTTCATTGGGATCTTCGCAGTCATTGAGGTAGCCGGACTCAAGCCGCTGCTTAATGCTCGCAGCGACAGCGGCGTATTCTTCGGCTTTGCCGCTGAAGACGTTCTCACTAAAGTTGACCTGGTCACCTTGGGGCCTAAACGCCACGATCGATTTGTTCGAGCTGGCGTCGAGGCGATATTCAATTTGCCGTGCGATAGCTTGACCAAGCTCAACGATGGCGGGCGTGGAGCGATAGTTGGTCTTGAGCACGATGCTCCGGGGCGAGAACTCGGCCGCAAACTGGTTGGCGCATTCGATCGTGGCGCCCTGAAAACGCATGATGGCTTGATCGTCATCGCCAACGGCCATAATATTGGGCGCATCAACGCCGTCGCAGAGCAGCTCGATGATGCGCATCTGGGCACCATTGGTGTCCTGGAACTCGTCAACTTGGATATAGGTATAGGTGTCCTGGAGCACTTGGCGCAACGCGTCGTTGTGCTCGACGGCGTTAACGAAGTCGCTGATCATGTCGTCGTAATCGTAGAGATGGTGTTGGTCGAGCTCGCTCTGGTAGCGACGCGCGACGTCGCAAGCGGTCTTGAGTCGCTCGCTCTGCTCCGCAATCTTAAACGTGCGCCCCTGAGAGTTGCTGCCTCCAAAGAAGGTATCGCGCACCTTGGTGTATCCCGAGGATTTGCCCTTCTCATCGATGAGCTCGGTGCGGCGAACGGTGTCGCGCAACTCAAGAATGTACGGCACGTACGTGCCGGCGGGACAGTCAATCGGGCGGGTGAGCGATGTGGGTGCCATGGCGCAGACACGCTCGACCTCTTCCTCAAAGCGTTCGGCTAACACGGCGCTTGCCCTTCCACAGACGAGCGTAAGCAGCTCGGAATGTTCGGTGAGCCAGGTAGCGGCGTCGATATTCTGCTGCGTGATGGCGCTCAGCGTGTCGTAGTCCAGGCCACTGCGTTTGATTTTGGAGACAAAGCCGATCATCTTACCGATGTTTTGTGCAGGCATATCAGGTGACCCTCCGCCTAACGGAGAACCAAAGGGCAGCGATTTGAGCAGCCGATCAAAAATCTCTTGCTGGTGCAGGCTGGTGACAAGCGTGTCGGTCGAAGGGCGCATGAAGTACTCGGGATAGCGCGACCTGATGCTGCTTGCAAATCCGTGGAACGTACTGACTTCGATGCCGTAGGCGTCGCGGCCGATGAGCTCAATCAGGCGCTTACGCATGGCCTCCGCGCCCGCCTCGGTATAGGTGAGGCAGAGGATGTTGCTAGGAGCGGCGTCGCGTTTGGCCAAGATGTTCGCCGCGCGCAGGCTCAGCAGCTGCGTCTTGCCGGTGCCGGGGCCGGCAATGACGAGCAACGGACCATCTAGGCATTCGACGGCCTCGCGCTGTTCGGGATTCAGGCGCTCGAACAATACGTTAAAGTTGGGGGTCATGTTCATGACAGTATTACCTGTCTTCCTGGTAGAGCACACGCGTGCTATCGAGATAGTCGAGATACGTATCGATGGCACTTTGAGGTTGAACGATCTTAATGAAGGTGCTGAGCTGCAGCAGCCAGCCAAAGAACTGAGGCGACAGCGGGGCTTTGACGGTCGCCAACAGGCGCCCGTCCTGGTTCTCAAACACGACGGCGTCGAGTCCAAACTTGTCGATGAGCGGGTTCATCGCACGATCGTCGAGTTCCAGTACCACGGTGGTTTTGTCGGCAGCATAAACACCAAATGATGGTGAAACGTGATCCTCAAGCACATAGCCCGCAATACGCGGATCCTTGGTCGCGGACTCTTCGGACACCGCAACGTCGAGCATACGGTCGACGCGGTAGGGCGTGAACGGCTGATGACCCGAGCCGGCATTAGCCCATTTATCTCTAAATCCAATCATGTAATAGAGTTCGTCGGAGTAGATAAGGCGCACGGGCGTGAGCTCGTAGGTCTTTCCGTCATGATTAAGGGCCTTTTGCTTGGCGGCGTTGTAGTGGAAGTAACGAAACCGAATCTTGCGTTTTTCGCGCATAGCCTGCTGAATCAAGTCGATGTTGCGCAGGGCATAGGAGTTTTGCATCTTCACGCGCGAAGGCACGTCGACGCGCTTGTGCATCAACTCGCGTTCGCCCAGGCTGGCGAGGCTCTGCAGCTTGCCGATGAGGTGGTCAGTCAACTCATCGGTCAAAAACGGCGAACTCTGCACGGCGTCAACAAGCATGATGAGCTCTTGCAGGTCGAGCGGGCGCGAAGCCAGGGCCCATTCCCTGCCGCCGCGCTGGTTGATGTTGAGCCCAAAGTCGCGAAGCGTTTGCAGATCGCGATAGATGGCCTTTCGCTCTGCCTCAAGGTCGTGATAGGCGAGTTCCTCGATAATCTGCTGCGTTGTGAGCCCGTGCGTGCTGTCGGTCTTTTCCATCAAGGTTTTAAGCAGGAACAGAAGCCTGAGCTTTTGATTTGGTCTGTTCGCCACGTTGTCTCCTTTCGCCGGCAGGGTACCAACCGGAGATACAAAACAAGACCCGTTATTGGGACTCATTGTAGTCCGCGCGACCGTAGTATTCGCAGCAATAAGAGCTCGAATAGGGCGAAAGGTGGTTAAACGGAAATCGGCGGTTTGGCTGGATGGTGTGACATGCGCTCTATTGGCTTGGGGCCGGTTCCGGTTTACAAGGATCAGAACAGGAGAAATGCGATGGCAGACATCAAAGTCTTTGCCGAGAATCTTGAGGATTCAACCAAGGAGCAGATCGAGGAGATTTCCAGCTGCCCGGCGTTTGAAGGTGCCAAGATCCGCATCATGCCCGATGCCCATAAGGGCAAGGGCTGCGTGATTGGCTTTACGGCAAACTTGGGCGACAAGGTGATTCCCAACCTGGTGGGGGTCGACATCGGATGCGGGATGTATTGTGTGCCGCTTGCGGAGACCATTGCGCGCGATGACCTCATTCAGTTCAATCGCGATGTGAAGCGCGCGGTGCCCACGGGCTTTTGCCTTCATCGCGATCCTGCCTGCGCACTCGCGGACTTTGACATGGGGTCGTGCGATTGGCTTCAGGACAAGCGCAAGGTTGAGCGCTCCATGGGCACGCTGGGCGGCGGCAATCACTTCATTGAACTCGACGAGGACGAGGATGGGTGCCAATATCTGGTCGTGCACACCGGCTCGCGCAACATGGGCAAGCAGACGGCGGAGCATCATCAGGCGCTGGCGCAGAAGACGTGCACGGCGGATATCCCCGACGAGCTTAAGTATCTCGTGGGAGATCTTTCTGCCGAGTATCTCGTCGATATGCATAACTGCCAACGCTTCTCGAATCAGAACCGCAAGGCGATTGTCACACAGATTGTTGAGCGTACGGGAATTCGACTCGACGGAGACGGCTTTACCACCATGCACAACTACATCTCGGAAGGCGGCATGATTCGCAAGGGCGCCATTAGCGCTCATGCGGGCGAGATGGTGCTGATTCCGTTCAACATGCGCGACGGTGCCGTTATTGCACGCGGCAAGGGAAACGAGGACTGGAACTGTTCGGCGCCGCACGGGACGGGTCGCGCGATGAGCCGCGCCAAAGCGTTCCAAACGCTCGACACCAGGTCGTTCGTTAACGAGATGCGCGATGCCGGCATCTACTGTCCGAGTGCATGCGAGACGACACTCGATGAGTCGCCCGAAGCGTATAAGCCTGCGGATGATGTACTGAGACTCATGGACCCGACGGTTGATGTTATTCACCGACTCAAGCCGATTTGGAATTTTAAGGCTACTGGTAAGCGTGGTAGGCGTTAGGAGGGTTGCGATGACGCTAAAGATGGACTCCAGGGACGACCGAATTGGCCGTTCTGTGAGTTTGGGCGAGATGCTGGGCCTATCAGGCGTGATACCGCCGACGCCCGCGAATCAGCGTAGTGGGAATCGCAAAGAGCGCGATGATGAGGTTTTTGACCTCAGCGGGTTTCGCAATCGACTGGTTTCTGGGCTCGATCGCCGTATGGAGACGTCGCTTTTTGAAACTCCTTGTGTGTTGAAAACCGGTATGTCGGTCGATGACGCCCTAGGTGGCGGCGTTGGGTTGGGCAAGCTCAGCGTGATTGGCGGCGCGCATGAAGATGTCTCGAACGTGCTGGCACACGCGGTGCTACGACTGAGTGAGCGGTGCGCCGTGCTCTACATGCCGATTTGGGAGTGTGAAGAGGACGCGATCGCCCGGCTTATTCGCGCCGAGATGGATGACAAGGTGTCAGAGGATCCTGAGGAACGACAGGTCGAGGCGATTCGCGCAACGATGCGACTTAAGCAGCGCAACCTGGGCATCTTTGCCGAAGACAACATGACCATGGACCTTTTAACGAGCTGGTTGCTCGGCGACCAAACGTGGAACAGGGCAGTACTAAAGGACGTCGTGGTCGTAATTGACGGACTCGAAATGCTCGACGACAACCGTCCGATAAACGCTGTCCTGCGCGACTTACGTAACATGCTCAGCCCAACATCCGCGATTCTAGCGGGCTGCTTTGCAGTTGAGGGCCGAGACAACGACGCGGCATTTGCTGAGACCCACTGCAATGCAGACGTCCTGGTCCGTATGAGCTCCGATGGCATGGAGCCATCTTCCGCGCGAGTTTTCGGCTAAAGCCGCAACCAATAACGACAGCTCAGTCCGTGGTGCGCCTGCGCTGCGGGCCGACTATTTAGCGAAGGGCGTCTGCTGAACAGCCAGATGCCCCCGCATTTTCTTTATGCCCGCCTCGGATTTTGATTCGATGGTAAATCATCGTCAGCGTTCGTAAGAGGAAAGCCATGGCCACGATGCCGTCTCCGTTTTCTAAGGATAGCGTCTGTCCTATAGCTTGAGACATGGCGGTCTTAGTGAGGAGGTCTCTCTTCTAGAACCGTTCTTTTTATAGAAAGACCACTGCGTTGTGAAATTCGACCATTAGCGTAAGGAATGGTCGTTAATGAGACTTGGCATACTAGCATTGTTCTGAGGTAACAGTTGGGACGATTGGATATCAGAAGGAGAAATGTAATGAGCTGGAAAAACGTCAAAATTGATAAGGAAAAACTGATGGATGTTAAAGGGCGTCCTGTTCAATCCGCCGGGCTTTCTCTGATTTTCCAGCACCAAATGTTTGATGTTGATTTAAATGGCCTTCCAGTTTTCACGGACAAGAACATTGCGTTGCTGAATTTGCTGATCAACAACGATGTGTCATATGCCGGGGTAATAGAAAGTGATTACGGAAAAGAGATGGCCAGCATCTTTAAGGGAATGTTTGATGCAGGTTCATGGAGTACCCGGCAAACGAACATAAGACGTGCGGTTTATCGCGTCAACAGAGATAATTCGACCAGTTTGCCGACACTGTCCAACAGCGACAAAAACGATTCAGCTGGAAAACCGACTCAGGCTGAACTTATTAAGTTGCTTGGTATTTCAGCGGGGATGCGTGTCGATGGAAAAACAATAGAGGAGGTAAAAGCTGAAGCAAAAAAAGTTGGCAAGAAGAATGGCGGTGGCAAGAAGAATGCCGAGAACGAGAAGATTCTGACTGGGGGGTCTCTTCTTACCGCGGTGGCAATAATGGAGATGATTGCCTCTGGCGATGATTCCCATGGCAATGACAACGCGTTTCGCGAGGCACTTCTTGCAGGCCAATCAGATTTAGTTTATAAGATTGCTCACGCCGCTGAGGTCGCGGTCAACGATGCATTGGGACGGGAGTCTCTACAGGCAGCGGCTTCTAAGCTAGGGAAAAAAGAGGTCGCTAAAAACAATTATTCCTTTGCGACCAAATTCTGCCATCATGCATGCAGAGGAATAAGTGGCGGAGCTGGTAAATACTGTATTTACGATTCGGTTGTCCACGATTTTCTTCCTTATTACGCGTGCGAATATATAGAAGCAGATACCCTTGGCAGAATTTGTGGGTTCAAACCGGAGCACACAACTTTTAATGAACGATATAAGAAAGTATATGAGCAAATTGACGCATGGAAGAAGCTATCGGCTCAAGATGCTTCCGAAAAAGGCGAAGGCTATGGATATGAGAACTATCGAAATCTGTATGATGCGACTCTCGATGGCATCAATAGATGGAGAGACGCATGGAGGCTTTGCCCAAACAGTCAAGGCAATGTAATTGATCATCAGTTGAATGATGATCAATACGAGAAGTTGGATTACTGCAGTTTCGATCGCTTTGTCTGGTATTTCTTTAAAAATCAATGGCGAAAGGAAAAGGCAAAGGGACTATTAAAGAATTGGAAAAAGCTGCCTTGTAATATGTAGCTATAAGTTCGAACGGCCCCAGGCAGTTTCTCAGAGCTGCGCCTTTTTCGGCGCAGCTTTTTTCTCTAAAACTATGGAGCACCTGCTGTCTTTGGAGTTGCGCTTACAACAGACGTTATTGAACTCGATGCCGATATATATCCAGCCAACCGGGCTCTTTCTCTTTGTTGTCGGCGCACTCTTCTAACAAGTCATCTATCCGGTCCGACCCGATCGTTTGCAAGGTTGCGCATGCTTCCGGCAAGGGCCGCGCTACCTTCCTCGCCCTGAATACGGGCGACAGCATCAGGTTCGTGTGTGCCCATCCGGCAAAGCAGCTGCCGTAGGGGATAGAGCCACATCTGATCTGTCCATCGCCATCGGGATACAGACAGTCCAATTTCGAGTTTGCTACCAGGCAATAGCAAGGTCCCGGCGCCCATGGCCGGCAGTCGATCTCAAGAATGTCGCCCTTTCTGTACGGCGTGGGCAGGTCGACATGTGCCCCCTTGAACCACGGGCCAAAGATTCCGCCCACAATGCAGTCGAGCACCTCGCTGCATTCGCCCTCTTCCTCCCTGCAGATGTATTGAATTTCGCCGGTGGCATTGGCGTAGTAAGTGTAGTCCGGCTGCAGAAAGCCGTCGTATGGATATGAACAGCTCGGGTCGTTGACAAGGTTGAACAGCTCGATCATCCAGTATGAGGACGATAAATCTGTCATTTCGCTCCACTTGTCTGCGTATGCCTTCATTGCCGCAAGGGCGGCCTGCCACGATGCCACGGGGAAGGGGCCATGCGTGATGGCAGATCCCACTTTGTTGTCGACAAAGCTAATTTCGCTAATAAGCAGTACCTTCCTGTTCCCGTCGACGGCCTTTAGCGCGTTCATGCAGCCATCGATGTAGTCGAAGCAAATCTGCCGATAGTGCCAGTAAGGGGTGTCGTCTGACGAGTTGCACCCGCCAGCAACCAGTCTGCCGAGTAGCTCTCGTTTGCGGGTAATTTCAACCGGTGCTCCACCGACAATCTGCATGTAATGGTCGCCGCTCAGGAGCTGCGGATTATGCAGCAAATGCTTTCGCAGCTCCGGAGAGTCGATCAAGTTGATTATTTCTTCGTGCACGATAGCCTCCGAGTTATTGGTGCGACTTCTTGTGGATTCGGACATGGCGGCCTTTATTCAAATAGCTGTGGGTACTTCTCCTTGAGCGGTGCCTGATCCAGACGTAGCTCTTCCAGGTTGCGCTTTGCCTTGGACTCCATCCTTATGGTGTCGATAAGCGCGATGAGTGAGTCGACATACAGGTCGCCGCGCAGGTAGGCCTGGGCGGCGATTAAAATTCGCTGCTCGTCTTCGAGTGGTTTGCGATAGTACTCAAGATTCAGGTAAAGCGGCTCCGGTTCGCCGATGTAGAGGGGAAACGTCTCGTTGTAGGTAATCGAGCAACCAGTGGCACGCATGTTGCTGATATCCCCTGCATGGCGATAGTGCTCGAGGCGCTGCTGTGCATGATCAAGCCATTCGTCAGAACGGTCTGCCTGCCGAAGCTCCGCCTCAAGCTTTGTCCGGTCCCACGTGGGCAGATCGAACAACGTGAACGGCTCACGGGCACTGCCTTGCGGCGTCCAGACGATATCGCCGGTGTGGAACGGCGTGGGGATATCGACCCAGATGAACTCGAATGCGATCTCCCAATCGTTCTCAATGGGGCCGGCGGAAGGACAATAGACGGAAAGGGCCTCACCTTTGCCGTTCACTAGGAGCCAATCTTCCCGGCGATGTTCTTCGTCGGCATCGAGCGGGCACCGGGTGATGCGTACGCGTGCCTCTGGACGGCTCGCCAGCTCATCATCACCGCGCAACGCCTCGGCACATTTCTCATAACAGCTGAATGGCGCGCCGAAGGCCCCACAAAGTTGCCCGTCGGGCACAATCTCCTCTTCATACTGATAAACGTAGCCCGTCCCACTCGCAAACGCATTGACGCACCGCTTGTTGTAATCGATTGTCCAGCGCAAAAAAGCATGGAAATCGGGGATGGCCGGCCTTCCAAGACCGGCATGGGTTGCCTCCAGCGAGCAATTGGGCATGGTTCGGGCGATCTCCTGCCAAGCTTCGCATTTCTGATCGAGCGTGGCGGTCTTCGAAAACCAAGCCAGATAGGCGGCCTCAATGGTGTTGAGTTGAAAATTGATGCGGCGGAGATGCTCCCGAATGTCCCAGGAGTCCACAAAATCCAAGATGTCCATGGCTAGCTCCTCTTTGTTTCGAATCGCTCCGGCGGGGCTATCGTGTCATCGAACAGCTCCGGATAGCGGGTCTTGAGCCCGCCGTCTTCCCCTTCAAACCGCTCGGCTTTTTTCTTGACCAGCGCCTGCAGCTCGCAAAGACTTGATAGCGCAATTAGTGAGTCAAGACCCAGATTGCCGTCGAGATATGCCCGCACGCCGTACAGAATTCTCGCCTCCGGCTTGAGCGGGGTACGGCAGTATTCCATATCGAGAAGAAAACAACTCGGCTCTCCGATATAGACGGGGTACTCCAGGGGATATTCAATCTGACAGCCGTAGGCGTACATGTCGCTCGTATCGCCATTTTGCCGATGGTGCCTGAGCAGGTCGTCGGCCTTTTTTGCGGCGCATTCCCTGTAGGTGGAAGGCGGAAGCTCATCTATGACCCGCTGCGTGGTCCATGTCTGCATATTGAGAAGCAGTATGGGGTCGCTAGGGTCGCCGTGACAACAGATGATGTCGCCGGCATGGAATGGCGTCGGGATGTCAAACCACATCAACTCAAAAGCGAAAGTGGGGTCTTCGCCCTCGCGTTCCATGTCGATGCAGCTCAGCTGGCAGTCCATAATTTCGCCTTTTGCGTTGAGCATGAGCCTGTCGGCGGCATAGTAGTCTTCGTCCGGATTGATCGGGCGGCGTGTTACTTCAACCGAGGTAGGATTCTCCTCCTCAAGCACATTCCAGATTGCCTCGAAACATTTTTCGTAGCTGGTGTAGGGGCCATAATTGCACTCGCTCTCAGGGGGACTTCCCGTCTTGTCCTCAAAGAAATACATGTGCTTGCCAGGCTGTTTGAACCGGGCGATTTTCTTGCGCTCCCATCTGATGACGTCGCGAAGAAAGACATGGAAGTTGGGGATATTGAACGTGCCGTATCGCCTGCTCATCGCACAATTGGGCATGTTTTCGAGAATCTTTTGCCAGGCCTCAATCTTCTGTTGCAGCGTCTTCTCGTTCGAATGGTCGACGATGAACGCTGCCTCGGGCGTGGTGGGCTCGTAGCCGATGCCTTCCAAATGCTCTCTGATATCGTGCGAGTCGAGAAACTCGAGAATGTCCGAACGTATGGCGTTGACGCCGGCGCCGGCCGATGTGCGATATGGCTGCAAGCAGTCGTGTACGACCGATCCATCCGACCAATGTTTGCCACAGCCGGGGTCATCGTGCAGCTTTTTCGAGAGTTCGAGCATAAAGGAGCAATCATCGGGCAAGTCGCCGATATAGCGTTCGGCGGTGTAGAGCGCAGAGGGTGTGAAGTCGTCGAGGAAGCCGTCCGTGAAATCCCTCAAGCGGAGATTGCCTTCCTCAACGCCGTAGATTTTGCTCGGATAGGCGCACCAAACCTGGCCTTTGAACGAACTATCGTAGTCGTCTTCGAGCACGATGGCGAAACGAGGGCCGTGGTCGAAGGGCCGACCGTCGATCTTGATGATGTCGCCGGGGACCCAGGGGGTGTAAAAGACCTCACCATTGGCGCAGAAGTGCTTGCTATTGTTCCACGGCAAGTGATTGATGCTTTGATGCGGAGTCCGCTGATTCCGGCGGTCGCTCAAAAAGACCAAATCGCCAGCCATGGTTGCGGCGAATATCAGCGAGGCTTGAGCGCGTGGGCGGTCGTGTAAGTCTTCGGCGGTATAGAGCTTAATCTGCCAGAATGATTCGGACCAATCTTCATCGGGGTCGTCATCGACGTATTGCTTCATAAGGGCTTGAGCGGCATCCCAAGAGGCAACGGGGAAGGGGCCATCAAAGGTGTCGTGCCCGCGCTCGTCTTCACTGTAAAACACGCCGGAGACCAGCAAGATACCGAGGTCACGGTCAACGTTGTAAAGCATATCGAGTGCAGTGTCGAGTTGTTCGAGGCCGGATTCGATCGTCTCGGCGTAATCCGATGAGACCTCTTTGCGAAGCTGCTCGAGCATGGTCCGTTTTTCGTCGAGCGTCTTGAGGGAGCCGCCGATGGTTTTACAGAGGGAGCCATCTGCCATTCCCATGTGTTTGAACATATGAGCACGCAGCTCATCGTCCTTGATGCAACTGCAAACGAGCTCCCTGCCGGCATCGGTGATCACGGTATCTGCTTGGCTGTCCATAGCAACCTCCAATTCGGTCGTTGCCGTTAGCATCCATCAGAGGCTGTGCTTTGTGATCCCATTAACGGGTCTGATATGAATCTCGCGTCAAACATACTTTTGGAAACGCACTGGTACATGGGCGTGCGCGTACTGAATGGACAATCGGTAGTGGCGTTTCAAAAACTAAGCGTAACTGGCGCAACCGCCGTCTTCCTCTAAGAAGGGATCGGCCGTCGCATCGAACAGTTCTGGGTAGCGGTCCTTGAGCCAGCTGTCTGCGTCCTCGAAGCCACGCGCCTTTTTCTCCGCCAGCGCCTGTAGCTCGCATGCGCTGGCCATTGCGGCGAGCGAATCAACCGCCAGGTCGCCTTTGACATATGCCCTGACGCCGTAAAGGATTCGCTCCTCTGACTTGAGCGGCTTGCGGTAATATTCGATGTCCAAAAGAAAGCCCTCAGGCTCCCCAATGTAGAAGGGAAAATGCAAGGTGGATGAGACTTGGCAGCCGTAGGCGTACATGTCGCTGGTGTCGCCGTCATATCGGTGCCAGCGCAATAGCTTGTCGGCCTTTTGAACGAGGCGCTCTTTGTAGACGGAGGAAGCCAGCTCTTTGTCGACTCGTTCGGATCCCCAAGTTTGCAGGTCAAACAGCACCATCGGCTTGTCGGGGCGTTGGAGGTTGCAGACGATGTCTCCGGCATGGAAAGGCGTCGGGATATCAAACCACATGTCCTCGAAATCGCTGGCGGTGCCCGCCTCGTCCCACTCGCTTTTGTTGCGGTAATCGCAAGACATTACTTCGCCGTTCGCATTGAGTAAGACCATGTCGTCGGCATAGTGGTCTTCTTCTGGGTCGATGGGACGACGAGTGATCACGATGGCTTTGGGATCGTCACCGTCGAGCTCTTTCCAGATGGCATCGAAGCACTTTTGATAACTGCTGTACGGGCCGTAAAGATAGCCGCCCTGCCCGCGCCGGTCCCACGAGTAGTCCTCAAAGAAGTACAGGCTTTGACCGTCCGTCCTTTTAAGGTGCGCGAGCTTTCGTTTCTCCTGCTTGATGACATTGCGCAGAAAGGCATGGAAGTCCGGGATGACGACCGTGTCATTTCTGCGGCTCATGGCGCAATTGGGCATATTGTCGATGATCTTTTGCCAGCCTTCGAGCTTTTGCTGCAGCGTTGCTTTATGCGAGCAATTGACAATGAAAGCCGCTACGGGCGTGGTGAGCTCGTAGTTGATTCGTTGAAGATGCTCCTTAATACTGTGCGAGTCTAAAAACTCGAAGATGTCCGGACGAATATCCAGCTCGCTTTGGTTGGCGGGCTTGCGATACGGCTGAAGGCAGTCATGTCCGACCGAGCCTTCGGACCATTGCTTGCCGTAGTCGGGGCTGTCGTGCAGCATCTGCGAAAGCTCGAGCATAAAAGCGCAGTCGTCCGGCAGCTCACCGGTGTAGCACTCGGCGGTGTAGAGGGCGGAGGGGATGAAGGGGTCCAGGAGACTGTCGCTGTAGGTGCCGGATGAAAGTGAACCCTCCTTAACGCCGTGATCTTTACTAGGCCCTGCGCACCAGATCTGTCCCCAGAGCGTGTGCTCGTAGTCGTTTTCGAGCACAATGGCAAAGCGAGGCCCGTGATCAAAGGGGCGACCGTCGATTTTGAGGATGTCGCCCGGTACCCACGGCGTGTAGATGGGCTCGTTGCTGTCGCAGAACCGTCTGCTATCGTTTCGCCAGGCGCTTTCGACATACGATTTGCGAGTGCGGTTATTGCGCTGATCGCGGAGAAATATAAGCTCGCCATCCTTGGTTGCCGCAAACGCCAGGGAGGACTGCGCCATTTGATGTTCGTGAAGGTCTTCCGGGGTGTATAGGTCGATCTTCCAGTACGATTCGGACCAGTCGTCTTCAGGATACTCTTCGATGTAGCGCTTCATGAGTGCCTGCGCGGCCTCCCACGATGCGGTGGGGAAGGGACCGTCGAGGGCGTCGGCGTCGCGCTCCTCCTCGTTGTAGACCATGACGTGCAGTAGGAGGATTCCGCGGTCGCGCTCGATGTTGTGGAGCATATCGAGTGCGCTGTTGAGCTGGGCGAGATGCGAATCGATATCTTCGACCAGCTCCGGCGAAACCTCCTTGCGGAGTTGCTCGAGCATGGTGCGTTTTTCATCAAGCGTCTTAAGAGAGCCGGCGATGATTGGCGCTGGCCAGTATAGGTATTTACGCATGTGGTCGCGCAGCTCTTGGCTCTTGATGCAGCTGAGGACGAGGTCCTTGCCGGCATCGGTGATGCCATCGCATGCCTGATTGTTCATGTCGGCCTCCTTATCGATCATTACCGGCATGATGAAACGGGCGTGGCGATTGTTGGTCCCATTAACGGGACCAAGCAGCGGCTCGATGTGACAAAGGGACTGCCCCTTCGTCGCATCCAAATATTGCCTTTACGTGTTGATACACACGGTGTGCAATAATACTCGCACTGTGCAATAGCGCACAGGCAGAGTAACAAGGAGGACGCTTGTCCCAGCTCGAGAAATGCGATCGCCGGTCCCTTCGCTCGCAGCGTGCCCTTCGCCAGGCACTTGCCAGCGAACTAGCCGAAAGCGGCGATCTTTCGCGCATTAACGTCGCGTCGCTCACCGAGCGTGCTGGCCTCACGCGCCGTACGTTCTATTCGCACTACCGCGATATCCCCGACTTTATCAATCAAATCGAGGACGGCTTGCTGGCCGAGATCCGTGAGCGTATTGAGCTCATCACCGCAGCTCGGCTGCCCGATCTCTATCACAACATCGATGAGCTCGAGCCGGCGCCCGGTTCGGTTGAGCTACTGCGTTATCTTGCGGCCAACCGCGACTTGATCGGTGCTCTGCTGGGTCCGGGCGGCGACCAGGCCTTCATTAAAAGGATTATCGACACCGCGCGTGAGGCTGTGGTGCCGCGTGCACAGACGGGCATTTTGGGCCTGGCGCTGGGCACGTTCTTTGACTACTACGTCACCTACGTCGTGAGTGCCGAGGTCGGCATGATTCAGCGCTGGTTTGAGCGTGGGCTCACCGAATCGCCCGAGGCCATGGCGCGCATGATGACGGTGCTCGCTTTTGTGCGTCCTGGTGACCTGTATGGCCAACCCATCGATATCAACGTGCCGGAGTACGGCATGAAGCTATTGAACTTGCAGCTCGAGGACGCGGCCGACACCGCCGTAACCGTCGAGTCCAACAACTAAGAGGAGAGACAATGAGCAAACTCGTCGAGGGCATCAAGGACCGTATGGTCGCCGCCGCACGCGAGGCTGCGCCCACCGTGGTGGACGCCGCGCAGAAGGCCGCGACCGCGGCTGCCGAGAAAGTTGCCGAGGTAGTTGCCGATGCCAAGAATGCGGCAGGGGAGACGTCCGTCGCTAGCGAGCCCGCAGCCGCCGCCCACGCCCCCGAAGGCGCAATCTTCAACCCCGACAACGCCCACGGCAACCTGCACCTGGGCATCGACGTTGGCTCCACCACCGTCAAGCTCGCCGTGCTCAACGATGACAACCAGCTCGTCTACGCCAAGTACCAGCGCCACCACACCGACGTCCGCGCTTGCGCCCGCGACCTGTTCGAGGGTGCTGCGGCCGTGCTGCCGACGGCCCAAATGACCTGCGCCATTACCGGCTCGGGCGGCCTGCTGCTGTCCCAGTGGCTCGAGCTGGAGTTTGTCCAAGAGGTCATCGCCAGCAAGCGCGCCGTCGAGACCCTCATACCTGCCACCGATGTCGCCATCGAGCTGGGCGGCGAGGACGCCAAGATCATCTACTTCGATAACGGCATTGAGCAGCGCATGAACGGCACCTGTGCCGGCGGTACGGGTGCGTTCATCGACCAGATGGCAACCCTGCTGCACACCGACGCCAGCGGCCTTAACGAGCTCGCGGCCAACGCCACCACCATCTATCCCATCGCCAGCCGCTGCGGCGTCTTTGCCAAGACCGATGTCCAGCCTCTGCTCAACGAGGGCGCCCGCCCCGAGGACGTGGCCGCCTCCATCTTCCAGGCCGTCGTGACCCAGACCATCTCGGGCCTGGCGTGCGGCCGTCCCATCCGCGGTAACGTCGCCTTCCTGGGCGGCCCGCTGCAGTATCTCTCCGAGCTGCGCCATCGCTTCTACCTCACGCTCAACCTGGACGAGGAGCACCGCATCGTGCCCCAAAATGCTCACCTGTTTGTGGCGAGCGGTGCCGCCATGGCGCACGAGTCCAATAAGCTCAGCACGTTCCCGCAGCTCATCGAGGCCATCGATGCCCTGGGTGACACACAGGGCGCCGAGGTCGAGCGTCTGGATCCGCTCTTTGCCACCGACGAGGACTTTGCCGAGTTCAAGACCCGCCACGACACCGAGGTCGTTCCCAAGGGCAAGCTCGAAGGCTACACCGGTCGCGTGTTCATCGGTATCGACGCCGGTTCCACCACCATGAAGGCCGCGCTTGTGGGTGAGGGCGGCCAGTTGCTGCATACCTGGTACGGCAACAACAACGGTGACATCCTGGGTACGGCCAAGGTCATCATGGCCGATTTCTACAACCACATCCCCGCCGGCTGCACCATCGGCCACGTGACCACCACGGGTTACGGCGAGGCGCTGCTCATCGAGGCCCTCAAGGCCGATTCCGGCGAGATCGAGACCGTCGCGCACCTACGCGGCGCCAAGGCGTTCCTGCCCGGCGTCGAGTTTATCCTGGACATCGGCGGCCAGGACATGAAGTGCCTGCGCGTCAAGGACGGCGTTATCGAGCATATCATGCTCAACGAGGCCTGCTCGTCGGGCTGCGGTAGCTTTATCGAGAGCTTCGCCGTCTCTATGAACATGGACGTGCGCGCGTTCGCCGACGCCGCCATCCATGCCAAGGCTCCGGTGGACCTGGGCAGTCGCTGCACGGTCTTTATGAATTCGCGTGTTAAGCAGGCGCAAAAGGAAGGCGCCACGGTGGGCGACATCGCGGCCGGTCTGTCCTATTCCGTCATTAAGAATGCCCTGTTCAAGGTCATTAAGCTGCGCGATCCCAAGGAGATCGGAAGCCAGGTGATCGTCCAGGGCGGCACCTTTATGTCCGATGCCACGCTGCGCGCGTTTGAGCAGCTCACCGGCATTCATGCCGTGCGTCCCGACATCGCCGGCTGCATGGGCGCCTATGGTGCGGCCTTGCTCGCCCGCGATCGCGCTGGCGCCGACGGCACCTCGACCATCCTTTCGGCCGAGGACATCGCGCACCTCACTGTGACGCAAAAGCACGTCCGCTGCGGCCGTTGCTCCAACAACTGCCAGCTCACCGTCAACGACTTTGGCGGCGGCAGGCGCTTCATTACCGGCAACCGCTGCGAGAAGGGCGCCGGCCACAAAAAGCAAAAGACCGAGGCCCCCAACCTCTTCAAAAAGAAAAACGAGTTGCTCTTTAATCGCGAGGTACTGAGCCCCGACGAGGCCCCGCGCGGCACCGTGGGTATCCCGCGCGCACTCAACATGTACGAGAACTACCCCTTCTGGCACGCGTTCTTTACGCGCTTGGGCTTTAGCGTGCAGCTGTCCGACCAGTCGAGCAAGAAGACCTACCAGGCGGGCATCGAGTCCATGCCGTCCGAGAGCGTGTGCTATCCGGCCAAGATGAGCCACGGCCACGTGATGAACCTTATCGACCGCGATGTCGACTTTATCTGGATGCCGTGCGTTCGCTGGGAGCGCAAGGAGGATCCGACGGCTGGCAATTGCTATAACTGCCCCATCGTCATGAGCTACCCCACGGCGCTGGCGCTCAACATCGACGAGATCCGTGAGCAGAACATCGAGTTCCTGTACCCGTTTGTGCCCTATCACGACAAGACCGAGCTCAAGCGCCGCTTGTACCAGGTGCTTGCCGTCGACCGCGTGGCCGATGCTGAGGCCGGTCGCGGTCGCGTGCGCGGTCCCAAGATCACGCGCTCCGAGGTCGATGCCGCCGTCAACGCTGCCTTTGAGGCCGATGCACGCTTCCACGAGGACATCCAGACCATGGGCGAGGAGACCCTTAAGTGGGTCGAGGACCACGGCGGTCACGGCATCGTGCTCGCCGGCCGCCCCTACCACAACGACCCCGAGATCAACCACGCCCTGCCCGAGCTTATCTCGAGCTTTGGCTTTGCGGTCTTTACCGAGGATTCGCTTGCGCACCTGGTGAAGCCCGAGCGCCCCATCCGCGTCGTCGACCAGTGGATGTACCACAGCCGCCTGTACGCCGTCGCCCGTTTTGTGACGATGCGCAACGACCTGGACCTGATCCAGCTCAACTCTTTCGGCTGCGGCCTGGACGCTCTGACTACCGATCAGGTGCAGGAGATTCTGGAGGCCAGCGGCAAGATCTACACCGTGCTCAAGATCGACGAGGTGTCCAACCTGGGCGCCGCGCGCATCCGCATCCGCTCGCTCATGGCCGCGCTTAAGGACCAGGAGGCCGAGCGCATGGCCGAGGCCGCGGCCGCGGGCGAGACCTACGAGCAGGGCGATGCCGCGCCGGTGGCTCCCTCCACGGATGCCCCCGCATTCGCGAGCCGCAAGTACACGTTCGAGGCTCAGCGCGAGAGCGCATCGACCGCGTGGCCCAAGGTGCCCTTTACCGAGCAGATGCGCGAGGAGGGCTACACCATCCTGTGCCCGCAGATGGCGCCGATCCACTTTGACCTAGTCAAAGAGGTGTTCCGCGGTGCCGGCTACAACTTGGAGCTGCTGCCCTCGACCGATCACGACGCCGTCGAGGCCGGCCTGCGCTATGTGAACAATGACATTTGCTATCCGTCCATTTTGGTGACCGGCCAGATTATGGAGGCCATCGAGAGCGGCCGGTACGACCTGTCCAGGACGGCCGTGGTTATCAGCCAGACCGGCGGCGGCTGCCGTGCCACCAACTACATCGCACTCATCCGCAAGGCCCTGCGCGAGAGCGGCCACCCCGAGATCCCGGTGATCTCGCTTTCGGCGGTGGCGCTCGGTGAGGACAACCCCGGCTTTAAGATTACGCCGGCGCTGCTTAAGCAGGCAGTCTACGCGGTGCTCTTTGGCGACGTGATGATGCAGATGCTTTATCGCTGTCGTCCATACGAGGCTACGCCCGGTGCCGCCAACGCACTCTACGAGGAGTACATGGCGCGCGCCCGCAAGCTGGCGCCCAAGTTCAACCGCCACAACTACACCAAGCTGTGCCGCGAGGCCATCCGCGCGTTCGACACCATGCCGCTCGTGGGCGAGGGCACCAAGCCGCGCGTGGGCGTGGTCGGCGAGATCTTGGTCAAGTTCCACCCCACAGCCAACAACCACGTGGTCGACGTTATCGAGCGCGAGGGCTGCGAGGCCGTGGTGCCGGGCCTGCTCGACTTCTTCCTGTACTCCATGAGCAACGCCGAGCTGCAGAAGGATGAGCTCGGAAGCTCTGCAACCACGCGCGCTGGTATGCAGGCGCTCATCAAGCTCGTGGACTGGATGCGTACGCCGGTGGAGGAGCTGCTCCAAAAGTCCCGCCGCTTTGAGGCGCCCGAGCGCATCGGCACCATGGCGGACAAGGCCCGTACGGTGCTTTCGGTGTGCAACAACATGGGCGAAGGCTGGCTGCTCACGGCCGAGATGCTCGACCTGATTGACCATGGCGCGCCCAACATCATCTGCACGCAGCCCTTTGCGTGCCTGCCTAACCACGTGGTGGGCAAGGCCGTGATCAAGGAGCTGCGCCGTCGGCACCCCGAGAGCAACATTGTCGCGGTGGACTACGACCCCGGCGCGTCCGAGGTCAACCAGCTCAACCGCATTAAGCTCATGATCAGCGTGGCCAAGGAAAACATGCGCGCCGGTAAGGGCTTTAAGCTCGAGAAGGTGGCGCCGCTCGCGATGGACGAGGTCACCGGCCAGATGCGTGCCCATGATGGCTGCGTGAGCTGTGGCTCGGTCAGCGAGGAGGCCGTTGCATCGGTCGCCAAGCGTCTGGGACGCGGCATTAAGAAGTAGTTGGCCTGCTATGTGCTAGATATGAGACAACCGGGTGGTAGCCGTATCGGCTACCACCCGTTTTTGCTGGACATATGCTGCGTAAACACCCCAACTATCACCTCTTCCGAAAACGACGTCTCAGTGGCACCAAAAATCGCCCTTGGAACCCTGAGATAATGAACATATGTAGCCGTTCGCCGCAAATTACCGTCCGTTTATGGAACCCACCCCCAGCGCGCGTCATCCTTACGGTTGAATAAATACACAACCATGGAATTACGTAAGAGAGGACTGTTCCTATGAGCTACAAGACCGTTTGTGTTGCCGGTGGCGGCGTGTTGGGAAGCCAGATTGCCTTTCAGGCTGCCTACTGCGGCTTCGATGTGACGATCTGGCTGCGCAGCGAGGGCAGCATCGGCCGCACTCAGCCCAAGATCGATCATGTGCGCGAGGAGTACATCGCGGCTATCGAGGGCATGGCGGACGGCACGGGCGAGTGGTGTGCCGGTATCGCCGATAGCGACCAGCCCTTCGACAAGGAGGCGGCGCTCGCCGCCGTCGAGCGTGCCTACTCCACACTCAAGCTAGAGCTCGATCTTGCCAAGGCAGTGGCCGACGCCGATCTGGTTATCGAGTCGATGGCCGAGGACACCCAGGCAAAGATCGACTTCTACAAGAAGCTCGCCCCGGTTCTCCCGCAAAAGACCGTTGTCGTGACGAACTCCTCCACGCTGCTGCCGAGCACCTTTGCCAAGTACACCGGCCGCCCCGAGAAGTACCTGTCGCTGCACTTTGCCAACTCCATCTGGAAGAACAACATGACCGAGGTCATGGCTCAGGACCAGACCGACAAGCGCTATTTCGATGAGCTCGTCGACTTTGCCAGCGACATCCGTATGCTTGCCCTGCCCGTCAACAAGGAAAAGAACGGCTATCTGCTCAATTCCATGCTGGTGCCGTGGCTGCTTTCGGGCCTTGATCTGTACGTCTCGGGCGTCAGCGACCCCAAGAGCATCGACCTCGCATGGACGCGCGGCACTGGCGCGCCCAAGGGCCCGTTCCGCGTGTTCGACACCGTGGGCATCCAGACAGCCTACAACATCGTCATGCAGTATCAGAAGGTGCCGGGCTTGGTGAGCCCGCTGCTCAAAAAGATGATGATGCCCTACAACTTTAAGGCCATGGCATCCGTCCTCAAGCAGATGCTCGACGAAGGCAAGCTGGGCGAAAGCTCGGGTGAGGGCTTCTTCAAGTACTAAAAAGATTCCTCGGCAACATTGAGAAACGTATCATTTGCAGTGTCAGTGCGCCGCAGCGCCGCTCGGCAACGGGACAATCCGCTTTATGCGCCAACGCGAACTTGTCGACTTTGCCGTGGACTGGATCGAGCACCATCGCGGCCGCCCCGATTGATCACTTGGGAGCGGAAGGGTTGCGGATTCCCTTCGCGCCCCGCGTTTCCGTATCGCTACAAGCTTAAACTTGCATTAAGGGGCGTTTGTTAAACTGCGAGTCATAATTAGACAGGGCTGGGCAAACGCCGTGGTATATGAGGGAACAACAATGGTATTCAAAGACGGTAACGATATGGAATTGAGTGACAAGGACAGCAGACTGTTTTCGCGTCGAGCGGCTCTTGCGGGTGCGGCGGGCACGCTGGCGCTTGCCGGGACAGGGCTCATGGGCTGCTCGGTCGGCGGGGCCGGCACGGGCGCCGCATCTACTGCGAGCAACGAGCTCACTGACGAGCAAAAGAAACTCCACAAGCAGATTGTCGCGACCTACGACGTCGAGAAGCAGGCGGCCATCAAGGAGCGGCTCGATGCCGAGTACGCTGACGGCGGCTACAACGAGACCACTCCGTTTATCGCGCAGGATCCCTTTGGCACCGATACCCTGAGCTGCTACGTTCGCTTTGAGACAACGGATTCCGTAACCGTCTCCTACAAGGTCGCCGGTCGCAAAAAGACTGGTGACACGCCCAAGGTCGCCGCGTTTTCCCATACGCCCCACGGCGGCGACGCGCCGGCCACGGAACACGAGTTCAAGGTCATCGGCCTCATTCCCAACCACAAAAACACGGTAACCATCACTTGCACGGCACAAGATGGTATCAGCCGCACCTCGACGTTCACGGTCAAGACGCCGGCTCTCAAAGGCGAGGAAGAAGAGCAGCTCGCCGTCACGTCGGGGGAGTCCAATACGCCGCTTGCCGATGGTCTCTTTACTATTCTGGGCAACGACTCGTCCAAGCTCGACTTTATGTACCTCTACGACAACGACGGCCAGATTCGCGGCGAGGTGCCGATTGTCGGCTACCGCAGCCACCGCCTGCTGTTCCCGGGCGACGGCAGCATGATCATGAGCGTCTCGACTACCAAGATGGCCCAGATCAACGCCATCGGCCAGGTGGTAAACGTCTGGAGCACGGGTGACTACGAGCTACACCACGACTACGCTTTCGATGACGATGGCAACCTGCTGGTGCTGGCGAGTCACGCCGGCTCCGAAGCCGATTTGGACGTCGATCGCGCGGCCGCCAAAAAAGATAAGGACGATCGCGTTAATGTAGAGGACCTCATCATTAAGGTCGACATAACAACAGGTGACGTTTCTCTCGTCGTGGACCTGGGCGATATATTCCCCGACCTCAAGGCAAGCGCCAAGGTTGCCTCGGACGGCGACCTGGATTGGATTCACATCAACACGATCCAGTGGCTCGGCGGCGGCACCGTTTTGCTCAGCTCGCGCGAGACCTCAACGGTCATCAAGCTCACGGATATCTACGGTACGCCTACGGTCGATTGGCTTATGGGCTCGCCAGAGTTTTGGGCCGGCTCGGGCTTTGAGGACAAGTTGCTGCAGGCTCAAGGCGATTTTTCGCTCAACGCAGGCCAGCATAGTGTGACCTATCTGCCAAACGACGAGACGACCGCGACTGGTCGCTACCAGGTGCTGCTATACGACAACAACTTTGGTGTTGCCGAGAGCTATCCCAAGTTCGACTGGGGCCAGCTGGGCGCTGCGGTAGTGACCGACTACAGCAAAGGAACGCATTCGTTTGGGCGCATTTTTACGGTGGACGAGACCGCGCGCACCTACGAGCTTGTGGACCAGATCGCAGTGCCGTTCTCAGGTTACGTAAGTAGCGCGCAGCGCGTCGGCGATTCGAATAGCATGCTCGTGGCATCGGGCATAGCCAAGACCTTTGCCGAGTACGATCGCTATGGACTGCCCATTGCCACGTACGAGATGGAAGCCGAGAAGTACATCTACCGCGTGTACAAGTACGAGCTGTAGCGCTGCGCTTGGCTGTGCCTGTGCCCCGCGGCTGCGCGCGCTCGTACCGGGCCTACCTCACGTTCCGCATCACTTCACGTCAAACTCCACGCGATCGAGTTCGGGTACGTTGAGGTCGATGAGCTTGCGGGCAACACGGCGGTCGTGCGCCCCGAGCGTCTCGCTTGTCGTTACGCGAGCGACAGTCTGGCGCTCGACAACGCCCTCCTTGTCGCCCTCGGTAGCCGAGGTCTCGACGGCGACGGTGTAATCCTTAAAGCCCGGCAGCACCGCCGCAAGTTCGCGCGTGGTTTCAGTGACGCCGTAGCCGTCTTGCACGCCGGCCTGCGCCGAGCCAATAGACCCCGCCGTCATAATAATGCAGGGGATGGCAAAGATCACCGTGCCCACGATGATGCGGCGGCGCACCTTGCGTGATAGCTCGTTGACCTCGGCGTTTTCTTCAGCAGTCACAATACCGTCGCCGTTCAGGTCGCGCTTGAGCGGCACGCGCAAAAGAAGCAGCACGGCTTCGGCAGCCAGTGCGATAAAGACCACGTTGATGCCAAACTCATAAAGCGCCGAGAGAAACAGTGACCCGCTTGCAATGGCGATGCCATAGCCCGCCGCGCACAGGGGCGGCATGAGCGCGGTCGCCACGGCCACGCCGGCGATAAGCGTGGCAGGTTCCTGGTCACGCGAGTTGCCCAGCCCGCCCGCAAAGCCGCCCGCGAGCGCGACGGCAAGGTCCCACACAGTGGGCGTCGAGTTGTCGATGATGGCGGCCGTGGTGGTGCCAAGGGGCGAGAGCTTAAAATACAGCGTGGACGTGATCAGACAAAAGGCCATCTGTAGCGCGAGGCCGGCGACGGCCTCGACGGCAATCTCGCGGTCGAGCGTGGCGATGCCATATGCCATGGCAAGGACCGACCCCATGAGTGGGCAGATGAGCATGGCGCCCACGATGGCAATGTCCGAGTCGATATCGAGGCCGATGCTCGCGATGAGCATGGCGATGATGAGGATGCATAAGTGCGAGCCGGTCAGCCGCGCCCCGTTTACAAAGCGCTTGCGAATCACGTGATAGGGTGCGCGACCCTCGCGAATGTTGAATGCGCGCTTTAGGAAGCGGCCGGTGTTCTCCAGGGCCTCACTATGGGCAGGTCGAATGCCGTGGCGCCGGTGATGGCGTTTGCGTAGTCGCTTGATCTGTTGTTTGTCGAGTTCCATGTCCACCTCGTATTGCCGCAGGAACGCGGGTGCGCTCGCAGCATGTACTCTACACCGTGGCGGGCGGGGCGGTCATCTTGACGTGAAACTTAGACGAGCAGGTAAGGGGGACGTCAAATGCGGTTGCGGCCGAGTGTTTCGACAGATACAGAGCGCGGGGCCGGATGGTCTCCGACCCTGCGCTCTGTACGGGTACGTTGTTGTTGGGTTTAGCCCAGCAGACTCAGGCCGACGGAGACAAACGCCAGGATAACGCCAACGACAGACTCGCCCCCCAGCAGGCCGCTGGCGACGACCAGGCCCTGCTCCTGGAAGGCAGCATCCTTGGAAGCCTTCTCTTTGCCCGAAAGACCGGCGGCGTCGCGGTGTGCGGCCCACTTGTCGTAGGCGAGCTTGACGCAGGAGCCCAAGAAGGCCGTGAGCGACATGTAGAACGGCAGGTACACGCCCAGACCGATCATCATGGCCGGAATGCCGAGCCAATACATGACGATGCCGGCGATAAAACCGCCTGCGAACCACGGCACGCTCGGGATGCCCGAGACCATGGTGGCGACTACGCTTGCCTGTGCGGCCACAAAGCTCTTGTCGGGACCAAAGGCGTCCGGACCATAGGCGGTGACGAGCGCGACCATGACGGCGGCAGCGACCAGTGCGCCCACGATGCCGCCGATGGCCTGGCCGATCCACTGTGCGCGCGGGTTGGTGCCCAGCATGGCGCCGGCCTTAAAGTCGTTCATGACGTCGCCCGCAAGGCCGCACGCCACGGCCACGATGCCGGCGATAAAGAACAGCTTGACCTGAGCAAGCTGCGCGAAGGCCGCTACGATGAGCATGACGATGAGGCCAAAGATCTCCATGGGGTCGATACCCGTCTGGCCGCAGCTCTGCGCACTCATGATGGTGGTGACAAAGGTGAACAGCGTGACGATGACGGCTGGGACGGGGCCAAGGTCGAGCGCGATGGCGATGATCACGGCGATGGCGGCGGTGCCCAGGCCGATGATGCCGGCGTCGAGCTTAAGCGAGCCCGAGATGAGCGACTGCTCGTCGGTGTCGGTGGAGCTGTCGGCGGCAAGACCGCGAACGATACCGGCGACCTGCGGCAGGATGTCTTTAAGGACGACGGCGACGCCAAAGCCCATCATAAGGCCCATACCTAAGGACTTGACGATACCCTGCGCGGTCACAATATCGAACAGGCCGGCAGCGGTGCCGCCGACGATAATGCCAAAGTTGCCCAGCAGCGCGCCGGCAAACCAGAAGGCGACGGGGGCAAAGCCCACCAAAAAGCCGATGGACAGCAACATGGGCGAGTTGTAGATGGCAAAGGTCACGCCGGGGATATTGAGCGTGCACAGCATGCTGGGCACCACGCCCAGGGCGTCGCGCAGCACGCTATAGATGCCTGCGATGGCCATGGAGCCAAAGAGCTGCTTGCCGGTCTTGCCGCCGGCCTCGGTAGCACGCAGGGTCTGGGCTGCGGCGTTGCCGGTGGGAAACTCCAGCGCGGCGTCCACGATAAAGTGACGGTGGATGAGCGCCGTTGCCAGAAGGCCCAAAATGGTGCCGGCGAGCGCCACGATAAACATGTCGAGCCAGCTGATCTGGTCGGCATAGCCCAGCATCCAGGCGCCCGGGATGGTAAACGCCAGGCCGCCGGCGACCATGGCACCCGCGGACATGATGGTGTGGGTAACGTTGGCCTCGTTGAGGCTGGCATTGCCCATGAGCTTAAGGAAGAACAACGAGATGACGGCAGCGAAAATGATCGGCCAGGGGAGGGCGCCCATCTTGAGGGCCGTGTAGGCCGAGCTTGCCGTGATAATCACGCAGCCAAGGACGCCGATGACGACGCCGCGCAGCGTGAGTTGACCGCGCATAGAGGTGCGGTTCGAGGGATTGCCCATATAGAACTCCTTTGCGTATATCCGCTTCCCCCGCAAGCGCCGCTACGGATACGGCGCGGGAAGTCGGGTTACCAAGGGCCGCCGCGTGAGCTCGCGCACGACCGCGCATCAGTATAGCGGCAAGGTAGTCATTTTGGGACGGGGCTATTTTAGCTACCCTTTGACAGTCGACGAATTATCTGGGATTGGGGCAAATATCAACCGACATATTGGGGTAGCTAAAATAGCCCCGTCCCAAAATGACTACCTGGGATGGCTGGTTCGGGTAGGCGATATACTGCTGGGCAGACGAAAGGAGCGCCGACGATGCTTAATGGGTGCGCATATATATTGACGGTCGACGTGGGCAACACGTTCATTCGCTTTGGTCTGTTTGCCGAGGATTCGGCCGCGGCGCAGGAATGCCCGCTTGCGACGTGCGAGATCACGACGCCGCCGAGCATTACGGCCGATGAGGCGCGCATGAGGCTCGCGCGGGTCATGGGCGCACTGGCAGCCGATGCGGGCATGCCTGGTGTGCTCTTTCCCGCGGCAGCAGTGCTGAGCTGCGTGGTGCCGGCGCTCGAGCGCCCGTGGAAGGCGGCACTTTCCCGTACCTGCACGGGGCGCGTGCTCACCGTGGGGCCGGGACTTAAGACCGGCATGCCCGTGCACTACGACGACCCGGCCGAGATCGGTCCCGATCGCATCGCCGACGCCGTGGCGGCCCGTGCCGTCTACGGCTCTCCGTGCATCGTGATCGACCTGGGTACTACGACCAATATCGAGGTCATCGATGCGCGCGGAACCTTTGTCGGCGGTGTTATCGCGCCGGGGCTGGCGCTCGGCGCTCGCTCGCTCTCGGCCGCTGCGGCGCGCCTGCCGCAAGTCGAGCCCTCGGCACCCACGCATGTGATCGGTCGCAACACGCGCGAGGCCATGCGCTCGGGCGTGGTCTTGGGCGAGGTGGCCCGTATCGACGGCATGCTCGACATGGTGCTTGCCGAGATGCGCTCGACCAAGGCGGCAGGCGAGGGCGGCGTGCCCATTGTCATCACCGGCGACGATGCCGAGGCGCTCGCGGCGTTGGTCGGCCACAGCCTGACGGTAGACGACGCGCTGACGCTGCGGGGTCTCGCCGAGCTGTACCGCATCAACCAAAAGCCTCGCCGCGCATAAAGCCAAGAACGTCGGCGCCGGGAGGAAACAGCCCCGCCTTTCACCTGCTACAATGGGCCAAACTATTTCGATTTCGGAGGTGTCTGCCATGTCGGACGATCTTCATCAAACCGCGTCGGGCAAGCGCCGCGACGTTATTAGCTGGGACGAGTTCTTTATGAGCGTGGCCATCGCCGCGCAGCGCCGCAGCAAGGATCCCAATACGCAGGTGGGCGCGTGCATCGCCAGCACCAACCACCGCATTCTTTCGGTGGGCTACAACGGTACGCCCTCGGCGCTCAACGACGACTTTTTCCCGTGGGGCACGAGCGATGACCCGCTGCAGGACAAGCATAACTACGTAGTTCATGCCGAGGCCAACGCCGTGCTCAACTACCGCGGCTCGCTCAAGGACCTTGAGGGTTCCACGGTCTACGTCACGCTGTTCCCGTGCCACGACTGTGCCAAAATCCTGGCGCAGGTAGGTGTGGGCGAGGTTGTCTATCTGGACAATAAGTACGCCGACACCGACGACGGCCGCATCAGTCGCCGCATTCTCGACTCCTGTGGCATTAGCTTCCGCCAGGTTATCGTCGATGTCCACATTGGTACCGGGGAACAAACGCAGCAGTAGCGGCAGCGTGTACGAGCGCCGGGCGTTGGCAAAAGCGGCTAATTAAGCCCCGTTCCAAATTGACTGTCAAATTAACTGCTCGTGAAAGTCGTGTCCGCGCGCATGGACGGCTCGCGAGCGGGTACATGGCTGTAGTAACATAGCTCTGTCCGCGGGCGCGCCCGCGTTATTGTGAGAAAGGAGCCCCTGTGGCTGTTAACGAAGAGCTGCTTAAGAAGGTTCTTGAAGAGATTCGCCCCAACCTGCAGGCCGACGGCGGCGACATGGAGTATATGGGCGTTGATGACGAGGGCGTCGTCAAGCTGGAGCTCCAGGGCGCCTGCGCCGGTTGCCCCATGAGCGCTCTGACGCTTTCCATGGGCGTCGAGCGTATCCTCAAGGAGCACGTGCCCGGCGTTACGCGTGTCGAGCAGGTCAATGCCTCCGGCGAGGTCGAGGATCTGTACGACGAGTATGCGCCGTTCTGAGAAGCGAAAGCTGCGGGCGATGTGCTCCGCATAGACGTCATGCCCAAATGTGCGGCTGCGAGCGAAAGGCCCGCGGCCGCATTTGTATGTAGGGAGCAGGGGGACCGATATGCTCAACGACCTCTACCATATGCTTGATCCTGTCGCCATTTCGGCGGGGCCCATCACCATCTACTGGTACGGCTTGGCCTATGTGGTCGGAGCTCTGCTCACGGCGGTCGTCATGTACCGCACGCAGCGTCGTTGGGGTTTTGACATTACGGTCGACGACCTGATGAGTGTCGTGGTTGGTGTGGTCTTTGGCCTCATCATTGGCGCCCGTCTGTTCTACGTCATCTTTTACGGTGACGGCTACTACTGGGCGCATCCGCTCGAGATCTTTGCCACCAACGAAGGCGGCATGAGTTTCCATGGCGGCCTGGTGGGCGGCATCATCGGAGGCGTGCTCGTGTGCCGCATGTACAAGCTCGACGCCTGGACCATCGCCGACCTTGCCGTTATCGGTGCTCCGCTGGCCCTGTGCCTGGGGCGCTGCGCCAACTTTGTCAACGGCGAGCTGTGGGGCAAGCCGACCGATCTGCCCTGGGGCGTGATCTTTGGCGGGACAGCGGGCGATATGCCGCGCCATCCATCCCAGCTCTACGAGGCATTTCTCGAGGGCATTGTGCTCTTTTGCATTCTGCAGGTGCTCAGCCGCAAAAAACCGCTGCTGCCCCAGGGTACGTTTATGGGTGTGTTTGTGATGGGGTACGGCATCGTCCGCTTTTTCGTTGAGTTCGTGCGCGTGCCCGATGCCCAGCTGGGCTATCTGCTGGGCGGCGTCATCACCATGGGCCAGCTGCTGAGTTTGCCGCTCGTGATCGCGGGCCTGGCGCTCATCATTTTTGCCCTCCGCCGCAACCGTCCCCAGCGCATCTATCTCGACGCCTAACCACCACATACACCACAAAGGGGACAGGCACCTTTGTGGTGGTTTTGCCAGGCAATGATGACAGAACCGTAACGTTTCCCCAGATAAAACCTGCCAAAATAAGCCTGTCCCTTTTGGCAGGTTTCTAGAAAGGCTTTTCGGACTGTGAAGGATTCCGATCTCTCCACAACGGCTGCGCGCGACGCCGCCCGCATCGTTTGGTTTAAGCGCTATCCCGCCAAGCAGACGTTCGTCGCATTTTTGCTCGCCCTGCTGGCGACCACGGCGTTTTCCATCGATCCCGCCCCGGTGTCGAGCAACGCGGTCCTGGCGATCGATCCCAAGGCGACGGGCATGCTTTACGTGTGCTACGAGGTACTCCTCTCATTTGCCGGCCATACCGACGCTGTGATGCTGCTCGCGCTGGCCTGCCTACTCACGCTACCGTTTCGCTATGTGTTCTTTGGCCGCGGTGACGCTTGGCGCCCCTCGGTCGTGCTGCCGTCGCTGTTCTTTGCCGTCTGCATGGTGTTCGGCCGCAGTTACGACCTCACCGATTCGGCCGAGATTGTGCTGGGCGACAAGGCGCGCGTTATCTGCGCCTGGATTGGCGGCGCGGGCTGGATGCTTCTGGCGATTGTGGCCTTCTATCTGGCTTTTGAGTTTTTGGATTGGTTGAGTTCTCGCCGCATTCCGTTTTCGGAGGCGCATTTTGGCCGCGTGTGGCGTGTTACCCACGCCGTGCTCTCGGTCCATCCTTTTGTTGGGCCGTTTCTTGTACTCATGATTGTCTGGGCGCCCACGCTTATCGCCTCGCTGCCCGGCCTCTTTATGGGAGATACGGGCGCGCAGATCCGCCAATGGTTCAACTATCCCAACGGCACGAGCGACTACCTGCGCCTGCTTAACCCCAACGTGCTGCTCAACGGCCATCATCCGGTGGTGCACACGGCCATCATCGGCTCGTGTGTGCAACTGGGGCTTTCGCTATTCAATAGCGCCAATGCGGGTCTTGCCATCTACACCTGCGCCCAATTTGTCATCACGGCCGCCTGTGTGGCCTATTCCATATCGTCGCTGCGTAAGCTGGGCGTGAGCCTGCCGGTCCGCGGCGTCATCTTGCTGTTCTTTGCGTTTATGCCGATGTTCTCCAACTACGCGGCGCTGCTGACCAAAGACGTACTGTTTGCCGATGCGTTTCTGGTGCTGCTCGTTCAGACCGTCAAGCTCGTGGCATGTGGCCTGCCCCGTCGCGATGTCAATGCCGAGCGCGCGGGCGAGCGCACGCCTGTGCTCTTTGCGCGCCACGACTGGCTGTTGCTCGTGCTGGGCGCCATGGGTTCCACGTTTTTGCGCAATGGCGGCCTGGTCTTTCCGTTGGCGGCCTGCGTGATTGCGGCGGCGTTTTGCGCCTGGGACGCGCATGTGGCCCGTCGCGTGGTCAAACAGTCTGGCGTCGCACCCTCATGCGCCACGCCGCGCTTCCGCTGGGCCGGCGTTCTCGCGGTGCTCGCGCTCTGCCTTGCCTCCAACATGTACTTTACCAAGGTCTTTATGCCCGCGCACGATATCACGCCGGGCTCCAAGCGCGAGATCCTCTCGATTCCGTTTCAACAGACGGCGCGCTTCGTCCAAAAGCACGACGGCCTTAATTCGGGCGTTAACCCCAAGGTCAAAGACGACGGCACGATTGAGGAAGCTCCCTGCGACGGTCTGGTGACCGATAAGGAACGCGCTGCGATCGATCGGGTGCTCAAGTACGAGAATCTGGGCCGCCGCTACAACCCCGACAAGTCGGATGCCGTAAAAAACTGTTTTAACGAGTACGCCTCGCAGGAGGACATCAAGGCCTATTTTGAGGTGTGGGCCCAGATGTTCAAAAAGGATCCCGAGTGCTATATCTCGGCGCTCATCAATAACTACTACGGCTACTTTTATCCGAGTGCCCGCGATGCGTGGGTCTACAGCACGGCGCGCAGTGCCGAGATCATGGCGAAGCCCGATAACCTCAAGTACTTCGACTTCCATCCGGTCGATAGCAAGGTTGTGCGCTGGTGCGACCACCTGATCAACCTGTATCGCGTGGCAGTACAACGCATCCCGTTTATCTCGCTCACCATGAGCTCGGCCACCTATGTGTGGATCATGATCGCTGTGGTGGTCTATCTGCTACGTCGTCATTCGTGGCGCGGGCTGGCCATTTGGGTGCCGCTGCTGGGCGTGCTCGCCGTGTGCCTGATCGGTCCCTGCAACGGCTCGACCTACATGCGCTACCTGTATCCAGTCATCGCCTGCATGCCCTTCGCCATCGGCGCCACCATCACCCGCAGCGACCTTCTCTGGTTCTAACTTGGTGCAAAGGGGACAGGTTACTTTGCACCAAGGGGCTGCATCATCACGACGCCTTCATTTTGGGGTTTATCTCGCAGGCCAGTAGGTATATCATAACGACGTTTGTTTATATTGCCCGAGCATCTGCGCTGGGCTTTAGGTCGAAACCGATAGGAGACACGTATGTCCGGACACTCTAAGTGGGCCACAACCAAGCATCGTAAGGGCGCGCAGGACGCCAAGCGTTCCGCCCTCTTCTCCAAGCTGAGCCGCAACATCACCGTTGCTGCCCGTCTCGGCGGCGACCCGCTGCCCGAGAACAACGCCAGCCTCGCCGCTGCTGTTGCCAAGGCCAAGGCTCAGTCCATGCCCAAGGACAAGATCAAGTCCGCTATCGACAAGGCCTTCGGTTCGGGTGCCGATGCCGCCGTCTACGAGAACATCGTGTACGAGGGCTATGGCCCCGCCGGCGTTGCCGTCTACGTCGACTGCCTGACCGATAACCGCAACCGTACCGCCGCCGATGTCCGTTCCGCCTTCTCCCACGCTGGCGGCAACCTGGGCACCTCCGGCTCCGTCGCCTTCCAGTTTGAGCGCAAGGGCCAGATCGTCGTCGCCAAGGAGATTCTGGACGAGAACGCCAAGAAGGAGACCATGATCGCCAACGGTGCTGCCGGTGACGAGGAAGAGTTCATGATGGCTATCGCCGAGGCCGGTGGCGACGACTACGAGGACGCCGGCGAGGAGTGGATCGTTTGGACCGCCGCCAACGACGTCATGGCTGTTTCCAAGGCGCTCGAGGAGCAGGGCATCCAGGTCAAGGGCTCCGAGACCACTATGGTTCCGACCACCCCGACCGAGGTCTCCGGTGCCGACGCCAAGAAGGTCCAGCGCCTCATCGACCGTCTCGAGGAGCTCGACGACGTTCAGGATGTTTACAGCACCATGGACATGACCGACGAGGTCATCGCTGCCCTCGAGGAGGAGTAGCGCCTGCACGGGTTAAGCCGTGCATATCTGGGCATAATGAAGCGAGCATACAAGCCTCGTGGAATAGATGAGCCGGATCCGCGTGCGTATGGCACCGGACCCGGCTCTTTTATAATGATGCGAATCGTTTTGCATTCTGTGGACCGAAACCTGAAGGGAGCGCGCGTGCGCGTACTCAAACGAGCCCTAGCAACCGTGTACCTTGCCGCCGCCATCGTGGCGCTGGGCACGCTTGTCTGCCAGTTCTGGGGACCGTATACGTATCGCTTTATGCTGCTGTTGCGTGACACCATGCCTCGCGTCGTCGTTACGGTGTGCGCCGCCATCGTGGCACTTGGCGTGCTCATCGGGTTTTTCCGCCTGATGTTCGCGCGTCGCGAGCCGTCTTGCGTGCATCCGGCGGGGGAGCGCAACATCGAGGTCACCCTCGCAGCGCTTTCCTCGTGCGCTCGCGCTGCGGCAGAGCGCGACGACCGTGTGATGGTCGAGCATGTCGAGGCGCGCGTGCAGGGTTCCGACGAATCGCTCGTCCGTTTTAAGGTCGACGCCATCGCGCTCGATGACCGGGACGTGGCCTCCCTTGCAACCGCGATGCAGCAACGTATCGAGGAGGCCTGCGACACCATGCTCGGCACGCCGGGCACGACCGCACGCGTCCGTTTTTTGCCGTCCAAGACTACCGTCCAGACCGTGGAGGTTTCCGGTGAGTGATACCAATCAAGACAAGACCGTCCGCACCCCGCGCCTGACGATCGACCAGAACGCTACGCCGGCAGGCGAGTCCGCCGACACCAAGCCCGAGGCCGGCAAGCAGCACGACAGCGCCGCCAGCGACTTTGACGAGGCCATGGGTCTCATCAAGGGTACGGGGGCGGCCATCTGGAGCTATGCCGTCCGTCATCCCAACACCACGCTCGGAGCTGTCGCTGGTTTTGTGCTCGCCGTGCTGGTGCTCACGCTCGGCCTGTGGGACACACTCGTCATCGCATTCTTTGTGCTGATCGGCGCCGTGATTGGCCAGATCCGTGACGGCGAGAACGGGATCGTCAACTTCTTCGGCCGTCTGTTTAGCGGCCGCTAGTATGTATTCGACCGCCGCGTGTGCGGTGGGCATAAGGAGGAACCATGGCTTTTAACACGAAGGTCGATGTGGCCGATACCGAGCTCGAGGCAGACGAGACCGTCGCCGCCGAGGCTGAGGACGTAACGCTCGAGGACGGGGCGCTCGTCGAGGCCGAGCCCGCCGACGATGCGGACGAGGATGACGAGGAAGCGGACGAGTCCGAGGATTCGCTGACCTATTCCAACGGTGTGATCGAGAAGATCGTCGCCATGGCCACCCGCGAGGTGCCGCACGTCCTGGGCATGAAGGGCAACCTTATGCACTTTGTGCAGGAGCAGTTTGGTGCCGAGAACCTGACCAAGGGCGTGACGGTCGAGGTCACCGATGACAACCGCGTGGTCGTCAACATTTCCGTCATTATCGAGTACGGCGCCTACGCACCCGCGATTTTCGACGACGTTAAGGCGCGCGTGACCGAGCGTCTGGCCGCGATGACCGGCCTTGAGGTGGCAGGCGTCAACCTGCGCATCGAGGATGTCATCACCCCCGAGGAGTACGAGCATCGCACCAGCCAGCACGAGTAACCTACCAAATAGGGACAGGTTTGTTTCGATAGGTTTTACCTGCGAAAACGCTAAACGGTCGACCGCGCAAGCAAAAGTGCGGTCGACCGTTTTCTATATGCCCTCGATGTAGTCATTCCGCTCGTCTAACTTAGGGTTGCAATCTTCGCGTTCCGCGTTACCCTAATGGGCGCATTGTTTCCAAATTGTTAACGAGGGGTTGCCGTAATGGCCGACGAGCACGAAACAGAAAGCAAGGCATGGGCGATTGAGGCCGCCGCGGCAGAGGCGGCATCGCGTGCCGCCGAGGAGGTGCATCGTCCTCCCGTGGTGCCGATGGAGCGCGTGGTCGATCGCGCCGATATCGAGCGCGGCGAGCGTGCCGGCCGCAAGCGCAGCCAGGAGCCGGGCTTCCCGCGCTTTTTCGCCGAGCTCAATCTGGGCCTGATCCTCACGGCGTTCGCCATCGTTGCGTTTAAAACCCCCAATCACTTTGCCTTCGGCGGAACCTCGGGCGTGTCGGTCATTCTTTCCACGCTGTTCCCGACTCTGCCCGTCGGCGTCTTTATGTGGATCATCAATGCGGTTCTCGTCGTCTTGGGCTTTATCTTTTTGGAGCGCAAGGCAATCCTTTGGAGCGTTTTTGCCTCGTTTGCGCTTTCGGCCTACGTCTCGCTGTTTGAGCTCTTCATTCCGACGGATGTTTCGATGACGGGAGATATGTGGCTCGACCTGTGTTTTGCCGTGATTTTGCCGGCGCTCGGCAGTGCCATTGTCTTTGATATTGGCGCCTCGACGGGCGGCACCGATATCCTTGCCATGATCCTCAAGCGTCGCACGACGCTCGAGATCGGACGCGCCTTGCTGTTGGTCGATATCGGCATCGTGACCATCGCGGCCTTTTTGTACGGTCCGCGCGTTGGCCTGTACTGCGTGCTCGGCCTCTTTGCCAAGACGCTTGTGGTCGACAAGGCCATCGAGAGCATTCACTTGCGCAAGGTCTGTACGATTATTTGCGCAGAGCCACGTAAAGTCGAGGAGTTTATCGTCAAGCATCTCAACCGCACGGCAACGATCAGCCGCGGCTACGGCGCCTTCTCGGGCAATTGCGTGACGGTGATCATGAGCGTGCTGAGCCGTCGCGAAGCAGTGCAACTGCGCCGCTATACCCGCGATATCGATCCAGATGCGTTTATCACGATCGTTGACAGCTCCGAGATCGTGGGCAAGGGCTTCCGCGGCACGAACTAGCGCGGATATACCCTTCGAACCATTGAATAAAGCCGCCTACGTTTCAAATCGGTCATCTTGGGGTATTTGTCCCCACATTGCGCGATAATGTTGCCAAAGACGTCGTTTGCGATCCAGGTGATTCGCTCTAGATACGAAGGGATGATTTCGATGTTCTGTTCGCAGTGTGGCGCCCCCATGGGCGATAACGACAAGTTCTGCGGCGTGTGCGGTGCCCCTAATACCGAGGTCAAGGCCGCCGGCCCCGCTCCCCAGGGACAGTCTCAGCCCCAGCAGTTTGTTCCGCAACCGCCCGTGGCGAATGCGCCAAAGGGCTGTGTGGCTCAGGCGTTCCAAGACATGACCAAGACTCCGGGCGTGCTGCAGCGCGTGTGCCAGATTGCTTTTTTGCCGGCGCTTATCTGTGTCGTGTCGGTGCTCGTGCTGTTCATTCCCGTTATCGGCGGTATTGCAGCTGCCATCGGCTTTTTGGCCGCCTGCGTGGCGAGTGTGTGCGGTTCGGGCTTTGGCATCGAGTGGGGTCGCGACCTGTCGCTTAAGATCGATGACGGCATGGATCGTCCGTTGATGCGTTCCACATCGTTTGGCCTCGGGGTCTTTTCGAGCGTTATTTCGGTCGTGCTCGAGATTATCGCTGCCATTCCCGTTATTGGTGTAGTGCTTTCGCTGGTGGAGAGCGTGGTAATTGGCGCGGCGGGCTCGTATTCGTATTACGGCTCTTCTGCGCTCGAGACTGCGCTGTTTGGCTCGCTTGGCCTGCTTGTCCTGGCTATGATTGCCACGGCGGTCCTGGGAGTCTTCTTTAAGATGTTCGCCGATATCGCCGTGATGCACTTTGCGGTGACCGGTCGCGTCGAGAGCGCGTTTTCGCTCGACAAGGTCTGGGCGGCCTTTAAGAACAATAAGACCAAGCTGTTTTGCGCTTCATTCCTTCCCGAGTTTTTGACGGGCCTGGTCGCCAACGTTGTCACATGGATCTTGACGGCGGTCTTTGGCGCTATTGCCTCTGTCGGTATGTATAGCTACTACTATCGTCCTACGGGTATTGAGGCAATTGTTACCGGCGGTGGCATCTCACTCGTACTGTTCCTGGTGCTGATCGCTTTCGTCACCGTATTTCTAACGGTCTTTGGCAAGATGCTCAAGCACCGTGCCGTTGGCTATTGGGTCGCACGTTATGCAAGCGAGTGGGCCGACGAGGATAAGGACGACGTCCTGACTTTTGTATTGCCCTTCGAGAAGAAGTCCGCTCCCTCGGGTTACAGCGCTCCGGATGTCGCGCCTGAGCCCGAGCCTGAGTCTGTCCCGGGATCTGCGCCGGAGTCCGAGCCCACGACGGAGTCCGAGCCCACGACGGAGCCCGCGCCAAGCTCCGACGAGGACCCGCAAGACGAGTAGCCCTGTCACCTGCCATTTGGGGACGGGGTGGAAATGGTAGAAATAGTGCTTGACGAATGAGCGGGGGCGGACGTGTCGAAACGTCCGCCCCCGCTTTGACATCGCGATGTAGCTACGGCTGCGAGATGGTCGCGATTCGACTACTCGTTGTGCTTCTCCTCGTGGCGAGCGGCGGCACGGGCATCGTGAATGCCCTTGATGGCGGCATGGCGGGCGGTACGGGCGTCGTGCATGGCGTCGCGGGCCTCGGCGGCTGTTGCCTTGGCAGAGCGCAGTTTGGCGGCCAAGTCGGGATTGGTCTCGGCAACCGCGGCAATCGTGGGGCCGTCGAGCTCCTCTTGCGTGGGCTCGGCCAAAAAGTCGATAGCATACTGAGCGGCTACCATGGAGCCCTTGGCGAGCACGCTCTCGTCGATCTTATAGAAGCAGGAGTGCTGGGCATAGGTGGCGCCGATCTGGGGATTGCGCGTGCCCACAAAGGCAAGCACACCCGGTACACGGCGCAGGTACTCCGAGAAATCCTCGCCCGAAAGCGTGCCGCGATAATGGCCTTCGCCGGCTGCACCCAGACACTTGACCACGGCCTGACGACAACGCTCACTCGAGGCGACGTCGTTTTCGACCTTGTAGTTGGCGATGGTGTAGTCGGTAAGTTCAGCCTCGGCGCCCAGGGCCGCCGCAGTGTGCTCTACGATGCGGCGCATGAGCTCGGGCATTTCCTCGTGCGTCGAATCGCCATAGGTGCGCACCGTGCCGGCGAGGTAGGCGGTACCGGCGATAACGTTGCGCGCGGTGCCGCCGTGCAGCTCGCCGACGGTAATGACGGCCGGCTCGTAGGGGCTGATCTCGCGCGAAACGATGGTCTGCAGGGCGTTGACGATCTCGGCCGCCACCATGACGGCGTCGTGGCCGCGCTGGGGCATGGCGCCGTGGCACGAGGTGCCGCGGACATCAATGCGGAACCAGTCGGTATTGGCCATGCGCGGACCGGGCTCGCAGCTTACGGTGCCGGCGTCGACCTCACTCCAGATATGTGCGGCGTAGGCGCCGTCGACGCCGTCGAGCACGCCCGTGCCGATCATGAGTTTGGCGCCTTGGCCGTTTTCCTCACTGGGTTGGAAGACGATGCGGACCTCGCCGTGGATGTCGTCGGTCATATGGCGCAGGATCTGCAGCGTGCCGAGCATCATGGCAATGTGGCAGTCGTGGCCGCAGGCGTGCATGCAGCCCTCGTTGACGCTGGCGAACTCCTCGCCGGTCTGCTCGGTGACGGGTAGGGCGTCGATATCCGCGCGCAGCAGGATGCGGCGGCGCGGCGTGCCGTCCTCGCGGTAGGCGTCGGGTGCGGTGCCGCGAAGGGTCGCCACCAGGCCCGTCTTAAGCGGGCGCTCGTAGGGGATATTCATGGCGTCGAGCTGGTTGGCGATGTCAGAAGTCGTGCGCTCTTCGGCGAGGCTCAGCTCCGGGTGCTTATGGAAGTGCCGGCGCTGCTTGATGATGTAGGGCTCAAACTCGGCGGCGATATCTTGGATGGCTGCGGTGACGTCATCAGCCGCGCGGGCCTCGGTCGCTGCCATAATCTGCTGTGCCTTGGTCTTCGTCATGGTCGATTTGCTCCTTGCTGGTTTATCGCAAAATCGTACAGGCTCTTTCCAGTATGCCACCTGCCACTTGGGGACGGGGCAGAAATGGTAGAAATGGATACCTCCGTAACCTTGACAGGTCCAAATTGCTTGTGCACGCAGCCTTGGATGCGGCTTTCAAGCTTGAAATCTACCATTTCTACCCCGTCCCCAAGTGGCAGGCGGGGCCGTTGGGGTTGGGAAAGGTGCCGTTTACCGCTTGACGTTTTGCAGCTGTGGCGGTGGAGTACACTCGGGGGTGTTGAATTTCCTGCCAGAGATGGGGATGCCCATGCAACATATCGATCGGATTATCCGCTCTAAGAACGTCTTTACCTCGCAAGATGGCATCGATACCGCCCGTGAGCTGGCGATTGCCATCGCAGGCGACCGTATCGTCGCAGTCGGCAAGCCCGATGACGTGATCGCCGCCGCGCCTGCCGCCACGCCGGTTATCGACTACGGCGAGCAGTTTGTCTGCCCCGGTTTCCATGACGCTCATCTGCACTTCTTTCATACCTCGGTCGGTTCCTCGCCGTATATGCTCATGGATGGGGGCACGTCCGAGGTGGCGCTGGTGCAGCACGTGCTCGAGTTTTCCCAGGATCTGCCCGACGACGCTTGGGTTGTGACGCAGGGCTGGCGCGACTACCGTTGGGACCCGCCCGAGCATCCTACCAAGGCGTCGCTCGATGCGGTATTTCCCGATCGTCCCTGCGTTATGTACTCGGGCGACGGCCACACGCTGTGGCTCAACAGTCGCGCTCTCGAGGCGCTCGGCGTCACGCGCGACAGCGAGCCGCCAGCGGGCGGCAGCTACGACAAGGACGCAAACGGTGAGCTCACGGGCATTGCTCACGAGGCGGCCGCCATGCAGCTGTTGCCGCGCTGCCTAGAGTGGCTGGGCGAAGATCGCATCGCAAGCGCTTACGCCGATCAAATGAGGCGCATGGCCGAGCAGGGCATCACCTCGATCTGCGACATGTCGCTCATGCCCATGCCGGGCTGCGATTTTATCCGCGACGACGTCTACGACAAACTGCAGACAGCCGGCAAGCTGGGCATTCGTGCCCATCTGTTCCCCACGCTGCTGGATGACCAGTCGCGTCTAGAAGAGCTGCAGGCACGTTACGCGAACAACGCACTGCTTTCGGCGCCGGGCTTTAAGCAGTTCTTTGACGGCGTGTCGAGCGAACATACGGCATATCTCACCGAGCCCTATACCAATCCGCGCTTCCCGGGCGACCAAGGCCGTCTGACGGTTTCCGCCGAGCGCATGCGCAAGCTGGTTCTGGCGGCTGCGGAGCGCGGCCGCGCCGTGCGCATCCACGTTATCGGCGACGGTGCGATTCATGCCGCGCTGGATATCTTCGAGGAAGCCGCCGGTCTGTACGGCCTGCCCCAGCACGGCCACAACACGCTCGAGCACCTGGAGAACCTCCTGCCCGAGGACATCGACCGCCTGCGCAAGCTCAACGTCGTCGCCTCGAGCCAGCCCTGCCACATTACGCTCGACCCGGGTGGACCGGAGCGCGATTTGGGCTTGGAGCGCAGCCGCATCATGTGGCCGTTCGCAACCTATAAGCAGCGCGGCATTCGCCAAGCCTTCGGTACCGACAGCCCCATCACGCCCGTTACCAGCATGGACGTGCTCTACACGGCTATCACGCGCCAGGACCCCAAAAGCCACTGGCCCGAGGGCGGCTGGTTGCCGAGCGAGCGCATCGACGCGGCAACGGCTTTGCGCAACTACACTTTGGGCAGCGCCTATGCAGCAGGCGACGAGCAAAACCTCGGCAGCTTGGAGCCCGGCAAGTATGCTGACCTGGTAGTCCTGGACCAAAACCCGCTCACCGTTGACCCCCAAGAGCTGCAAGCCACCAACGTTCAGGCCACCTACCTGGCAGGTAACGTAATCTACGAGCGCTGATGCTCATGCCGTGTCGTTAAACGCGGCCCGGGCGACTTATTTTGGGATGGCGCTCGAGCCACGTCTGCATATCGGTGGGGACTCGTTATGAGCGTCCCTGCTCTGCCGGATTTGTGCGTGGGGTGGAGGCGCTGCTGCCCCGCGCGTTCAAATTGGACATTTGCAATGCTGCCTCATGGTGTTTTGCATACTTCCCATTACAGATTGCATAAAAAGGTTGGGATGTTCTTTCTGGCCCTGATGTACCCCCGCCTGGGCCGTGCAAAAAACGGAGTATTCAGCACTGCGAGCTCTGCCGGCGCCGTTGCGGTCGGGTAATGTCATGGGGATTGACGTCATTTTGGCGTCCGGGCAGGCACGAGGCATGCCTTTATGCCCTGATGGGGTCTGCCTGCCGACCCAAATCGCCGGTCGGAGGCGTCCTTGGGACCAGTAAGATGTGTCTGGCGCGTATACAGCCATCCTGGTCTGCTGAATACTCCCAAAAATGCACGGTGCTCCCCAGGGGACCCGTGCGTGCAGCGAAAGCCATGCCCATGTTCCCATCCGCATCGCCATTTTGCTGCACTGACGTTTCTGAATGCCGCGCCCGAACTAGTTAACTTGGCTCCCGTGTGGCTCCGGAGGGGCGGGGCATAAGGTTTGTCGTGAGTTCCGCACGAGCCGAAGGCCACGTAATGTGGCCTTCGTGCGAGCAGGACTGCCCGAGCAGGAAACCTTATGCCCCGCCCCTCCGGAGCCACACGGGAGCTGCGCACAAGTTATCCCCCCGGCATTCAGAAAATCTAAGTGCCAAAAAATAAGATTTTTTGACTCTGTGTTGTATAACCCGCCATTCGTGGGTACCATTCAACGCGTACGCAAACAAATAGGGTTAATTCGCGTGGCATAACCACGCGGCCCAAAAAGGAGGAGACAAGCATGTCGTCTTTGAAGCCGCTTGCAGATCGTGTTCTGGTCAAGCCCGACGAGGCCGAGCAGAAGACCGCTTCTGGTCTGTATATCGCCAGCAACGCTCAGGAGAAGCCGCAGCGCGGCACCGTCATTGCCGTTGGCGCTGGCAAGGTCAACGACAAGGGTGAGCGCATCCCCATGGACGTCAAGGAAGGCGACGTTGTCATCTACGGCAAGTTCGGTGGCAACGAGGTCAAGGTCGACGGCGAGAAGTATCTGCTGATGCGCGCCGACGACATTTACGCCGTCGTCGAGGCCTAGTCTCATCAGGCTCTCTGATTCGTCTTTGAACGCGGTCGCCGCATAGGACTCGGAAGCGGCGACGTGAGTCACATTTCTTTTGGAGGATTACCTACCATGGCAAAGAACATTACGTTCAATACCGATGCCCGCGCTAAGCTCGCCAAGGGCGTCAACACTCTGGCCGATGCCGTTACCGTCACCATGGGCCCCAAGGGCCGCTATGTCGCCCTGCAGCGCACGTTCGGTGCCCCGACCATCACCAACGACGGCGTTTCCGTCGCCAAGGAGATCGAGCTCGAGGACAACATCGAGAACATGGGTGCCCAGCTGGTGAAGGAGGTCGCCACCAAGACCAACGACACCGTGGGTGACGGCACCACCACCGCAACCCTGCTCGCTCAGGCCATCGTTAACGACGGCCTGCGCAACGTCGCCGCTGGCGCCAACCCGCTGGCCATCCGTCGCGGCATCGACAAGGCCGTCAACGCCGCCGTCGCCGAGATGAAGAAGCAGGCCAAGCCGGTCGAGACCAAGGAGCAGATTGCTTCCGTCGGTACCATCTCCGCCGGTGACCCCGAGGTCGGCGAGAAGATCGCCGAGGCCATGGAAGTCGTGGGCAAGGACGGCGTCATCACCGTCGAGGATTCCCAGACGTTCGACATCACCATCGACACCGTTGAGGGCATGCAGTTCGATAAGGGCTACGTCTCCGCTTACTTCGTCACGGACAACGACCGCATGGAGGCCGTGATGAAGGATCCGTACATCCTCATCACCGACCAGAAGATCTCCAGCGTCCAGGACATCATGCCTGTTCTCGAGGCTGTCCAGCGCGCTGGCCGTGGCCTGCTCATCATCGCTGAGGACATCGACGGCGAGGCTCTGCCCACCCTCGTCCTCAACAAGATCCGCGGCGCCCTCAACGTCTGCGCCGTCAAGGCTCCGGGCTACGGCGATCGCCGCAAGCGCATTCTCGAGGACATCGCCGTCCTCACCGGTGGTCAGGCTGCTCTGGACGAGCTGGGCGTGAAGGTCGCTGATATCACCGCCGATATGCTCGGTACCGCTAAGTCCGTCACCATCTCCAAGGACAACACCGTCATCGTCGGCGGCGCTGGCTCCAAGGAGGCCATCGACGCCCGTATTGCTCAGATCAAGGGCGAGATGGAGAACACCACCTCTGACTTCGACCGCGAGAAGCTCCAGGAGCGCCTGGCCAAGCTCTCCGGTGGCGTTGCCGTCATCAAGGTCGGCGCTGCCACCGAGTCCGAGCTCAAGGAGATTAAGCACCGCGTCGAGGACGCCCTGCAGGCAACCCGCGCTGCTGTCGAGGAGGGCATTGTCGCTGGCGGCGGCGTCGCCTTCATGGACGCTGTTCCTGCGCTCGATGCAGTCGAGATCGACGACCCCGAGGAGAAGATCGGCGTCGACATCGTCAAGAAGGCTCTGACCGCTCCGGTCGCAACCATTGCCAAGAACGCTGGCTTTGAGGGCGCTGTCGTGGTCGACAAGGTCGCCGAGCTGCCCGCTGGCCAGGGTCTCAACTCTGCCAGCGGCGAGTGGGGCGACATGATCGAGATGGGCGTCCTCGACCCCGTCAAGGTCAGCCGCGTCACCCTGCAGAACGCTGCTTCTGTCGCCAGCCTGATCCTCATCACCGAGGCCACGGTTTCCGATGTGCCCAAGAACACTCAGCTTGAGGATGCTATCGCTGCTGCTACCGCTGGTCAGCAGGGCGGCGGTATGTACTAAGGCCGACAAGGTCTAGAACTCCCACCGGGAATCCGGGGGCGTGACGGGGCTTCTCTCCGGAACGTCCTCGGACATGCAAAGAGGCTCCGCATCGCGCTTCGCGCTGCGGAGCCTCTTTGCGTCCTGCGGAATGTTCCGGAGAGAAGCCCCGTCACGCCCCCGGATCCCCTACGTTTACGGCCTTGAGGTCGGCTCGCGGAGAAGGACATGGTTGATGGGGGTACGTGTCCCTTTCGCTGTTTCGCGGCTTTGCCGCGAAAAGCGCGTTACTTTGGGGAGGGTGGGGAACGTGGTTGTTGCGGCAACTGATCCCCACCATAAATTACCTTTGGCGTACTTGCGCGAAAGCCTGCCCGTGCTAGACTTGGAATTGCTGTTTCAGGGCGGGGTGAAATTCCCCACTGGCGGTAAATCGGACGGTGCCAGAGGGGCGCCGTGGCGCAGGCGCGGTACCTGCGTCCGAGCCGATGAGTCCGCGACCCGTGCGTGCGTTGGTTCGCATGCCGGCTGAACTGGTGAGATCCCAGTACCAACGGTTAGAGTCCGGATGAAAGAGGCAGGTGATCTTATGTCTGAACAGTCGCAGCATATCCATTTTGAGAACACGAATAGGTGGAGCACCAAACAGCTCGTTACCATGGCGCTGATGTGTGCCTTGGGCGCCCTGTTTATGTACGTGCAGCTGCCCATCCTTCCTTCGGCGCCGTTTTTGACCTACGATCCGTCGCTGGTGCCAGCGATGGTGTGCGGTTTTGCGTATGGTCCCGGCACCGGTATTGCTGTTGCCGCTATGGCTATCGTTATTCACGCGCTCACCACGGGTGACTGGGTCGGTGCACTTATGAACCTGGTTGCCACGCTGGGCTACATTCTGCCCGCGGCTATCGTCTACCAGAAGATGCATACCTATAAGGGTGCCGTGATTGGCCTGGTGTTCGGCGTCATTGCCGCTACGGCACTGTCTATGGTCGCAAACCTTACCATTGGCGTATGGTTCTGGTATGGCTCGGTCGATGCGATCGCCCCGCTCATGGTTCCTGCCGTGCTGCCGTTCAACCTTATCAAGACCGTGCTCAACTCGGTGCTCACGCTTGCAGTGTACAAGGCGGTCTCCAACCTCATCACGCCTAAAAAGAACCAGGTCAAAGGCCGCGCATGATTGATTGTCGAGGCGTTTCCTTTAGCTATGACGGTGTCACGCCGGCGCTCGACGGTATCGATCTGAACATCGAGGATGGCGAGTTTTTCTGCATCCTCGGCGGCAATGGGTCGGGCAAGTCGACGTTTGCCAAGCATCTGAATGTGCTGCTGCAGCCCGATGCAGGCGCGGTGCGTATCAACGGCATGGATGCGTCCGATCCCGAGCTGGTCTACGACATTCGTTCGACCGCGGGCATGGTGTTCCAGAATCCCGATGATCAGCTGGTGGCAACGCTTGTCGAAGATGACGTTGCGTTTGGTCCCGAAAACCTTGGCGTGCCATCGGCGCAAATTGCGCAGCGCGTACGCGAGGCGCTGAAGGGTGTGGGCCTGGTGGGCTTTGAGCGCCACGAGACCCATGCACTTTCGGGCGGCCAAAAGCAGCGCGTGGCGCTTGCCGGCGTGCTCGCCATGGAACCGCGCGTGCTCATATTGGACGAGGCTTCCTCGATGCTCGATCCGCGTGGACGTAAGGGCCTCATGAAGGTTTGCCGCGCGTTGCACGATCGCGGCATGACCATCGTGATGATTACGCACTTTATGGAAGAGGCCGCCGAGGCCGATCGTGTCGCGGTGTTTCGGGCGGGGCGCGTTGCCATGCTCGGTGCGCCCGAGGAAATCTTGACGCGGGCGGACGAACTTGCCCAGCTCAACCTGGATATGCCGGCGTCGTGCTGTCTAGGTAGGGCACTCCGCGCGAAGGGCGTACCCGTTTGCGCGCAGGTGCGTGAGGTGGATATGGTCGCCGAGATTGCACAGGTTTATGCTGAGCGGAGCGGGGCGGACGTCGCTGGGCGGCCCTCCGCATCCGATTCTCGTGTGCTTGACCATGTATCCTCTGCAGCCGACGGGATGGTCGCGTCGGAACCCGTCATCGAGATTTCGCACCTCTCGCATAGTTACACGCTGAGCGCCCGCGAGCGCCGCCGATGGCGCAAGCGCTCGACCACTGTGGGCGCATCGGGCAAACAGGCTCTTTGGGGCAACGATCCAAACAGCCCCTGGGCGCTACGTGATGTTTCGCTGACGGTGCGTCGCGGCGAGTTTCTGGGCCTGGCGGGTCATACCGGCTCGGGTAAATCAACGCTGGTTCAGCATCTCAACGGGCTGATTCGTCCACAGGAGGGGAGCGTTTGCGCACTGGGGCTCGACCTATCAAGCAAGAAAGGCGCCGTCGCGGTTAAGGCCAAGGTCGGCGTGGTGTTTCAGTATCCCGAGCGCCAGCTATTTGCCGAGACCGTGGCGCAGGACGTGGCGTTTGGCCCGCGCAACCTTGGCCTGCCGCAAGACGAGGTTGTTCGTCGTGTCGCAACATCGCTTGCGCGCGTGGGCCTCGACCTTGCCGCGATAGGCGACAAGAGCCCCTTTGAGCTTTCGGGCGGTCAGCAGCGCCGCGTGGCGTTTGCCGGCGTGCTCGCCATGGAGCCCGAGGTCCTGGTGCTCGACGAGCCCATGGCGGGGCTCGATCCGGCTGCGCGCAGGGATTTCCTGGCGCTCATCGATCGGCTCCATCGTGAGGGCCTGACCGTTGTCATGGTTTCGCACAGCATGGATGACCTGGCAAATTGTTGTGACCGTATCGTTGTGATGAACGAGGGCGCGGTGTTTGCCGAGGGAACGCCCGCACAGGTTTTTGCGCACGCGAACGAGCTCAAATCGATCGGTTTGGGCGTTCCCGCTGCGCAGCGCATGGCATTGTCGCTCGTGCAAGCCGGTGTGCCGCTCCGCTGCGACAAGCTTTATACGGTTGAGGCGCTGGCCGACGAGTTGGCCGGCATGCTGCTAGGCTGCGCGGACGGACCTTTGAGGGCGTCGCGTCAGGCTGGTTCCAAGATGGCCACGCAAGAGGAGGGCTGCTAATGGAGGCATTCTCATTTGGCAGCTACTATCCGGGGGAAAGTGCGCTGCATCGCCTGGATCCGCGCACTAAGTTGCTCCTAGGTTTCGCATTTCTGATCACTGCGCTCACCGTCGGCAGCTTCCGCGGGCTGCTTCCGGTCGCAATTTTTGTCGTGCTGGTCTATGTCGCGGCCCGGGTTCCGTTGCGTCGGGTCCTATCGTCGATGGCACCACTGCTGGCGATTGTCGTGGTGGTCGCGGTGCTCAACCTGTTTTCCGATCAGAGTGGCCGCATTTTGTGGCAGTTTGGCTTTTTGCAGGTGAGCGAGGGCTCGCTGCGTTCTGCGACGTTTATGGCGTGTCGCCTGACGATGATGATGGCCGGCATGAGCGCCATTACGCTCACCACGCCGACGCTCGACCTCACCGCGGGTTTTGAGCGCCTGCTCGCACCATTCGCGCGCGTGGGGCTTCCGGCGCACGAGCTCAGCATGATTATGGGTATCGCACTGCGGTTTATGCCACAATTTGCCACCGAGATGAAACAGACGGCCGATGCACAGGCAAGCCGTGGCGCGCGCGTGACGGGCGGTCCGCTCGGTGGCGTGCGCATGCTCGGCAGTGTGGCGATTCCGCTGTTTACTGGCGTGTTCCGTCATGCCGAGACGCTTTCGGCCGCCATGGATGCGCGCTGCTATCACGGCGAGCGGGGACGCACGCGTCTGCATGCGCTTACGTTTGGCCGCGGGGATGCACTGGCCGCGGTGGCGATGGCGCTGCTGGTGGCATGCGTTGTCGTTATCAATCTTCAACTCGTCTAAGCTCGATTCGAGCGCAAGAAAGGGGTCTCTATGACCGACATCGATCGCACGGCTCAGCTCGAGCGCGTCTGCTCGTATCTCAGGCGCATTCCGGCGTGGTATCTTGCCACGACCGATGCAAACGACGGGCATCAGCCCCGCGTGAGGCCGTTTTCGTTTGCCATGGTCGATAACGACAAGCTGTGGTTTTGCACGTCGCGCGACAAGGACGTGTGGGCGGAGTTGAGCAAGAATCCCAAGTTTGAGGTATCGGGCTGGAAGCCGGGGGAGTGCTGGATCGTGTTAACTGGCGAGGCCGCACTCGAGGACGATGCATTCGTGAGTGACAAGGTGCGCCAGACGGGCTTTAAGCACATGGTGGGCATTGGCGAGCAACACGATAGTGCCAACGATGGCCGCCTTGCGTTCTTCTCGGTCCGCAACATCGCCGCGCGGTTCTGCGATATCGACGGCAGCGAAGAGCTCCTCGAGCTTTAATTTCCCAAATTAGCTGCCCATTCCAAAAAGACTGGTCAGATGACAGGAGGAAACGTGGACGGATTGAATACGGTGCTGGAGTATCTGACGTCGGTGCCGGCGTGGTACCTAGCGACGAGCGTGGACGGGCAGCCGCATGTGCGTCCGTTCTCGTTTGCGCAGATTCAGGACGGCAAGCTGTGGTTTGTAACGGCGCGCACCAAAGATGTGTGGCAAGAGCTGCTGCAAAACCAGCGCTTTGAGGCCACGAGTTGGTGGCCGGGCCATGGTTGGTTGATCCTGCGCGGACGTGCGGGTCTGGACGACCGGGCTTCGGATGAAATGCGCGAGTCCGGGTGGAAACATCTTGAGCGCTTGAGCGAGCACTATGAGGGGCCTAACGATCCCACGCTCGTCTTCTTTAGCGTCGAGGACCCCGAGGCTTTTATCTGCAATCACGACGAATGGGTTCCGGTCGAGCTCTAGGCTGCTCTGGGCGACCCTTAAGTTTGGTATTCCGTATAAGGTGGGCTCTGCATTGGCCAGCAGCATGATGCGCTGCGGCTAATGCAGAGCTCGCTTTTTTTGTCAATTCTTTCAAGCGAATGTGTCGGGTATGTTTCAATGCATTAAGACACAAATTATTTGCGTAAATATGCATTCTCGGGTGCTAAAGTTTCAACCTACCTCATAACGACGGCTGCGGAATGCACAATGACGCATAAGACCGCAGACAAGGAGTCCGATATGTCTTTAAAGGTTGGAATCGTCGGCGCGGCTGGATATGCCGGCGCCGAGCTTATTCGCCTCGTGCTCGGCCATCCCGAGTTTGAACTTGTTGCCATTACGTCCAACGCCGATGCCGGCCAGCTGCTGTCCGCGGTGTATCCGAGCTTTGCTGGCGTGAGCGATCTGGTTTTCACCACGCATGACGCCCCTGAACTCAAGAGCTGCGATGCGGTTTTTCTCGCCGTGCCGCACACGGCTGCCATGGCACAGGTGCCTGCTCTGCTTGCGTCGGGTGTCTCTTGCTTTGATCTTTCGGCCGATTACCGTCTGAGCGACGCGTCCGTCTTTGAGACATGGTATGCCGCCGAGCACACGAGCCCCGAGTTGCTCAAGACACGTGCCTTCGGTCTGCCCGAGTTGTTCTGCCAGGACTTAGAGACCGCTGCTTCCAGCCATGCCGCTGGCAGACCCGTGCTGGTCGCCTGCGCCGGTTGCTATCCCACCGCAACGAGTCTTGCTGCCGCGCCTGCCGTGCGTGCGGGCTGGGTGGCCCAGAGCGGCCCCGTAGTCGTCGACGCCATCAGTGGCGTGACGGGTGCCGGTAAGTCGTGCAACACCCGCACCCATTTTTGCAGCGCGGACGAGAATCTGGAGGCCTATGGCGTAGGAAAACATCGCCATACGCCAGAAATCGAGCAAATTCTGGGCCTTACCGATCGCGTCGTCTTTACTCCGCACCTGGCACCGCTCAAGCGCGGCCTGCTCTCTACGGTGACGCTGCCGCTCGCAACGCAGGCTCTCGAAGCGCTGACTCTTGAGGATGCCGTCGACCATTACAAGAAGTTCTACGCCGGTCGTACCTTTGTGCGCGTGCTCGATGCCGGCCAGCAACCCAAGACGGCTTCGGTTGTCGGTACCAATGCCGCCCAGATCGGCCTTGCACTCAACAAGCGTGCGGGCGTGCTGGTGGCGACGGGCGCCATCGACAATTTGTGCAAGGGCGCTGCGGGCCAGGCGGTCCAGTGCGCCAACATCGTCTTTGGTTTTGACGAGCGACGAGGCTTGCCCACAGTGGCGTGCCCGGTGTAGCACATTCGATTATTAACGATTTGGTAGTCGGGTATCGAGTTTGGCGCCACTTTTAAGCTGGTCTCATGATTCTGGCTGGCATGGCGCACCAACCGATGCCCATTTTTTGTTTGACATAAGGAGTCGTAAAGACGATGAATGCTGAGCAGTTCGATATCAAGATTCGTGCCGTAGAGGGCGGCGTAACGGCGGCAGCCGGCTTTAAGGCGGCGGGCATCCATGCCGGATTCCGCAAGAATCCCGAGCGTCTGGATTACGCGCTCGTTGTGCCCGATAAACCCTGTCCCGGCGCCGGCGTGTTTACGACCAACCGCTTTTGTGCGGCGCCCGTGCAGGTGAGCCGTGCCAACCTGGGCGGTACGGACAAGGGCTATGGCATCATCGCCGGTGTTTCAATCAACTCCGGCAACGCGAACGCCGCCACGGGCGAGACCGGCCTTGCCTGTGCGCGCGAGACGTGCAATATCGCCTCGCAGGTCATTGGCTGTGAACCCCAACAGATTTTAGTTGCCTCCACGGGCGTGATCGGACAGATTCTGCCGATCGACACGTTTGAGACGGCAATTCCGTCCGCCTACGAGGCACTCTCTGCCCATGGCGGCGCCGATGCAGCCCGTGCCATCATGACGACCGATACGCATTCCAAGGAGTATGCCGTTCGCTACCGCAGTGAGGCTGTGGGCCATGTGGGCAACGCTTATACGGTGGGCGGCATGTGCAAGGGATCGGGCATGATCATGCCCAATATGGCCACCATGATCGCGGTCATTACTACCGATGCCCCCGTCGAGTCGGCGGCGCTCCACACCCTACTGCTCTCGACCGTTAAACAGACCTTTAATAAAGTGACGGTCGATTCCGATACCTCGACCAACGACACCTGTATCATGCTGGCTTCTGGCGCTGCCGCCGCGGATGCCGAGGCCATCGTCGAGGGCACTGACGCCTTTGACGAGCTGGACTTTGCCGTTCACGAGGTGTGCGAGAGCCTGGCGCGTAACATCGCGGCCGATGGCGAGGGTGCGTCAAAGCTCGTGACGGTTAACGTCACCGGCGCCGCCAACGACGAGGAAGCCGATATCGCCGCCCGTGCCGTCGCCAACTCGCCGCTCGTCAAGACCTGCATCGCTGGCCACGACTGCAATTGGGGTCGCGTTGCCATGGCGCTCGGCAAGTGCGGCGTAAAGTTTAATCAGGAAGACGTTTCCATCGACATGATGGGCATGCCCGTCTGCCGCGATGGCCTGACTGTTCCTTTTGATGAGGACGAGGCCCTGCGACGTTTTGAGGCGCCCGAGATCGTGATTTCGGCCGACCTGGGCGCAGGCGACGCGGCAACGACCGTGTGGACCTGTGACCTCACGCACGAGTACATCTCAATCAATGGTGACTACCGCTCCTAGACTCCAGGCACGCTGCGCATCTCGCCGCGATTGCGGGCAGCGGAGCACAGCGCGATAACGATACGAAAGACGAGGCAGATTATGAAATTCGCACGCGATTGTCGTTCGAGCGAATCCAACGAAGCAACTGCGCAGCTGCTGTTCGAAGCGCTGCCGTGGATTAAAAACCTGACCGGCAAGACGGTCGTTATCAAGTATGGCGGGGCCGCCATGGTAGACGAGCAACTGCGTTGCGACGTGATGAGCGACATCGTTTTGCTCAAGATTATCGGCATGCGCCCCGTCATCGTGCATGGCGGCGGTAAAGCCATCAACGAGGCGCTGAGCCATTACGATATGCCCGTCGAGTTTAAGAACGGTCAGCGCGTGACCACGCCGGCGACCATGGATATCGTGCGCGAGGTGCTGGGCGGCAAGGTTAACCAAGAGCTGGTGGCGGCAATCAACCACCACGGTAACTTGGCCGTGGGCGTATCGGGCAGCGACGCCGGCACGCTCATCGCCGAGCCGCTCGACCCCGAGCTCGGACGCGTGGGCAAAGTGACGCATGTCAACACCGACTACATCGAGAACTTGCTCGATAGCGAGTATATTCCCGTCATCGCTACCGTCGCGGCGGGGGAGGACGGTGGCTTCTTCAATATCAACGCCGACACCGCCGCCGGTGCCGTTGCGGCGGCGCTCCACGCGCACAAGGCGATCTTTTTGACCGACGTCGACGGCCTGTACAAGGACTTTAGCGATAAAGACTCGCTCATCTCCAACCTAACGCTCGACGAGGTTAATGAGATGCTCTACGGTGGCGAGGTCGATAAGGGCATGATTCCCAAACTGCGCGCGGCCGTCGATGCGCTTGTCGGCGGCGTATTTCGCGCTCACATCATTAACGGTACCACGCCGCATTCGCTGCTCCTGGAGCTGCTGACCGATGCCGGCGTCGGCACCGTGATCCACTCTACCGAGACGGCCTACGAATTTGATACGCACCCGCACCCGCTTTCGACCTTTGCGGCGCGCCTGACCGAGAACCTCGACGAGGTCGAGAAGCTCCAGACGGTCTAGCTGGTTAGAAATCGTCACACCGTTACACCCACAGTCCGCGCCACCTGGCGCTTAACGAAAGGCATCTCATGTCACTTGCAGCTCAACAATCGCTCGAATCCCACTACGTTATGCAAACCTTTGGCCGCTCGCCGGTCGAGTTTGTCGAGGGCCACGGCATGAAGCTCACCGGCGACGACGGTCGCGAATATCTCGATTTTCTTGCAGGTATTGGCGTATGCAGCCTAGGCCACGGCAACCCGGCGGTGCTCTCGGCGCTCGAGGCCCAGGCCAAAAAGCTCCTGCATGTCTCCAACTACTTCTACATTGAGCAGCGCGGCCAGGTCGCGGCGTTGCTGTCCAAGCTCGCCAACGACGATGCGGACGGTGCGCGCGTGCTTGCCGACGCGATTGCCGCTGGCGACGAGACCACGGCGGCGGCGCTTGGCGCTCCGGCTGCGGTCGAGCAGGTGTGGGAGACGTTCTTTGCCAATTCCGGTGCCGAGGCCAACGAGGGGTCTATGAAACTCGCGCGTCTGTATGCCAAACGTGCCGGCAACGGTGGCAACACCATCGTGTGTATGCGCGGCGGATTTCATGGTCGTACGCTCGAGACCATTGCCGCGACCATGCAGGATTGGCTGCAGGACAGTTTCCGCCCGCTGCCGGGTGGCTTTGTGGCATGCACACCCAACGATGTAGATGAACTGCGTGCAATTTTTAAGCAGTTGGGAAGCGAGATTTGCGCTGTGATGCTCGAGCCGATCCAGGGCGAAAGCGGTGTGCATCCCATGACCGAGGAGTTTATGGCTGCGGCGCGCGACTTGGCACACGAGGTGGGTGCCGTGCTTATCGCCGACGAGGTCCAGTGTGGTATTTTCCGCTCCGGCAAGCCGTTCGCGTTTCAGACTTATGGTGTGGAGCCCGATATCATGAGTCTTGCCAAGGGCATCGCCGACGGCGTGCCCATGGGTGCCGTGGTGGCAAAGAAAGAAATCGCTGACATCTTTAAGCCCGGCGACCATGGTTCGACCTTCGGCGGCAGCTGCTTGGCCATCGCGGCGTGTGCCGCGACGCTCTCCGCGCTTGTGCGCGGTGACTACGCAGACCATGCCGCCAAGGTGGGTGCCTATATGGAGGCAAGGCTCGCCAAGCTGCCGCATGTTACCGAGGTGCGTGGTCGCGGCCTAATGCTCGGCTGCGATTTGGACGATGCTGCGGGTGATGCGCACGACGTTGTGGCTCGCGCATTGGTGGCTGGTGCCGTGATTAACGCTACAGGTGCACATACACTGCGCTTCCTGCCACCGCTCGTGTGCGAGGAAGCCGATGTGGACAGCTTAATCGAGATCCTGGCGGGTGTTTTAGCTTAGCGCCATCAGGCATAGCAGTTTGAAGCGGGTTCCAGACCGTCACGTGCCGTTTGGCGCACGATTGGGCAAACTGGAGCCCGTTTTGCTATCGATTTACCATGGCTGGGATAGGCCGTGTGCAAAAAAGAAAGGCCCCCATCGCTGGGAGCCTTTTCAATCAAGTGGTGGGCGATGAGGGATTCGAACCCCCAGCCTTGTGCGTGTAAAGCACCTGCGCTAACCGTTGCGCCAATCGCCCGCGGGAATTGAGTATAGCGGAAACCCTGCGGGGTTCACCGCTAATTCATAACGAAATCTAAGCGGAGACTTCGGTGCCCTTGTTCTCGTCGATAAAGAAGCGCTTGTACCAAATGAGGAACGTCAGCGTGGTATAGATCTTGCGCTGGTTGAGCGCGCGGCCCTCAAAGTGATCATCGAGCAGCTTCATGAGCGCATCGGTGTCAAAGAAATCGGCAGCCCACGGTGCGGTGAAGTACTCCTTGACGTAGTCGTAGTATTTCTGCTCGCGCAGCCAGAACTTAACTGGCACCGGGAAGCCAACCTTCTTGCGTGTTGCCCACTCATCGGGCAGCGTGCGATTGGCGGCGTGGCGCAGGACAAGTTTGCAGCCCTCTTCGTTGACACGGTAGTTGGCGGGAATATGCTCGGCGAACTCCATGACCTTTTTGTCCAGGAACGGAACGCGGAGCTCCAGGGAGTGCGCCATGCACATCTTGTCTGCCTTGAGCAGGATGTCGCCCGGAAGCCACATGTTCATATCCAGATATTGCTTCTTAGAGAGCTCGCAGCAGTCGGGGACCTGCTTGTAGTACTCTGCGCACATTTCGGAGGCGTTCTTGCCGGTGTCGTAAGCTGGCTTGAGAACCTCGTCAACCTCGGACGGGTCGAACACCTTTGCCTGGCCCACGTACCAGCGCTCGGGGACCTCGGCGCACTTGGTCAGGAAGTTGTGACCCTTAAAGTAGGGGAGATGCTGAACGAGCGAGCCCAGGGCACGGCGCACGCCGAGCGGCACGCGCTTCTTGAATGATCGCATCTCGGGGGTGTCCTCGTACCACTCGTAGCCGGCAAACAGCTCGTCGGCGCCCTCGCCCGAAAGGACGACGGTAACTTCCTCGGCGGCCATCTGTGCCAGATAGTACAGCGGTACGCTGGAGAGGTTCGATTGCGGCTCGTCCATGTGGTACTGGATATCGGGTAGTGCGTCGAAGAACTCGTCGGCGGTGATCATCTTGCGCACGTTCTTAATGCCAAGCTTGTCGGAAAGCTCGGCGGCGTAGTTGGTCTCGTTGAAGTTCTTGTAGTCAAAGCCGACGGAATACGTGGTGTCGGGCATGAGGCAGGCGGCAATGTAGCTGGAGTCGACGCCGCCGGAGAGGAACGAGCCAACTTTAACATCGGCGATGCGGTGCGCGGCAACGCTCTCGTGCACGACCTTGTCGCACTCGTCCACGTACTCCTCGAAGCTCTTGGAGTTGTCATCGGTAAAGTCGCAGCTCCAGTAGCGCTTGATGTCCATAGTGTTGGTCGTAAGGTCGTACGTAAAGCAATGCGCGGGGGCAAGCTTGAACACGCCCTTAAAGAACGTCTCCTCCGTGGCAGGGAACTGCAGCGTGAGGTAGGGACGCAGCGCGTCGCGGTTGACGGCCTTCTCAAACTTGGGGTGGTCCAGGAAGCTCTTGATCTCGGAGCCAAACAGCAGCGAGCCGTCGGAGGCCCGGTAGTAATAGAACGGCTTGATGCCAAAGATGTCACGGGCGCCGAAGAGCTTGTTCCTGTTCTGGTCGTGAATCACGAACGCATACATGCCGCGCAGGCGGTTGACCAGGTCCTCGCCCCACGCCTCGTAGCCGTGCACCAGGACCTCGGTGTCGGCGTTGCAGTGGAAGACGTAGCCGGCAGCCTCGAGCTCGGCGCGAAGCTCCTGGAAGTTGTAGATCTCGCCGTTGAAGACGATGGTGACCTTGCCGTCATCGCTCGACATGGGCTGAGCGCCAGCCTCGGAAAGGTCGAGAATCGAAAGACGGCGGAAGCCGAGGGCGACGTTATCGACGATGTGCTGGCCACCCATATCCGGCCCGCGATGGATGATGCGATTCATCATGGCCGTGAGAACCAGCTCACTCTGTTCATCTGTACCGGTAAAACCGACAAAACCGCACATGCAAGATCCTTTCTGCTGACGGCTTAGGTGCGCTGCCGCAAGGTTTGCAGCAGTCGATATCAATCAATCCTTACTATCATGCCAATCTTTTGCTTCGTGATGGGGCATAAGCGCCGAGGGGACCGAAAAACCACGGCCCGCACGTTGGGTGAAGCGGCGGGCCGTGACTGCGACGATTGCTGTGTGCGAGAGCGCGAGAGGGGCTAGCGCTTGCCGCGCTTGGCAAGGCGGTGCTCTACCTTGGCGACGACGTGGATGAGCGGAATCGTCACAACCAGATAGTAGGGTGCGGCGCAAATGTAGGATGTGATGTTGCCCGTGGTGGCCGTGAGGTTTTTTGGAGAACAGCATGAGTTCCATGACGCCGACGCTCGAAAACAGCGACGTGTCCTTGTAGAGCATAACAAACTCACTGGTCATCCCCGCATCGCGCGCATTTGTAGGGCGGGGGTTTTGTTATTTCGAATTAACCGTGCGCTGGTCCTTGCAAGTTTTTAGGGTGCTGAGACACTCGCAAGGTCAGGTGGCATATTAGGATGGTTGATAATACAGGGGCGCGACCGGATTCATCTGGGACGGTTTTTGCTCTTTTAAGGTTAGGTTTAGCGAGAAAGGTCGTTATATGTCGGGTGCGACGAAGGAGAAGCTGGCTTTGATGCGCTATGTGGAGCTGCTCGAGGCCGAGGCCCTTGTTGTTTCCAAGCCGGATACTCTTTGCGACCAGCGCATCGAGTTTGCGACCGACGACTCGCGCCAGGTGCGTCCGGGCACATTGTTTGTCTGCAAGGGCCGTGCGTTCAAGCCCGAGTATCTGGTCTCGGCGATTGCCGAAGGCGCCGTGGCGTACGTGTCCGAGGTTGATTACGACGTCGATATTCCCGCTGTGATCGTCAACGATATCCGCCGCACGCTCGCTGTGGTGGCGGACGCCTATTACGGTCATCCCTCGGGCAAGGTGAAGGTCTGCGCTTTTACGGGCACCAAGGGCAAGTCGACCTGCAGCTTTTATCTGCGTGGCATTCTTGCCAACGAGGCTAAGCTCACGGGCCGTCATCGACCAGCCCTCAACACGGGTATCGAGTTCGATGACGGTATCGAGGCCGGCCCTTCTAAGCTAACGACCCCCGAGTCCTTCCTTTTGCAGTCGCGTATCGCACATGCCGCCGAGGCGGGCGCTCCGTGGCTGGTCATGGAGGCGTCGAGCCAGGGCCTCAAATACGAGCGTACGGGCAAGATTGACTTTGAAGTGGGCGCCTTTACCAATATCGGTGAGGACCATATCTCGCCGATCGAGCACCCCACGCTCGAGGATTACTTTGCCAGCAAGCTCAAGATTTTTTCGCAGAGCCGCTTTGCCGTGGTCAACCTCGATATGGACCACGTCGACCGCGTGCTCGAGGCGGCGTCCCGCTGCGAGCGCACGGTGACGTTCTCGCTGACCGATGGACGCGCCGACGTGCGTGCGTTGGCCATTCGCAACGGCGATTGCGGCGTGATCGCCACGGTCCGCACGCCGCGCTTTACACGTGACATCGTGATCCCCACGCCCGTCAAGTTCAACGTGTCCAATGCGCTTGCCGCGATTGCCTGCGCCGAGGCCCTCGGCATTTCCGAAGAGGGCATCGTCCATGGCTTTGAGGGCGTCTTTGTTCCCGGTCGCATGGAGCTCTATCCGTCTGCATCGGGCAAGATTTTGGGCGTCGTTGACTATGCGCACAACGGCATGAGCCTCGAGACGCTTTTGCGCGACCTGCGCGAGAACTATCCCGAGCGCGAGCTGGCGGTTGTCTTTGGTGCAACGGGAGGCAAGGGTGTCGATCGCCGTACTACGATGGGTATCGCTGCCGGCAAGTACGCCGATCGCATCGTGATTACCGAGGATGACCCGGGCCCCGAGGACGTCGAGGACATCTGCGCCGAGATCGCGCGCAATGTCCAGGCGCAGGGAAACGATAGCTGGCAGATCGTGTGCGACCGCGCCGCCGCTATCGAGACGGCCGTGCGCGAGACCGACCGCCCCGCTGTGGTTATCGTGACCGGCAAGGGCGAGGAGGAGTGCATGCTGCGCAAGAACGGACCCGAGCCCTGCGAGCGTGATGGCTCGGTTCTCAAACGCATCCTTGCGGCGTACGACGCCTAAGCGCCGCTGCCTTTAGGATGGCGTTTGCGAATCATCGACGCCCGATGATGCGGTGCCTCTCAAGCGTGTTCACCTTAGGGAAAACGCGGTACCAAGATTAAGTCTTTTCTACGTAATAAATGGAGTGACCATGTCCCACAACACCCTGCCGACCGTTGCCGAGCTTTCGGGCGAGATGCGCGAGCGCCTTGCCAAGGTCAAGTACGTCTTTACCGATCTGGACGCCACGATGCTCGCGCCCGGCTCGTGCGTGCTGCGCGACAACGACGGCAATCCCTCGACCAAGCTCGTCGAGGCCGTCGTGGCGCTTGCCCGCGCTGGCATCCAGGTAATTCCCACCTCGGGTCGCAACCGCACCATGATCCACGAAGATGCCCGCGTGCTCGGCCTCAACTCCTACATTGGCGAGATGGGTGGTCTGGTCATGTACGACCTCAAGGCCAACGACTGGGAGTATCTGACCGGCGACATGCCTTACGACCCCGCCTGCGGCCTTACGCCGCACCAGGTGATTGAGCAGACCGGCGTGTGCGAGAAGATTCTCGCTCGCTGGCCGCACAAGATCGAGTACCACAACGACATGTCGACTGGCTATAAGTACCGCGAGGTCACCGTCGGCATGCGCGGCGATATTCCCGATGACGAGGCGCAGGCCATCCTCGACGAGGCCGGCTGCGGTCTGGTCTGGGCCTGCAACGGCCACTTGACTCATCTGTCCAAGCCGACGACCCTCGAGCTCGATCGCGTCGAGGACGGTCGTGCCTTTAACATCAATCCGTCGGGTCTCGACAAGGGCGTGGCGGTCGCGCGTTTCTGCGAGCATCTGGGCATCGAGCGCGACGAGACGCTGGCACTCGGCGATTCCGAGTCTGATTTCTACATGGCCGACCACGTGGGCACGTTCTGCCTGGTCGAGAACGGTCTGACCAGCGCCGGCGCGTCCGAGTTTCTTGCGTCCTGCGATAACGCCTTTGTCACGCGCGGCAGGATCGTTGACGGCTGGGCGGCGACGGCGGAGCTGCTCGTCGCGGCCCGTTCATAGCGCAGTGCCGTTACGCTTGGCCATATCTTTTCGAGAGAATCTGGTGAGGTAATGTCCGATATCGAGAATCTGGCCGGTGATACGCGCCCCATCGGCGTGTTCGACTCGGGCCTGGGCGGCTTGACGGTTGCGCGCGCGATTGCGACGGCGCTTCCGCACGAGTCCGTCTACTACTTTGGCGATACCAAGCGCTGCCCTTACGGCACCCGCACCGAGGACGAGGTGCGCTCGTTTGCGCTACAGGCGGGGCGCTGGCTTTCGAGACACGACGTCAAGATCATGGTCATCGCCTGCAATACGGCGACGGCAGCGGCGCTTCGCCTGGCTCAGCAGGTGCTCGATGTCCCCGTGATTGGCGTAATCGCGCCGGGCGCGCGTGCCGCCATCAACAGCACCCGCACGCGCCGTGTGGGCGTGCTCGCCACCAACCTCACCATCCGCTCGGGCGCCTACACGCGCGCCATCCAGGACTTGGATGCCGGCGTGGACGTGTATGGCTGCCCTGCCTCGAGCTTTGTCGAGGTTGTCGAGCACGAGCTCGCCTCGGGCGCGCATCTGCAGGAGCAGTGGCTCGAGAACGAGGATATTTTTGATACGCCAGCCGTTCGCGCGCTGGTCAACGCCACTGTCGAGCCACTGCACGATCGTGGCATCGATACCGTGGTGCTCGGCTGTACGCACTTTCCGCTGCTGGTGGGTCCCATCCGTCATGCGTTGGGGCCCGGGGTGCGCGTGGTGAGCTCCGCCGAGGAGACCACCCGCGAGCTGACCGATATCCTCACGCGCCGTGAGCAGCTGGCGGGCAACACCGCCGAGCCGCAGCATCGCTTTGCCACCACGTCCGACAACATTGCCGAGTTTGCGGTGGCGGGCAGCTTTATCTTTGGCCAGCCGCTCAAAAGCATCGAGCATGTCGATATCGACGAACTCGGTTAGGCACGCAATGTCGCCGGAGTCTTCGCCACATCTTTTGCCGAAAGGATAGTTCCATGGAATATATGCAGGTCAACCGCGCCAACGGCCGCGCCGCAAACGAGCTGCGTCCCGTTAAGCTCACCCGCGGCGTCATGAAGCACGCCCACGGCTCGTGCCTGGCAGAGTTTGGTGACACGCGCGTGCTGTGCGCCGCCACCATCGAGGAGGGCGTTCCGGGCTGGCGCAAGGGCGCTAAGGCCGGTTGGGTAACGGCGGAATATGCGATGCTGCCGGCGTCGACCGGCAAGCGCTGCAAGCGCGAACATGCCAACCGCAAGGGCCGTTCCATGGAGATCGAGCGCTTGATCGGCCGCAGCCTGCGCACCGTCGTCAATATGAAGGCGCTCGGCGAGTACACCGTTACCGTTGACTGCGATGTGATCCAGGCCGATGGCGGCACGCGTACGGCGAGCATCACCGGCGCCTGGGTGGCGCTGCACGACGCCCTTGCCATGTGGGTCGAGGTGGGCAAGCTCGAGCGCATTCCGCTTACCGGTCAGGTTGCCGCTATTTCCATGGGCGTCGTCGACGGCAACGCCCTGCTCGACTTGGATTATTCCGAGGACAGCCACGCCGAGGTCGACATGAACCTCGTCGCCACCGACTCCGGCGAGATGATCGAGCTCCAGGGTACCGGCGAGCAGGCGCCCTTCGACCGCAAGCGCCTCAACGCCCTGCTCGATCTGGGCGACAAGGGCATCGCCGAGCTCATCGAGCTTCAGCGTCAAGCCCTCGCCTAACCTGCCAAAAGGGGATGTTGATTTTGGCAGGTTTAATCTGCGAAAACGCCGAAGTATAAGACTGCCGTTGATTGAGAGGGGAGAGGCCGAGGCCCTCGTCGTCCTCTACACGGCATTGCTATAAGAGACAAGGAGGCCAGCTATGGCACTTGAGAAGATTGACATCGACACCCTCGACCCGGCGGCGACCATTGTTGTGGCCACGGGTAACGCCCATAAGCTCACCGAGATCGAGGCCATTTTGGGCAAGGTCATGCCCGAGGTGCGCTTTGTGGCGCTCGGCCAGCTGGGCGATTTTGAGGACCCCGAGGAAAACGGCACGACGTTTTTGGAGAACGCCATCATCAAGGCGCAGGCTGCGGTCGAGGAGACGGGCCTTATGGCCATCGCCGACGATTCCGGCTTGGTCGTCGACGCGCTGGACGGTGAGCCGGGTGTGTATAGCGCGCGTTATGCGGGCGTACACGGCGATGATGCCGCCAACAATGCCAAACTTCTCGTTAATCTGGAAGGCGTGGCAGACGAGAATCGCACCGCACGCTTTATGAGCGTCGTTGCGCTCATCGACCAAGACGGCCTGGTCACCTATGGCGAGGGTGCCTGCGAGGGCGTTATCGCACACGAGGGCCGCGGCGACCACGGCTTTGGCTACGACCCGCTGTTCCTGCCGGTCGATACGCCGGGCAAGACTATGGCCGAGCTCACAGCGGACGAGAAGAACGCCATCAGCCATCGTTTCCATGCACTCGAGCACCTGTCCGCCAAACTCACGGGCGAGGAGTAGGCCGTGCGTGCGGTGGTGCAGCGCGTGCTCAACGCCGGTGTGACGGTCGACGGCGAGTGCGTGGGCCGCATTGGGCGCGGCTATCTGGTATTGCTGGGTGTGGGCCATGGCGATACGCGTGCCGAGGCCGATAAACTATGGGGCAAGCTCCGCGGGCTGCGTATCAACGAGGACGAGAACGGCAAGACTAACTTGGCGCTTGCCGATGTCGACGGCGAGGTGCTCGTGGTGTCGCAGTTTACGCTGTTTGCCGATTGCCGCCACGGCCGTCGTCCGTCGTTTACGGATGCTGGCGCGCCCGATGTCGCCAACGAGCTTTATGAGTACTTTCTGACGCTCGTCGCCCAGGACGTCGACCACGTGGCGCACGGCATCTTTGGCGCCGACATGAAAGTCGACCTGGTCAACGACGGCCCGTTCACCATTGTCCTCGATACCGACAATCTGTAAGTAGCCTAATTAGCTACTTGCGTGGGGTTGTAACAGGGTGCTATAGTATTAGAGTTTTGTCTATCTTAGGGGTATTATCCCCTTTTTGAATTGCACCTTCTGGAGGCCCTGTTCATGGAAGAGATGGAAGTCAATTACGTCGACGACATCCACGAGAAGCTGACCGATATGGTGGGCGATCGCGTCAAGGTGAAGGCCAACATGGGCCGTACCCGCGTTGTCGAGCGCATGGGTACCATCAAGAGCGTCCACCCGGCTGTCTTTATCGTCGAGGTTGACGAGCGCCGCGGCCGCAAGTCGCGTCAGTCCTACCAGTACATCGACGTCCTTACCGGTCAGGTTGAACTGTTCGACCCCGAGAGCGGCGAGCACATCTTTACTCCGCTCGGCAACCAGCTCGAGGAGCATTAACGGTGACCGATCGGTCCCTCATCCTTACTGCGCCGGCAAAGATTAACCTCTACCTGGGGGTTCATACCGAGCGCGATGCCCGCGGCTACCACAAAGTCGATTCCCTGATGGCAGCTGTCGGCCTAGCCGATACCGTGACGGTCACGCCGGCGCAGGCGTTGACCGTCCAGACGGTTCCGGCATCAGATTTTCCCATGCAAAAGAATACTGCCTACCGCGCCGCCGTCGCCATGGCCGATCATTTCGGGCGCGAGGCAAACGTGTGCGTGACGATTGAGAAGCGCATCCCGCTGTGCGCCGGCCTGGGCGGCCCCTCGACGGATGCCGCGGCGGTTATCGTTGCCTTGGCTGAGCTGTGGGGCATCGACCGCACTGATCCTGCGCTGGATGAGATTGCGCGTGGCATCGGCGCCGACGTGCCGTTCTTTTTGCATACGAGCCCCGCATTCTACGTGGGTGGGGGAGACGTTCTGGCAACTGAGTACCCCGCGCTTCCTGTGACGCCCGTTGTGCTGGTCAAGCCTCGGGAGGCGCGCGTTTCGACAATTGAGGCCTATCGACGTTTTGACGAGGCCCCGGTGCCCGCGACTGCGCCCGGTGCCATTGCATCGGCTCTTAGCGTGAGTGATGCGAAGATGGCGTATTCGCTCATCCATAACAACTTGGGCATCATTTCTGCTTTGATGGAGCCGCATATCCAGGCGGTTCTCGACTGGCTGAGCGAACAGGAGGGAACCGTTGCCGTGGACGTGTGCGGGTCGGGTGCCTGCTCGTTTGCCATTTGCGACACCGCCGCCACGGCCGAAAGGCTTGCCGGGGCTGCCCAGCAAAATGGCTGGTGGTCCTGCGCGACTGAGCTTATTCACAACACGGTTCAAATCGACGCGCCAAAGAAATAAAAATTTCTCTAGCACGCGGCGAAAATCTTTGTTACTATAGTCGAGCTAACGGGTTGTGGCTCAGTTTGGTAGAGCACTGCGTTCGGGACGCAGGGGTCGCTGGTTCAAATCCAGTCAACCCGACCAGAGCATGAGGAGGGACCGCTTCTTGCGGTCCCTTTTTTTAGCTATTGTTGTGATACCGCGATACCCGCGGTATACTCATTCGAGCTTGTCTCGCTGTTTTGTGGAGGTCTACATGTTTGGACTGAGGGCTCCTGAGCTCATCATTATTCTCGTCGTTGTCCTGATTATCTTCGGGCCCAAGAACCTGCCGAAGCTCGGCAAGTCCCTCGGCTCTACCGTCAAGAATATCCGCGAGGGTATGGAGGGCGACGATAAGGACGAGACCAAGCAGGCCGAGGACGTTGTGGTCGAGGAGTCCGAGGAGGACAAGAAGATCGCAGAGCTCGAGGCCCAGCTCGCCGCCGCCAAGAAAAAGAAGGCAGAGGGCGGCGACGCGGACGCAGAGTAGTCCCATCCCTTTGGGGTGAGCACCTGACCGGCTTGCCCGCAGGCTAGCCGGTCTTTTTCGTTATGTTGACAGTTGATTGTTACATCATAGTTGGGGAGATATCCGTATGGACGCAAGCCAGATCGTACTGACCGCTGAGGGCCGCCAGAAGCTCGTCGAGGAGCTCGCTTGGCGTGAGGGCGATTACGCCAAGGAGATCGTCGAGGACATCAAGGAAGCCCGCGCGTTTGGCGACCTTTCGGAGAACTCCGAGTACGATGCCGCCAAGGACAAGCAGGCTCAGAATGCTGCTCGCATTGCCGAGATTCAGGCTATTCTCGCCAACGCTCAGGTTGCTGCCACCACGGGCGATCTGACCGTCTCCATCGGTTCCACCGTTTCGCTGATTGATCCCAACGGTGAGGTCATGGAAGTCACGCTCGTCGGTACCACCGAGACCAACTCGCTCGAGCACAAGATCTCCAACGAGTCCCCGGTCGGCCACGCCATCATCGGCCACGGCGAGGGCGACTCCGTCGAGGTCGTTACGCCTTCCGGCAAGACTCGCGTCTACACCATCGCCAAGATCGCACGCTAGACCACGGTCCCGCGTAAAGGTATGTTTTCGCTCCCTGGGACCGAATCCTGGGGAGCGTTTTAGTTTGAGGAGCTAACTTATGGCAGAGAACCAGAACGCCGCCGAGCAGGCATCGACGCTCAACGACGAGCGCGCCACGCGCCTGGCCAAGCGCGCCGCCCTGTTCGAGGCGGGCCAGAACCCCTATCCCGAGCACTCCGAGATCGAGGACTACGTTGCCGACATCGAGGCTAAGTATGCCGATCTTGCCGATGGCGAAGACACCGAGGACGTCGTGAAGATCGGCGGCCGCGTGGTCGCCAAGCGTGGTCAGGGCAAGATCATGTTCATCGTCGTGCGCGACGCAACCGCCGAGATTCAGCTGTTCTGCCGCATCAACGACATGGACGAGGCAGCCTGGAATACGCTCAAGGCCCTCGACCTTGGCGATATCCTGGGTGTGACCGGTGTGGTTGTGCGCACTCAGCGCGGCCAGCTCTCCGTCGCCCCTAAGAGCGCGACCCTGCTCTCCAAGGCCGTTCGCCCGCTGCCCGAGAAGTTCCACGGTCTCTCCGACAAGGAGACCCGCTATCGTCAGCGCTACGTCGACCTGATCGCCAACGACGATGTTCGCGAGACCTTCCGCAAGCGCTCGCAGATCCTCTCCACCTTCCGTCGCTTTATGGAGTCCGACGGCTACATGGAGGTCGAGACCCCCATCCTGCAGACCATTCAGGGTGGCGCTACGGCTAAGCCGTTCATCACGCACTTTAACGCTCTCGATCAGGAGTGCTACCTGCGCATTGCTACCGAGCTGCACCTCAAGCGCTGCATCGTCGGTGGCTTTGAGCGCGTCTTCGAGATCGGTCGTATCTTCCGTAACGAGGGCATGGACCTCACCCACAACCCCGAGTTCACCACGATGGAGGCCTACCGTGCCTTCTCCGATCTCGAGGGCATGAAGGCACTCGCCCAGGGCGTCATCAAGGCTGCCAACAAGGCCATCGGCAACCCCGAGGTCATCGAGTACCAGGGCCAGACCATCGATCTTTCCGGTGAGTGGGCAAGCCGCCCCATGACTGATATTGTCTCTGACGTGCTCGGCAAGAAGGTCACCATCGACACGCCTGTCGAGGAGCTTGCTGCCGCCGCGCGCGAGAAGGGCCTGGAGATCAAGCCCGAGTGGACTGCCGGCAAGATCATCGCCGAGATTTACGATGAGCTGGGCGAGGACACCATCGTCAACCCGACCTTCGTGTGCGATTACCCCATCGAGGTCAGCCCGCTCGCCAAGCGTTTTGAGGACGATCCGCGTCTGACCCACCGCTTTGAGCTGGTCATCGCCGGCCACGAGTACGCCAACGCATTCTCCGAGCTCAACGACCCGGTCGACCAGGCTGAGCGCTTTGCCGCCCAGATGGCCGAGAAGGCCGGCGGCGACGATGAGGCCATGGAGTATGACGAGGACTACGTGCGCGCCCTCGAGTACGGTATGCCTCCCGCGGGCGGCATTGGCATCGGTATCGACCGCGTGGTCATGCTGCTCACCAACCAGGCTTCTATCCGCGATGTCCTGCTGTTCCCGCACATGAAGCCCGAGAAGGGTTTCCAGTCCGGTGCCGCTGCCGCCAAGGCTGCCGAGGCCGGCAACGCCGCGAGCCCGTTCGTTAAGTCGCTTAAGCCCACGCTCGATTACTCCAAGATCGCCGTTGAGCCGCTGTTTGAGGAGTTCGTCGACTTCGATACCTTCTCCAAGAGCGATTTCCGCGCTGTGAAGGTCAAGGCATGCGAGGCCGTCAAGAAGTCCAAGAAGCTGCTGAACTTTACGCTCGACGACGGTACCGGTGCCGACCGCACCATCCTCTCCGGCATCCACGAATACTATGAGCCCGAGGACCTGGTCGGCAAGACCCTGCTTGCCATCACCAACCTGCCTCCGCGCAAGATGATGGGCATCCCCAGCTGCGGCATGCTCATCAGTGCCATCCACGAGGAGGAGGGCGAGGAGCGCCTCAACCTGATCCAGCTCGACGCCTCCATTCCCGCCGGCGCAAAGATGTACTAATTGGTTCCGCCGTTCTACCGAACGGCGGACCAGCCGACGCTGCGCGCCGCCCAGGGCGACAATTTGTCATTCAAAAGGCAAGGCATGACCAGAAGGTCTATGCCTTGCCTTTTTCATGCCAACTTGTTCGCCCTGGACGTCGCTCGCTGTCGTTGCCAAAACATCGGCGTTGCCGGAGTAGTCGTTGGGGACGTTCTTAAACGACCACCCAACGGCTATTGTGCACATGTCTCGCATGACAGTTGTCTCTTTTATGTTTCCTTTAGCTGTCGCTGTCTAGGATGGGGGTTAGTCGGCAGGAAGGGAGCGCCTATATGGACGATGCGAGCGAGCGCGCAATCGAAGAGGACATGCTCGATCAGTTCAATTACTTTGATGATGAGGACGAGGAGCTGATCGACCGTCGCGAGCCAGCGCCGCTTGATTCCTTTGATCTGGTCGATGAAGAGACTGATGAGGTTGAGGACGAATCAACGGAGTCCCCACAGTCTTCGCGCCTTAACTCGCTGCTTTCGAGAGCCCCCATGCACCACGGCGTTCGTGCCGGCGCGCTCCATATGAAAACTGACTGGCACCAGATCGTGACGGCAGGCGATGAATTTGCCGTCGATGCGCCGCTCACCGATAAATCATCCATCGTCTGCCGCACCGGTATGCTTATGCTCGCGAGTGGAACGGGTGCCTGGCGCGTACGCGATACCATGAATCGAGTCGCCGCCGTACTCGGTGTCACCATCCATGTTGACTTAAGTCTCCTGTCGTTTGAGTGTACTTGCATCGAAGATGGCCACTGCTTTAACGAGGTCGTCAGTCTGCCGACAACCGGCGTCAACACCCATCGCATTTGGATGATGGAGAGTTTCCTCAAGGAAATCGAGACCTATGGTCGTCGCTTCACGGTGCACGAGTATCACGAGATGCTCAAGACCGTTGAGAGTTCAAAACCTGATTACGCGCCCTGGCAACAGGGCCTTGCGGCAGCCTGCGCCTGTGGCGCCTTTGTCTTTTTACTTGGTGGCGGTCCCATTGAGATGGCATGCGCGTTCGTGGGCGCGGGTGTCGGCAACTTTGCCCGCTCCCATATTCTCAAGCAAGGCCTTGGTCAGTTCAGCGCTTTGACGCTCGGTGTCGCACTGGCCTGTATTTCATATTTGCTGGCATTGCTCGGCCTCGCCCAGGTTGTTCCGGGTGCAATGTCGCACCAAGAAGGCTATATCGGCGCCATGCTCTTTGTGATTCCTGGCTTTCCGCTCATTACGGCAGGTCTCGACATCGCTAAGCTCGACATGCGAAGCGGTATCGAGCGTCTTTCGTATGCTGTGTCGATTATTGTGATGGCGACCCTCGTAGGTTGGATGGTTGCCGAGTGTGTGGGACTGGCGCCGGACGACTTTGCCCCACTGGGCCTTTCGCCGCTTGCCCTTACGCTCCTGCGCGTGGTGATGAGCTTCGTTGGCGTATTCGGCTTCTCGGTGATGTTCAACAGCCCGGTAAAGATGGCCGCGGCAGCTGGGTTGATCGGCGCCGTGTCCAATACCCTGCGTCTGACCCTTGTCGATGCGCCGACGATGATTCCCTTCCTGGGCCTCAGCACGGGAATGCCTCCCGAGGCAGCAGCGTTTATCGGCGCGCTGGTATCGGGTCTGCTGGCAAGCTTGGCCGAAGTCAAGCTCACCTACCCGCGCATCGCCCTCACGGTGCCTTCGATTGTCATTATGGTGCCCGGCCTGTATCTCTATCGCTCTATGTATTACATGTGCACCTTCGACACAGTCAATATGCTCGGCTGGTTTGTGCGCGCAGTGCTCATCGTAGCGTTTCTGCCCGTTGGGCTGGGTGTGGCGCGTACGCTCACCGACCCTCGCTGGCGCCACACCAGCTAATTGGTACAAGGGGGGACAGGTTACTTTGCACCAAATGAGTTGCGGTGAAATAGGGACTGAATTGCTGCTTAAAGGGTCAAAACAGTCCGTATTCCACTGCAACTTATGGGGTCGGGGGATTATCGGTGCCCTGCATCTTCATAAACTCAACGCTTACGAAGCGTGTGCTGTTCGTGTTAGGGTAGTTCCACCACATAAGTAGTCGCAGACGCACGTACCACGGGCGGGCGAGATGAAGTCCCAGTAACTCCATCTCGCCCGCCCGTTTTTGTTGGCGGCGCCGCGGCGCAACACAGAAAGGACCATGCCCTTTATGCCTATCAACAAACGAGAGAGCCTGCTGTTCACCTGTATCATGTGCTTTTGCATGGTGCTCTGGATGAGCATCTACAACGTTGCCCTGCAGCACGGGGCCATCAACGGCGAGGTCATTGCCGCCGCGTGGCTCGGCTTCCCCGTTGCCTACATTTTTGCCATGTGCTGCGACTGGTTTGTTGCCAGCCCCCTTGCCAAGGGTTTCGCTTTTAAATTCCTGGTCACGCCGGGTAAGAGCTCACCGCTTGCCATGACGCTCGCCGTCAGCTCCTGCATGGTCGTTCCCATGGTCATCATCATGTCGTTCTACGGTGCGTGCGAGGGCTTGTTCCACATGCCCGGTGGCCCGCTCGCAAACCTGCAGATGCTGCCGATGATGTAGCTCATCAACATCCCGCGCAACTTTATCATGGCCCTGCCCTGGAACCTGCTGGCGGCTGGTCCGGTTGCTCGCTTTGTCTTCCGACGCGCCTTCCCCATGGGAACCGTCTTTGAAGAGCAGCATATGGAGCTCGTGCGCATGCCGGGCGCTTCCGTTGCCGATGTCGACGATGACGTTGCCGAGGACATGGGTGTTGAGCCCGCCTGCTAGGCAACAGCCTCTAACCTAGAGCGCCCGCCGCACCCGGCGATTCCTTTTTTGTAGACGTTGTCGTATGGCTGCACGCGGAAAAGGCCACAGCGGTTAACATATACTCCATATGGGTAAAGAGACCAAAGCGCCGCCACGAGTGGCGCTTTGCGTTTGAAAAACTAGCTCGTCTAAGAGGAACTAGCATGTTGGACCGTTTTACCGATCGTGCGCGCAAGGTCATGTCCATGGCCAAGCAGGAGGCGCTCGATCTTCACTCAAATAAGGTGGGTACCGAGCATCTGCTGCTCGCGCTCGCCAAGGAGGACGAGGGCATTGCCGCCGAGGCACTGCGCTCACTCGATATCTCCTACGATGACATCATGGACACGCTCAAGGAGGTCCAGACCACCGTTCCCGAGCCCAGCGAGGAGACCGAGGCCGCTAAGCTCGCCTTTACGCCGCTCGTCATCAGCGTGATGGAGCGTTCCTTCCGCGTGGCGCGCGAGAACAACCAGACCTATGTGTCGACCGAGCACCTGCTCATCGGTATCGTCGAAGAGGGCAACGGCATGGCCATGGACATTCTCATGCGCCTGGGTGTTTCGTCCGCTTCCATTAAAAAAGCCATCGAGAAGCTTACCGCCAAGGATCAAGACAAGAAGCGCCCGCTCGCCGGTGCCGGTGCCGGGCGTCCCGGTACAGGCCTGCCGTTCTTTAGCGGCTCGGACGCCTCGCAGCAAAAGGGGAGCGGCACCGACACGCTCAAGCAGTTCGCCACCAACCTTACGCAGAAGGCGCGCGACGGCGAGCTCGACCCGGTGATCGGTCGCGAAAAGGAAGTCCAGCGCATGATGGAGATCCTTTCGCGCCGCACCAAGAACAACCCGCTTATCTTGGGTGACCCCGGCGTGGGCAAGACGGCCATCGTCGAGGGCCTGGCGCAGCAGATCGCTGCCGGCAACGTGCCCGAGAACCTTATGAACCAGAACATCTGGACGCTCGACCTGCCGGGTCTTGTCGCGGGCGCCAAATATCGCGGTGAGTTTGAGGAGCGTCTCAAGAACGTAATCCAGGAGGCAACCGAAGCCGACGACGTCATCCTGTTTATCGACGAGATGCACACCATCATCGGTGCCGGTTCTGCCGAGGGATCCATCGATGCAAGCTCCATGCTCAAGCCCGTGCTCGCGCGCGGCGCTTTCCAGATTATCGGTGCCACCACGGCCGAGGAGTTCCGCAAGTACCTCACCAAGGACCCGGCCTTCGAGCGCCGCTTCCAGACCATCGATGTTGAGGAGCCAAGCGTCGAGGACACGGTCAAGATCCTGACCGCGCTCAAGCCGCGCTACGAGGAGCACCACCACGTGCGCTATACGCAGGGTGCCATCGAGGCCGCCGCGAACCTCTCCAACCGCTACATCCAGGATCGCTTCCTGCCCGATAAGGCCATCGACCTCATCGACGAGGCCGGCGCCCGCGCCCGCATTGCCGCCAACCGTGCGCCTGAGCCGGTGCGCGAGGCCGAGCATCGCGTGGAGGAGCTCAAGGCTGCCGCGCAGGAGGCCACCGAGGGCGACGACATGAACAAGGCCGCCGAGATTACCGAGCAGCAGAAGGCTGCCGAGATTGAGCTCGCCGAGGCCAAGGCAGCTTGGACGGCCGAGCTCGACGCCAGCCCGCTCACCATCGATGTCGCCCAGGTTGCCGACATCGTGTCCGTGACCTCGGGCGTGCCGGTGTCTTCGCTCACCGAGAGCGAAAGCCGTCGTCTGTTGCAGACCGAAAGCGCGCTCAAGACCCGCATTATCGGCCAGGATGAAGCTGTCGAGGCCGTGGCCAAGGCAGTGCGCCGCAGCCGCTCGCCGCTCAAGGACCCGCGTCGTCCCGGCGGCAGCTTTATCTTCTTGGGTCCTACCGGCACAGGCAAGACCGAGCTCGCCAAGACGCTCGCCGAGTACCTCTTTGGCAGCAAGGACGCGCTTATCAGCTTCGACATGTCTGAGTTTGGCAGCGAGTTCGAGGTCTCCAAGCTCATCGGTAGCCCCCCGGGCTACGTGGGCCACGACGAGGGCGGTCAGCTCACCAAGGCCGTTCGCCGTCACCCGTACTCGGTCGTGCTGTTCGACGAGATCGAGAAGGCGCACCCCGATATCTTCAACATCTTGCTGCAGGTGCTTGAGGAGGGTCGCCTGACCGATAGCCAGGGCAAGACGGTCGATTTCCGCAACACCGTGATCATCATGACGTCCAACGTGGGCGCCCGCGAGATTGCGCAGGATGCGAGCGTTGGCTTTGGCACCACCGGTGAGCAGGGTCTTACCTCGAGCGAGATTAAGGGCCGTGCGATGGGCGAACTCAAGCGCCTGTTCCGCCCCGAGCTGCTCAACCGTATCGATGACATCGTGGTGTTTCAGAAGCTTTCGGGCGAGAACCTGACCAAGATCGCTCACCTGCTGGTGGACGACTTGCGCCAGCGCCTGATTGCCAACGGCATGAACATCAAACTCACCGATGCGGCCTACGACAAGATCGTAGCCGAGGGTACCGACCTCACCAACGGCGCACGTCCGCTGCGCCGCGCCATCCAAAAGCTCATCGAGGATCCGCTGTCCGAGGAGCTGCTGGCCGGCGAGTGGGGCAGCGGCGATACCGTCCTGTGCGACGTGGCCGACGGCAAGTTCGTCTTTAGCCACGGTACGGGCGAGATCCCAGCGCCGCGTCCGGCAGGTGCGCTGGGGGGCGATACCGCTCCGGCAGCGCCGCACACCGGAAACGCCGCGCCTGTGAGCAGTGGCGTAAGCTCGGGTCCCGGCGGCATGATGCAAGCCGGTTCCGGCGCGCTGTAGGGCGTAACAAAACCTTGTGTCCACGAGGGCGTTCCAAAGGAGCGCCCTTTTTTTCTGTTGGAAAGGCCCCTCGTTCAAAGTAAATCTCATTAAACATACCAACGGCGTATGCATAAGCGTTGGTCAAGCGTTGAGGTTGGTTGAAGGGTCCAACGTCCCTTCGGCGCGGTCCGTCTACCTGCTTTATCTTAATAAAGTGGCGTTTCTCCGCCGTTAGCCGATGATGCGAGAGCGCTCGGCGTTTTCGACTGGTTTATGCAAACGAAGTCTGGGAATATACAAGGCGCATGTCTTATTGTCTAACCAGTTGCGCCAAGGAGGCACCATGGACTACAAGATCACCGGCTATGAGCCCGCCCAGCTGTTCCATTTCTTTGAGGAGGTCAGCGCGATCCCCCGTGGGTCTGGCAACGAGAAGGGCATCAGCGATTTCCTGGTTGCGTTTGCCAAGGAGCGCGGCCTCGATGTGTACCAGGACGAGGTCTACAACGTCATCATTCGCAAGCCCGCATCTGCCGGTGCCGAGAATGCCCCGACCGTGATGCTGCAGGGCCACATCGATATGGTGTGCGACAAGTTGGGCTCCGTTGAGCACGACTTTACGACCGATGGTATCGACCTGCTCGTCAAGGACGGCGTTCTCACCGCTAACGGCACCACGCTGGGCGCCGACAACGGTATCGCCGTCGCTCTGATGCTCACTGTTCTCGATGACGATTCGATCGTTCACCCCGCCCTCGAGTGCGTATTCACCACCGACGAGGAGACTGGCCTGGTCGGCGCCGAGACGCTCGACAAGTCCCAGATTAGCGCCCGCACCATGATCAACCTTGACTCCGAGGAAGAGGGCGTTGCCACCGTCAGCTGCGCCGGCGGCGTCGTCGTTACCTACACCTGCCCGATCGCGCGCGAGCACAAGACCGGTAGTACCCTCACGTTCGACATCTCCGGCCTGCTGGGCGGTCACTCCGGCAGCGATATCCACCTGGAGCGCGGCAACGGCAACCTCATCATGGCCCGCATCATCGACCGCCTGATGGTTGCCGGCGAGCCCGCCATCGTTAGCTTTAACGGCGGCACCAAGGACAACGCCATCAACCGTGAGTGCAAGGCTGTTCTGGTCTACGCCGACCACGCTGCCGCCGAGGCCGCGGCCCAGATCGCAAAGGGCATTATCGCCGACGTCACTGCCGAGCTCGAGGTCTTCGACCCTGGCTTTACCTGCACTGTCGAGATTGCCGACGACGCCGAGGTCGAGGCCATGGACGAGAAGTCCGCGCTTGCCCTCATCCGCGCCCTGCGTCTTGCCCCCAATGGCGTGATCCGCCGCAACGTTGCTACCGACGGCTCCGTCGAGGTTTCCTCCAACATCGGTGTGGTTGCCACTTCTGACGACGAGGTCAAGATCATGCTGTCCCCGCGCTCCTCGATCACCTCGCTGCAGAACGAGTTCAAGGACCGCCTGCAGACGCTGGCCGATGTCTTGGGCTTCGACGCCAAGTTTGAGTTCGAGTATCCCGGCTGGAGCTATGCCGAGCATTCGCCGGTCCGCGACGTCTTTATCGAGAGCTATCGCGAGCTCTTTGGCTCCGAGCTGCGCATCGAGTCCATTCACGCCGGCCTTGAGTGCGGCCTGTTTGCCGAGGCCCTGCACGGCCTGGACGCCATCGCCGTGGGCCCGACGCTCTCCGATGTCCACACCCCGGACGAGAGCATGGAGCTCGCTTCTGCCGAGCGCTTCTACGAGCTGCTCATCGACGTCCTCAAGCGCCTTGCCGCATAAAGGTCGCCTTGGTTAAGCCGCTCTAAAACGGCTGGCTATGAAAACGGCCGCCTGGCGTAATGCCGGGCGGCCGTTATTCGTCACAGTGCGAGGATCCCAAGGTGCTCAAGCAGGATCTTAAGCCCGATGAGGGCGAGTACGACGCCACCCACGATGGTGGCGGGTTTTTCGTAGCGCGCGCCAAAGGTGTGGCCGATCGCTACGCCGGCGACGGAGAAGATAAACGTTGTGACGCCGATAAGTGATACAGAGGGCACGATATCGACCGAGAGCGCGGCAAACGAGATGCCCACGGCGAGCGCGTCAATCGAGGTGGCGATGGCAAGGATTAGGTACTCGCCCAGGTCGATCTTTTCGGCATCCTTGCCGTCGCCTTCGTCCTCATCCTCGTCTTCGGTAAAGGCTTCCCACAGCATCTTGCCGCCGATAAAGGCCAAAAGGATAAAGGCAATCCAATGGTCGATGGGACCGATGATGCCCATGAACTGGCTGCCGAGTGCCCAACCGATTACGGGCATGCCGGCCTGAAAGCCGCCAAAGAACAGGCCGAGCACAACGGCGACTTTAAGGTTGATCTTTTTCATGCCGAGACCCTTGCAGATGGAAACGGCAAAGGCGTCCATCGAAAGGCCAACGGCGAGCAACACGAGCTCTGCGAGTCCCATAGTCTGGCCCCCTCTCTGCGGGCGAACCCGATTACACGACCACTCCCTCATTTATATGAGACCCGATGCTACCACATGAGCAGCCAAAAGAGCCCCGTCCCAAATGAGCTACCTAAGCGGTGTTCGCTCATTCTGTAAGCATCGGAATTTGCGGGCGTCACAGGGGCAAACCGTGAGAAACTTATTGACGTTTATGGAGCGTATACGATGGGAGCGATGCCTTGGATAAGAACGAGCTGCAAAAGCGTATGGAACAGGCCATCCGCCTGACGGCACCTGGTCAGCCGATCCGCACCGCCCTTGACATGATCATCGCCGGTCACCTGGGCGCCCTTATCTGCGTTGGCGACACCGAAAACGTGCTCGCTGCCGGTAACGACGGCTTCCCGCTCAACATTTCGTTTACCTCGAACCGCCTGTTCGAGCTTTCCAAGATGGACGGCGCCATCGTCATCGACGGCGACCTTACCCAGATCCTGCGCGCCAATTTCCACCTCAATCCCGACCCCTCGCTCGCCACGAGCGAGACGGGCATGCGTCACCGTACTGCCGCTCGCATGTCGGTGCTCACCGACGCCATCGTGATCTCGGTCTCGGCCCGTCGTGCCGTCGTCAACGTGTATGTGCACGGCAAGAGCTATGAGATTCAGCCCGTCACCACCATCATGAGCTCGGTCAACCAGCTCGTCGCTACGCTTCAGACCACCCGTCAGTCGCTCGACCGCTCCCTGCTGCGTCTGACGGCCCTCGAGCTGGACGACTACGTCACGCTCGCCGACATCACCGGCATTTTCTCGAGTTTCGAGATTATGCAGCAGGCAAAGACCGAGCTTAAGGATTGCATTGTCAAGCTGGGCAACCAGGGCAAGCTCGTGCAGATGCAGCTCGAGCAGCTCGCCGGCTCCAGCATGGATACCGAGTACGACTTGATGATTCGCGACTACGCAAGCGATTCCTCCGAGGCAAACGCCGAGAAGATCCGTGCCGAGCTTAGCCGCATGACGCCCAAGGACTTGTCCGACCCGCAGCATGTGGCGGCGGTTCTGGGCTACGACGACTTGGACGAGGACTCCGTCATGACGCCGCTGGGCCTGCGCACGCTTTCGCGCGTGTCCGTCGTGCGCGACGGCGTGGCCGAGAAGATCGTCGACGAGTATGGCTCGCTGCAGGAGCTCATGGACGACATCAGCAAGGATCCGGAGCGCCTGGGCGACTTTGGCGTTAACAACCCTGCCATTCTTGCGGACTCCCTGTACCGCATGAAGGGCACCAAACAGGGGAACGCATAATGGCGCCCGTATGCGCCGTGGTCGTTGCCGGTGGCAGCGGCCAGCGCTTTGGTAATCCCGGTGGCAAGCAGCTCGTCAATGTAGCGGGCCGTCCGCTTATGAGCTGGTCCATCCGCGCGTTTGACCGTAGCGATAAGGTCGGCCATATCGTCGTGGTTTGCCCTGCCGAGCGTCGTGCCGAGATGCGCCGCCTGGCCATCAGCCCGTTTTCGTATAACACGCCCATCAGCTTCGCCGATGCCGGCGATACCCGCCAGGACTCCACTCGTGCCGGCGTGCATGCGGTGCCGGCAGGCTTTGAATACGTCGCCATTCACGACGGCGCTCGTCCGCTCATTACTACCGAGGCCATCGATCACGCTATCGACGTGCTCGTGAGTGACCGCTCGCTCGACGGTGTCGTGTGTGGCCAGCCCGCGATCGACACGCTCAAGATCGTCGATGGGGACAACATCGTCGAGACGCCGCCACGCGAACTCTATTGGGCCGCGCAGACACCGCAGATCTTTAGTGTCGACGCCATGAAGCGCGCCCATGCCGCGGCGATTGCCGAGGGCTTTATCGGTACGGACGATTCGTCACTGGTCGAGCGCATGGGTGGGCGCGTCCGCTGCGTCCAGAGCCCGCGCGACAACCTTAAGGTGACGGTGCCCGAGGACTTGCGCCCCGTAACCGCGATTTTGCTCGGTCGCATGGCCGAGGGAGAGGACCTTCCCCATGTTCAGTAACCTGCGCATTGGCCACGGCTACGACGTCCACCGTTTGGTGGAGGGGCGTCGATGTATCATCGGCGGGGTCGACATTCCCTACGAGCGCGGCCTGCTGGGCCACTCGGATGCCGATGTGCTCGCGCACGCGCTGGCCGACGCTATTCTGGGCGCCTGCCGCGGGGGAGACATTGGCAAGCTGTTCCCCGACACCGACCCCGCCTACGAGAGTGCCGACTCGATGGTGTTGCTTGCCCGCGTAATGGACTATGCGCGCGAGCTGGGCTTTGAGTTTGTCGATGCCGACTGCACCATTGCCTGCCAGCAGCCTAAGATCACCCCGCACCGCGATGCCATGCGTGCCAACTTGGCCCATGCCCTGGGCGTTGACGTCGAAAACGTGGGCGTCGCCGCCACCACGACCGAAAAGCTCGGTTGGGAAGGTCAAGGCGAGGGAATTGGCGCCTGGGCCGTCTGCCTGCTACAGAAAACCGTTAAGGAGTAACGAATGCGTATCTACAACAGCGCTACCCATAAAAAGGAAGAGTTCCATCCCATCGAGCCCGGCAAGGTCCGCATGTACGTGTGCGGCCCCACGGTTTACGACAACATCCACATCGGCAACGCCCGCACGTTCATCAGCTTCGATGTGATTCGACGCTGGCTCATCGCGAGCGGCTACGAGGTCACGTTCGCCCAGAACCTCACCGATGTCGACGACAAGATCATCAAGCGCGCCAACGAGCAGGGCCGTACGGCCGCCGAGGTCGCGACGGAGTTCTCGGATAAGTTTATTGGCGTCATGCGCGCTGCCAACGTGCTCGATCCCGATGTGCGCCCCCGCGCCACCAAGGAGATCGGCCCCATGATTGCCATGATCAAGGCGCTCATCGAGCAGGGCCACGCTTACGCCGCCGATAACGGCGACGTGTACTTTTCCGTGCGCAGCGATCCCAACTACGGTCAGGTCTCGGGCCGCAACATCGACGACCTTATGGTCGGTGCGCGCATCGAGGAGAACGAGGACAAGAACGACCCGCTCGACTTTGCGCTGTGGAAGGCCGCCAAGCCCGGCGAGCCCAGCTGGCCGAGCCCCTGGGGCGAGGGCCGTCCCGGCTGGCACACCGAGTGCGCCGCCATGGTGCACCGCTACCTAGGTACCCCGATCGACATTCACGGCGGTGGCTCCGACCTTGCCTTCCCGCATCACGAGAACGAGTGCGCCCAGGCTGCCTGCGCCTGGCACCAGGGCTTCTCCAACACCTGGATGCACACGGGCATGCTGCTGGTCGACGGCGAGAAGATGTCCAAGTCGCTTGGTAACTTCTTTACGCTGGCCGAGGTGCTCGAGCAGCACTCCGCTGCCGCCCTGCGCCTGCTGATGCTGCAGACGAGCTATCGCTCGCCGCTCGACTTTTCCTGGGAGCGCCTGGAGGGTGCCGAGAATTCGCTCGCGCGTATCGCCGGTACGGTCGAGAACCTGCGCTGGGCCGCGAACCATGCGACGGCCGATGCCGATGATGCAGCATCTGAGGCGTTTGCCGCCAAGGCTGCCGAGACCCGTGCCACCTTTAAGGAGTGCATGGACGACGACTTTAACACCGCCGGTGCCATGGGCGCCGTCTTTGGTTTTGTCACCGAGTGCAATCAGTATCTGGAGCAGGCGGGCGACGCTGCCGACAAGGCCGCGGCTCTTGCTGCCGCCGATACGCTGGTCGAGCTGCTCGATACGTTTGGCGTTGAGCTTCCCGAGCCCAAGGTCGAGCTGCCGCTGGGCCTTTTGGGCGTTGCTGCCGGCTTGGTCGCCTACACTGGTGACGACGTGGACGAGGCCGCTGCCAAGATTCTCGAGGCTCGCGCCGAGGCCCGTGCCGCCAAAAACTGGGACTTGGCAGACGCCATCCGCGATCAGCTCAAGGACTTGGGCCTGACGATTGAAGATACCGCCGCCGGCACCCGCATCAAATCCCTCTAACCCCTGCGGGTTTCCCAAGCACCCGACCGCCCGAGCCACGGCACCTTGCCTTTCAATCGTCGGGCATGGCCCCAAGGTCTATGCCCTCCTCTTTCAAGGCAATCTGCCGCACCTCGGGCGGTCGGTCTATTTGTTTCGTTTGATAGTTGTATTTAGGAGGCCGTCCTATGGCCGACAATCGCAAGCGTGCGCCTCGTGGCGGCAAGCAGGCCGCTTCTGGCTCGCGTCCGATTCGCCGAAATGACCGCGCTGCCGCTTCCAGGGGCCAGCGCGATCGCACCCAAGCTGCGCGTCCGCAGCGCGATCGCAACCGCGACGCTGTCCAGGCTCCCAAGGGCGAGTTTATCGAAGGCCGTCGTGCTGCCGTCGAGGCCCTGCGCACCGGTTTTCCCATCAAGTGCGCACTCATTGCCGAGGGCGGGGAGCGCGATGCCGCCCTGTCTCGTCTGGTCGATGACCTCAACGCCGCGGGTGTCCGCATTAAGTACGTGCCGCGCGCGCAGCTCGATGCGCTGTCGAGCCACGGCGCTCACCAGGGTATTGCACTCGAGGTGGGCAACTTCCCTTATGCCGATGTTGCCGATATCCTCGACCGTGCGGGCGAGGGCCCGGCGCTTGTCGTGGTACTCGACCACGTGACCGACGACGGTAACTTTGGCGCCATCGTGCGCTCCGCCGAGGTCGTGGGCGCGGCGGGCGTCATTATTGCCAACAAGCGCGCTGCCGGCGTGACCGTGGGCAGCTACAAGACCTCAGCCGGCGCCGTCATGCATCTGCCTATCGCACAGGTCCCCAATATCGCTCGTGCACTCGACGATCTTAAGGCCGCTGGCTTTTGGGTGGGCGGTGCCTCCGAGCACGCCGAGGGCAGTTGCTGGGATGCTCCCTTCGAGGGCCGCGTGGCGCTCGTCATGGGCTCCGAGGGCGACGGCATCTCGCGCCTGGTGCTCGAGAAATGCGACTTTTTGACCAAGCTTCCTCAGCGTGGCATGACCGAGAGCCTCAACGTTGCCCAGGCAACGACGGCACTGTGCTTTGAGTGGCTACGTCGCAACGCCGGCGAGCTCATGGGGGAGGAGTAGCGCATGTCCAAGAAGAACCGCGCCAAGTCTAAGGCCAAGCGCTTTGGCGAAGGCTCGGCCAAGCCGATTGTCTCGGCCGCGACCTACGGCGTGGGCGGCAATGCGTTTGCGCAGGCTATCGCCGACCCGGTCTCGACGGTTCACTCCAATAAGCCCGAGCTGCTGGTGGTCGACGGCTACAACGTGATCCACTGCACGCCGCGTTACGAAAAGCTCGTGTACGACCATTCCGACGATCCGTTTTCCAGCGACGTTCACGATATGGCACGCACCGCCCTTATCAACGACGTTGCCGCCTTTGCCCAGGGCCGCTACGAGGCCGTGATTGTGTTTGACGGCGCTGGCAATATCTCTAGCGAGCGCCCCAACCTGCCGGCTCGCGGCGTGCGCATCGAGTTTTCGCCGACGGGTGTATCGGCCGATACCGTGGTACAAAAGCTCTGCATTGAGGCGCGCGAGGAAGGCCGCGCGTGCTCCGTGGTATCGAGTGACGGCACAATTCAAGCCGTCGTCATGGGCAAGGGCGTTACGCGCATCTCGAGCCGCATGCTGGTGGACGAGATCAAACAGATCGATAACGACGTCCGCGAGGCAGAGGAGGCTCCGCAGATCAAGATGACTCTGGGCAGTCGCCTGAGCCCCGAGGCACTGGCCAAACTCAAGGCCCTGCGCGGGAGGTAGGTAAACCTTCTATGGGGAGCTGCTTTCTCGATCGATCAACCAACTGGTTTGTAATCAATGGGTTGCGGCTTGACATCGCCAAAACGAATAGTTTTTGGTTCTGGCGAACAGATAAAACTATTCGTTCTGACGAATAGTTTTGAGATGTGGTCGGTCAAAGGGCCTGTTGCGCCTTGTCCGCAATTCCTTTATTCTTAATTAGCTTCGCGCGAAAGCGCCAAGTGTGCCAGTGTGGCGCAACGGTAGCGCAACTGATTTGTAATCAGTGGGTTGCGGGTTCGATTCCTGTCACTGGCTCCATGAGAGTTTCGGGCTCTGTTCCCTAGTGGGACAGGGCCCGTTTCTTGTGGGCAGCTAGATTCGACTGCCCGCCGTCAGTTTAAAAGCTTTCAGGTACAAGATGCCGCCGATAACGTACATGCAGGCATCAAGCGGATCTGGGGTACTAAACTCGAGCACCATGGGCGCAAGTACTTCCCAGCAGATTGAGCATCCCACCGATAATGCCAAGCTACTTGCAAAGTTGCATATCGGCGTTTTCCCACTCACCACTTCGCAGAGGACGTTTACGTAGGCGGGAAAAATGATTCCTCCGCACAGATCTCCGAGCTGATAATGGGCGAAGTCGTAGGGGAGGAAAAAGTCGAAGCTCGCAATGTATCTGTTAACGAGATACACGATGCCGGCAAGCAGCGGCAGAAGATTTGCGCTGGAAATAAGCGCAGATCTGAATCGTTTAGCCACAGACCGCAAACATAGTCAGGCCAAGGCAAATGCCCAAAGCAATGATGATGATCTGGCTGCAGCCGTTACCCGAAGGGACCATGACACTCTCTTTCTCGATACATTAGTAAATTAAAGTATGCCACAGCCAGCAGCGTATTTGTTGAGCAACAACCTGTGGCTGATACCGTGTTACACGGCCTTGCGTCGGCTGAGGCATCAGCCGAATGACCTGGCACCTGTCGTGATGGTGCTCGACGATGGCGTGAGCACCGTCTACGCCCGTGACGGGCTATCGGTAGAGCACATCATCTGGCTTCGAATAATGGTGGCGAGTGCGAGTATTGGCGTTCCTCGAAACGCTCGTTGCGCTCGCCGATTAATAGGCAACCCGTTGGGGCTCATTACGTAGCCAGATTTAAACTGCTGACTTGGGTACCGCATGTATTTCGCATGGCCGCGGGAGGCTGCGCAATCGCCTGACGCTTTTTATGAGTCATGAGCTGTTTTGGTTATGCGAGATATCGAAAGGAATTCTAGGATGGTTGTAAAACTGGAAACCGTAATAAATGCGATGGATCTTGCGGCACAGGTTCTGACCAAGGCCTCTGAAGTCATTGAGAAGGCAAAGAAGCTCGGCGTCGATCCCGATGCCGTCGGTGGTGCCGTAAAGGGTGCTGCGGATGGTGCTGCTAGCGGCGCACGTGTCGTTGCCGATGGCATTGGCAAGGGGTTCGGCGTAGCGGCCGATGGCGTTGGTGCGGCGGTTGGCGCGCTGGGCGGTGCTGTGAAAGCGTTCCAGGACTCAAGAGAAGCTGCCGAGGCTCGCAAGAAGATCAACGCCGCAAGGCAGTCGATTTTCGAAAGTGCGTCGACGGCGATGCCCCTGCACAAGTTTGTCTGCCAGCAGAAAAAGGCTGCCGATGCCGCGTTTAACGGCTTTGATATGCCTGGCTGCTACCTTATCGCAAAGTATCAAAAGGGCGATCACGATAAGAACTACAGTGACTATCTGGGAATTTATGTGGGCTCAAGCGAGCACATGTCGGAGGATATCGTTTCCACGCCCACGCGCTTGGGCGATCCGGATGTCTATGCCGATTACAAGTACCATCAAAACGTGATGCTATTTGTGTTTCCCTGCGAGCTAAAGGACCTCGATGAACGTCGCGAGCTCCTGCTGCGCTCGTTTGAAGGCAGCAGGCTCTACAACGGATCTGAGGTACTGGCTTAAGGGCTTGGTTGGAGTTGGTCGACAATCTAGATCTGTAACACGAGGACGAGCGTTCAGCTCCCAGCTGTTACAGATTTAGACAATCTGGGGGCGAGCTGAGAAGTGTCTCAATCTGTAACAACTAGGGAAGGAAAACCGTTCTAACTGTTACAGAATGAGACGTAAGCTAGGGTCTCTGCGAAACATCTCAATCTGTAACAACTAGGGAAGGAAAACCGTTCTTGCTGTTACAGATTTAGATAAATGGGAGACCGCCAGGGAAACATCTCGATCTGTAACAAATAGGGGAGAAAATGTTCTCTAAATGTTACAGATCGAGACAAAGGCCGGACCGGTCCCAGTCATCCTGGTTGAGCGAGGATATTCGGACGCACGAGGATCGTTATCGAAAGTCGATACCGCAAGGGTACTCCACCACACCAAAGTGTTCCCTCGGGAAATGTCGCCAGCGCGGCCAAATCCGCCGTCCTTCATATCTAAATTCAGCAAAACCGCAGGTCAAAGGTATATAGATACGCCCGGTACCGTGTATTTAGAGGTTTTCGTTGACAGCCCCTAAGGTTGCATCGTATTATCTTTTTCGTTCGCGAGGGCGGCGGTCCAAAAGACCAAAGAACCTGCGGATACTTGAACGATTGGGAGTTTGCCCGAGTGGTTAATGGGGACGGGCTGTAAACCCGTTGGCTCTGCCTACATAGGTTCGAATCCTATAGCTCCCACCCGTCAAGTGCCTGTATAGCTCAGTCGGTAGAGCACTTCGTTGGTAACGAAGAGGTCACCAGTTCAAGTCTGGTTGCAGGCTCCATCCGGCGGTGTAGCTCAGTTGGTTAGAGCACACGGTTCATACCCGTGGCGTCACTGGTTCGAATCCAGTCACCGCTACCATAGGTAACACGGTGGCTTCTCAATAGTATGTTGAGAGGCCACTATGGTATAAAGGCATAGTCCCGTCCGGGGACGACCTGTTTAGAGGAGGGCTTTATGGCCAAAGAGAAGTTTGAGCGCACTAAGCCGCATGTTAACATCGGCACCATCGGTCACGTCGACCACGGCAAGACCACGCTGACCGCTGCCATCACCAAGGTTCTCTCCGAGACCGAGGGCTGCAAGGCTGACTTCACTGCGTTCGAGAACATCGACAAGGCTCCCGAGGAGCGCGAGCGCGGCATTACGATCTCCGTCTCCCACGTCGAGTACGAGACTGCTGCCCGTCACTACGCTCACGTTGACTGCCCGGGCCACGCTGACTACGTCAAGAACATGATCTCCGGTGCTGCTCAGATGGACGGCGCTATCCTGGTCATCGCCGCTACCGACGGCCCCATGGCTCAGACCCGCGAGCACATCCTGCTCGCCCGTCAGGTCGGCGTTCCCTACATCGTCGTCTTCCTGAACAAGTGCGACATGGTCGACGATGACGAGCTCATCGACCTCGTCGAGATGGAGACCCGTGAGCTCCTTTCCGAGTACGAATTCCCCGGCGACGACATCCCCGTCATCCGTGGTTCCGCTCTGGGCGCTCTCGAGGGCGACGCCAAGTGGATGGACGCCATTCGCGAGCTCATGTCTGCCGTCGACGAGTACATCCCGACGCCTGCTCGTGACAACGACCTCCCGTTCCTGATGGCCGTTGAGGACGTTATGACCATCTCCGGCCGTGGTACCGTTGCTACCGGCCGTGTCGAGCGCGGTGAGCTCAAGCTCAACGAGCCCGTCGAGATCGTCGGCATCAAGGATACCCAGAACACCGTCGTTACCGGTATCGAGATGTTCCGTAAGTCCATGGACTTCTGCGAGGCTGGCGACAACGTCGGTCTGCTGCTCCGCGGCATCAAGCGCGAGGACATCGAGCGCGGCCAGGTTCTCTGCAAGCCCGGTTCGGTTACCCCGCACACCAAGTTCACCGGTGAGATCTACGTTCTGACCAAGGAGGAGGGCGGCCGTCACACCCCGTTCTTCGATGGTTATCGTCCTCAGTTCTACTTCCGTACCACCGACGTTACCGGTACGGTCAAGCTCCCCGAGGGCACCGAGATGGCTATGCCTGGTGACCACATCACCATCGAGGGCGACCTCATTCACCCGATCGCTATGGAGGAGGGCCTGCGCTTCGCTATCCGCGAGGGTGGCCACACCGTCGGTTCGGGCATCGTCTCCACGATCATTGAGTAAATTAGCTCTCTGATACAGCTGACTTAGAGAACCCGGCACTTATATGGGTGCCGGGTTCTTTTCTACGCTGGTCTTTTTGCCTGATGTTTACGCTTAGCTCGCTCTTAAGTTGAGCGTGAGGGATCGATTAGATCTCGTTGGCTCCATTGATGTGTTCCAAATATGAATGGATCTACCGAGAACCAATTGATTCGAGGTTTTCGTTGACAGCACTTACGTAGAGCTGATAAAGTACCAACTCGTGCCCGTACGGGGCGGATATGAAAGGTTCAGGATACATGCGTACTCTAGTTACTCTTGCGTGCACTGAGTGCAAGCGCCGCAACTATACGACCACTAAGAACAAGGCGAACATGCCTGATCGTATGGAGATCAAGAAGTATTGCCCCTGGTGCCGTCACCACACGCTGCACAAAGAGACTCGCTAGTCTCTAGTCACATACGCCAGTAGTTCAATTGGTAGAGCATCGGTCTCCAAAACCGAGTGTTGAGGGTTCGAGTCCTTCCTGGCGTGCCAGTCATTATTCCGTAAGCTCCCATTTGGGGGCTTACGGTTTACTCATGTATAAGCGCATTGCGCGGAGGTAACCCAAATGGCCAACAAGAAGAACAAGAAGAAGGCACAGCAGCAGGCGCCTGCCAACAAAGCTGCCGCCAACTCCAAGGTTGAGGCCAAGAAGGCCGTTGCCAAGAAGAGCGAGAAGGCTGCGAAGTCCAAGAAGAACGAGAAGCCCGGTTTCTTCGCCCGCACCAAGAAGTATTTTGCTTCGGTGAAGTCCGAGATGAAGCGTGTCACGTGGCCCGATAAGAAGGAGCTCGTGAACTACTCGGTCGTCGTTTGCGCTTCTCTGATCGTCGTCGGCGTCGTCATCGCTCTGCTCGATGCTGGCTTTGGCGAGGCTCTTGCTCTGTTCTCTGGATTGAGGGGCTAAACCATGTCTAAGCGTTGGTACGTCGTCCACACTTACTCTGGATACGAGAACCGCGTTAAGTCCGATCTCGAGCATCGCATCGAGACCATGGGCATGCAGGATCGTATCTTTGATATTGAGATTCCTATGGAGCGCGTCACCGAGATCAAAGAGGGTGGCAAGCGCGAGACCAAGGATTCTAAGATTTTCCCGGGTTATGTCCTGGTTCGCATGGAGATGGATGACGATGCATGGACGTGTGTTCGCAACACGCCCGGCGTCACCGGTTTCCTGGGCGGCAACGGCAAGCCCGCTCCGCTTTCCCGCGACGAGTACAATAAGATGACTCGTCGTCCCGGTAAGGGCGATTCGCCCAAGCGTACGTCGGTTGATATTGAGGTTGGTACGTCCGTCCGCGTCACCGATGGCCCGCTTACCGACTTTGATGGCAAGGTCTCCGAGGTTAACGCCGAGGCAGGCAAGCTCAAGGTCACGCTGATGATCTTTGGCCGCGAGACGCCGGTCGAGCTTGACTTTAACCAGGTCGCTGTCATCGCTTAAGTTTTCGTCCGTTCGCGCGAGCGTGCTTCTTCTGTGACTGCTCATCTCAGGAGTGCTTCTAACACGTGCGTGCTTACGATATAGCAAGTACTTCACACTCGTGATTCGAAAGGAATGACCATGGCTGAGAAGAAGGTTGCCAACGTCATTAAGCTCCAGATTCCTGCTGGTGCCGCTAACCCCGCTCCTCCCGTCGGCCCCGCCCTGGGCGCTGCTGGCGTGAACATCATGCAGTTCTGCCAGGCCTTTAACGCCGAGACGCAGGACAAGAAGGGCGACATTATCCCCGTTGAGATCTCTGTCTACGAGGATAAGTCCTTCTCCTTCATCACCAAGACTCCGCCGGCGGCTCACCTCATCAAGAAGGAGCTGAACCTCAAGTCTGGTTCCGCTAAGCCCCAGGCCGACAAGGTTGGCCAGCTCTCTCAGGAGCAGCTCACCAAGATCGCCGAGATCAAGATGCCGGACCTCAATGCCAACGACATTGACGCCGCCAAGAAGATCATCGCCGGTACCGCCCGCTCCATGGGCGTCACCATCGCTGAGTAGCGTTTTTCTAGGTAACGACGGGTGCTCCGACCGGGGCGCCCGTTAAATGTGTGCAATAGGGCACACGATACGATGTGGGAGGGCTCACGCCCGTTTAACCACAGGAGGTAATGCACATGGCTAAGCATGGTAAGAGCTATAACGCCGCTGCCGAGAAGGTCGACCGCGCCACGCTCTACACCCCCCTTCAGGCTGCTAAGCTCATCAAGGAGCTCGACACCGCCAAGTTCGACGAGACCGTCGAGGCCCACTTCCGTCTGGGCATCGATACTCGTAAGGCTGACCAGAACATCCGTGGTTCCATCTCCCTGCCCCACGGCACCGGCAAGACCGTTCGTGTTGCCGTCTTCGCCGAGGGCGAGAAGGCCCGTGAGGCCGAGACTGCCGGTGCCGACATCATCGGTTCCGACGAGCTCGTCGCCCAGATCCAGAAGGGCGAGATCAACTTCGACGCCGCTATCGCTACGCCGAACATGATGGCCAAGGTTGGCCGCATCGGTAAGATCCTTGGTCCCCGTGGCCTCATGCCGAACCCCAAGCTCGGCACCGTGACCATGGACGTCGCCAAGATGGTCTCCGAGCTCAAGGCCGGCCGCGTTGAGTATCGCGCCGACCGTTATGGCATCTGCCACGTGCCCCTGGGCAAGAAGTCCTTCTCTGAGCAGCAGCTCGTTGAGAACTACGCTGCCCTGTACACCGAGATCCTGCGCGTCAAGCCCTCTTCTGCTAAGGGCAAGTACGTCAAGTCCATCTCTGTGTCTTCCACCATGGGCCCTGGCGTCAAGGTCGATCCCGCTGTCCAGCGTGACTTCCTGGCTGAGTAACTTCTAGTTACTGCCTGAGCAAAGCAAGCATTGCTAAAGGAACCCGGTTCTGTCTCGTGCAGGACCGGGTTCCTTGCTATTTCGGGCCAAAACCAACACGAAGGAGATAGGCGCCTTTGTGGTGGTTTTGGTTCAAAATCTCCGTTGCGCGTCGTTTTGCCTGTGTTACACTTTAGCCTAGTGTAGTGAATACCCGAGGCTGAAAGGAGCCAGACATGTTCTATAACAAACAGCAGCTCCTAGGCCTAGCGCTACTAGATTAGATAGCGCGCTAGGGTTGTAATTTCGCTATAACGATTAGTTGTACCCGGGTGCGCTATCTTCCGCCGCTTTTGGGCGTGATGAGCGACACGGGTATTATTCTATCTTGAGGCACTCCATCTCTCCTGAAAGCCATCTGTATCTTTAGCCTGTCAGGAGGAAATCATGAGCCGCAAAATCGCAATCTTTGACACAACGCTTCGTGACGGGGAGCAGTCTCCCGGCGCCAGCATGAATACCGAGGAAAAGCTCGTTATTGCACGCCAGCTGGTACGTATGAATGTCGACGTGATCGAGGCTGGATTTCCTATTTCGAGCCCCGGTGATTATCGTTCCGTACAGGAGATTGGCAAGATCGCGGGTGACCGGTGCACGGTATGCGGTCTCACCCGTGCGGTCGATAAGGATATCGAAGTGGCCGCAGAAGCCCTCAAGACGGCTCAGAGGCCCCGTATCCATACCGGTCTGGGTGTGAGCCCCAGCCATCTGCGTGACAAGCTCCATATGACCGAGGATGAGGCTATCGAGCGCGCTATTCACGCCGTAAAGCACGCTCGTAAGTTTGTCGACGATGTCGAGTTTTATGCCGAGGATGCGGGCCGCTCCGATCAGGAGTTCCTGGTCCGCATTATCGAGGCAGCGATCAAGGCCGGCGCTACGGTCGTGAATATTCCGGACACCACGGGCTATAACATGCCCTGGGAGTTTGGCGTCCGTATTCGCGATCTGCGCGAGCGCGTGGCCGGCATCGAGGACGTTACGATTTCGGTCCACACGCATAACGATCTGGGCATGGCCACAGCCCTTGCACTCGAGGCCGTCCGCAATGGCGCGACGCAGATCGAGTGCACCATCAACGGCTTGGGCGAGCGCGCGGGCAACACGGCGCTCGAGGAGGTCGTCATGGCCATGAGGATGCACGAGCAGGACCTGGATGCACATACCGATATCGTGACGACCGAGCTCACGCGCGCATCCAAGCTCGTCAGTTCAATTACTGGTATTAACGTGCAGCCCAACAAGTCCATTGTGGGCGCTAATGCGTTTGCCCACAGCTCGGGTATTCACCAGGACGGCGTGCTCAAGGCGCGTGACACCTACGAGATTATCGATCCCAAGGACGTGGGTGCAGCGGGATCCGAGATTATCCTTTCGGCACGTTCGGGCCATGCGGCACTGCGCCATCGTCTCGCCGAGCTGGGTTATACGTTTGGCGATGAGGAATTCGAGTCGATCTACCAGCGCTTCTTGGAGATTGCAGATCAAAAGAAAGAGGTCTTTGACGAGGACCTGGAGTCGATGATTCAGGAGCGCCAGCGCGAGGTCAAGGCGATCTACACCCTCGAGGCGCTCCAGGTTTCCTGCGGCGACCCGCTTATTCCTACGGCCACGGCGACCATCACGGACGAGGACGGCGCGACACGGGTGGTTTGCTCGACGGGTACCGGTCCGGTGGATGCGGCGTACAAAGCGGTTGACAAGGCCATCTCTGCCCATGGCGAGCTGACGGAGTTCAACGTTAAGGCCATTACGCGTGGTATCGACGCCATCGGCGAGGTGACGGTGCGCATCACCGCCGAGGACGGCAAGATCTACACCGGCCGCGGCGCGGATACCGACATTATCGTGAGCTCGGCCAAGGCTTACATCAACGCTATTAACCGCATGATTCAGACTAACCGTTCCAAGGCGGGCAAGTAACGATATTCGGCAGGGCAAAGCCCGCTTGAGAGGGGAATCACATGGCACGTCCCATGACCGTAGCAGAGAAGATTTTGGCGGCACACGCAGGCCTGGACGAGGTAAAGCCGGGCCAGCTGGTCGAATGCGACCTGGACATCGTGCTCGCCAACGACATTACCGCACCTATCGCGATCGATGTCTTTCGTGAGCTGGGTGCCACCGAGGTATTTGATCGCGATCGCATTTGCCTGGTGCCCGATCACTATGCGCCCAACAAGGACATCAAGAGCGCCGAGCAGACCAAGAAGATGCGAGATTTTGCGCACGAGCAGCATGTGACGCACTATTACGAGCAAGGCTGCGCGGGCATTGAGCATGCCCTGCTGCCCGAGCGCGGCGTGGTGGTCCCGGGCGATCTGATTATCGGTGCCGACTCGCATACCTGCACGTATGGCGCCTTGGGTGCGTTTTCGACCGGCGTGGGCTCAACAGACGCCGGCGTGGGTATTGCCACGGGGCGCGCATGGTTTAAGGTGCCGCCGACGATTCGCTTTGAGATTAACGGCGAGCTTGAGGACGGCGCCACCGCCAAGGACATCATCCTGCACATTATCGGCATGATCGGCGTGGACGGTGCCCTGTACCAGGCCATGGAGTTTGCCGGCAGCACCATCGAGGGCCTGTCGATGGAAGGTCGCATGACAATTTCGAACATGGCGATCGAAGCGGGCGGCAAGGCGGGCATTATCGAGGTCGATGATGTTGCCCGCGCCTGGCTCAAGGGGCGCTGCGAGCGTGATTACGTTGAGTATCACGCCGATCCAGACGCCGAGTATGCCCAGGTTATTGCCATTGACGCGGCCGACATTAAGCCGTGTGTATCGTGGCCGCATCTGCCCAGCAACACCCATCCGGTGAGCGAGAGCCGTCACATCATGATCGACCAGGCGGTAATCGGCTCGTGCACCAACGGACGTATCGAGGATATGCGTGCTGCGGCCGAAGTCATGCGCGGCCATAAGGTTGCCGACGGGGTGCGTTGCATCGTGATTCCGGCGACCCAGGCGGTCTTCCGCCAGTGCATGAAGGAGGGGTTGACCGACATTTTCCTAGATGCCAACTGTGTGTTCTCCACGCCCACGTGCGGTCCGTGCCTGGGTGGCTACATGGGCATCTTGGCGGCGGGGGAGCGTTGCGTTTCTACGACCAACCGCAACTTTGTCGGCCGTATGGGCGACCCCACGTCCGAGGTCTATCTGGCCTCGCCGGCCGTGGCGGCTGCTTCTGCCGTGGCGGGGCATATCTGTGCGCCGTCTGACCTGTAGGGGCTACGGGGTCCTTCGACCTTTGCTCGCTACTGCGGACAGTCCTGGCACTTTTTTGTTCGCCGAAGGCGAACGCTAACTTTCCATTAGCTTTTTTGTAGCCGAAACGCGAACGAGGGATTTGATATTTGCTTGCGTCGAGTTCCGCACGAGCTGGAGAGCACTTAATGTGCTCTCCGTGCGAGCAGGACTGTCCGAGTAAGTAAGTAAATATCAAATCCCCCGCATTCCATGTTTGAACGGAGAATGATATGAACTTTGAAGGTTCGGTTTTTCGATATGGTCGTGACGTTGATACTGATGTGATTATTCCTGCTCGGTATTTGAACTCGTCGGATCATGCGCACTTGGCGGCGCATGCTATGGAGGATATTGATCCCGCGTTTGCCTCTGCCGTGAGACCCGGTGACATCATTGTGGCTGAGGAGAACTTTGGTTGCGGTTCTTCGCGTGAGCATGCCCCGGTTGCCATTAAGGCTGCAGGGGTGTCGTGTGTTATTGCCAAGAGCTTCGCACGCATCTTCTATCGCAATGCCATTAACGTGGGCCTGCCCATTATGGAGTGCCCCGAAGCTGTCGATGCGATTTGTGCCGGCGATACCGTGAAGGTCGATACCGATGCGGGTGTCATCACCAACGAGCGTACTGGCGAGACTTTTACAGCTGAGCCGTTCCCGCCATTTATTGCCGAGATTATCGAGGCCGGCGGTTTGGTTGCGCGCACGCGTGCCAAGATTGTCGCGGCAAAGGCTCAGGAGGCGTAAGCGATTATGACGGTCAAGCTGGATAATCCGTTTGCAAACGGGCCGAGTAGCGAGAGCTGGAGCTGCAACGTGAAGAAGACCTATAAGATCTGCTGTCTTCCTGGTGACGGCATTGGGCCCGAGGTTATTGCCGAGGGTAAGAAGGTGCTGGCTGCCGTGGGTAAGCGCGCTGGCGTAGAGTTTGCCTTTGAGGATCACCTGATTGGTGGCGCGGCGATCGATGCGTGCGGCAATCCGCTGCCCGATGAAACCCTTGCGGCGGCAAAGGCGTCGGACGCCGTGCTGTTGGCATCCGTCGGTGGCCCAAAGTGGGATTCGACCGATCCGGCGGCCCCGCGCCCCGAGCAAGGCTTGCTGCGTATCCGCAAAGAACTCGGCCTCTATACCAACCTTCGCCCCGTAAAGATCTACGACGCACTTGCCAGCGCATCAACGCTTCGTCCCGAAGTCATCAAGGGCGTTGACATGGTACTCGTCCGCGAACTTACCGGTGGCATTTACTTTGGCAAGCACGAGCGCTTTTATGACGAGGGCGGTGCGGGCACCGACGGTGTGGCTGGCCAGCGCGCGGTTGACGTAATGGAGTACCGCGAGTACGAAGTTGAGCGCATCGCCCGCCAGGCGTTCGAGGCAGCTCGCAAGCGCCGCGGCAAGGTGACAAGCGTGGATAAGCGCAATGTATTGGAGACGAGCCGCATGTGGCGTGAGGTCGTGCATCGCGTGCATGACGAGGAGTATCCAGATGTAGAGCTTGAGGACCTGCTCGTCGACAACGCCGCCATGCAGCTCATTAACCGACCGGCCGACTTTGACGTCGTAGTTACGGAGAACATGTTCGGCGACATTCTCTCCGACGAGGCGGCGCAGATTACCGGATCGCTCGGCATGCTTGCCTCGGCTTCGCTGGGCGATGGCGTGTCGCTGTTTGAGCCGAGCGCCGGCAGCGCGCCCGACATCGCGGGGCTCGGTATCGCTAACCCGCTCGCGCAGATCCTGTCGGCGGCAATGCTGCTCACGTACGCGCTCGACATGGGTGGGCAGGCTGCTTGGATCGAAAATGCCGTGGCGCGTGTGCTTGACGAAGGCTGGCGCACCCGCGACATCGCCGACGCCAGCACCCCTGCCGATAAGATCCTCGGCACGACCCAGATGGGCGATAAGGTCATCGCCGCACTGTAGCGTCGAGATGTCCGGAACCACCACAAAGTCACCTGTCCCCTTTGTGGTGGTTACCAGGGGGTTCTGGCGGTTGAGGACTCGATTGCCTCGTGGCGCTTGAGCTCGCGTCGCATGGTTTGCGAATTGAGCCAGGCTGCCTGCCATCCACGGATGGGGTAGCGCGCCTCGTCCAGCTCAAACTGCGTATAGCCGCAGGCGTTGATAATCGTCGTCCCGCATGCGTGCTGGCGTTCGCGTTGAAAGTCGCGAACATAGCATTGGTGCACATGCCCGTGCACCATGTAGTCGGGATTCCATGTCTCGAGTGCTGTGTTAAAGCATTCGAATCCCCGATGCGGCAGATCGTCCAGATCGCCCATGCCGGCGGCGGGCGCATGGGTGAGCAAGATGTCGCAGCCGCCGACCATCCTCACTTTGCGGGACAGCTTGCGCACGCGCTTGGCCATCTCGTGCTCGGTGTACATGTTAGCGCCATCTCGGTAGCGCATGGAGCCGCCAAGCCCCGCAATGCGGACGCCGCGATACACGTACACGGTGTCTTCGACACAGATGCAGCCGCCCGGTGCATGACGCGCGTAGCGGTCATCGTGATTGCCACGCACGTAGATGAGCGGTCTGTTGATGACCGTGACCAAAAACTCAAGATAGTCCGGGTCTAGATCGCCAGCGGACAAAATTAGGTCGACACCCTCAAAGCGTTCCTTGCGAAAGCACTCCCATAGGCATCGTTCTTCGGTATCGGCTATGGCAAGGATTTTCATAGAGCACGGACCTTCGGCTCATCGTCGGGCTGCGGAATGGTGCCCACCACGTTGTCCGCCAGCCAATTCATCTCGACAATCTGCGTGCTCGGCAGTGGGGGAAAGCCCTCAATCTGCACCACGCCGTCTTGGCTATGGAGCTCGCCGCCAAATGGATTGATGGAGCCCTCGACGATGCCATTGCGGAGGAGCTGAACAAGCTTGCGCGTCTGATAGGGCAGGCCCGGAGCGTAGCGAATGTCGATAACGCCCGAGCTCATGCCATACCAGTAGTTGACGGCGCGGACCTGGCTGTCGTCACTGGTCTCGTCCCAGGTGCCATGCAGCAGACTTCGCACGATAAGCTCGTAGTATCGGCCCCAGTTCCATACCGGCATGGCGATGCCGACGACCTTGCCATCGACCAGGCGGTGGAGTCCGTAGGCCGTGGGGTCTTCGAGCGACTTTGACATGTCGGCGCCGGTCATGACGCTCACGCCTTCGCGGCACATGGCCTCGGCAAGGCCTCCGGCGGGCACATCGCCCCAGGTTAGGATAATTTGCGCACGGGGGTCGAGCAGCGAGGCGCCAATCGCAAAGGCGTTGATCTCGCTGAGTGCGCCCGAGGCGAAGACCGACGCGTGGTAACCGATGCGGTGGTTGTCTGCCATGCTGGCGGCAAGGGCGCCCAGGAGAAACTTGGCTTCGTACATCTTGCCAAAGTACGAACGGACGCTTTGGTGGGGAAGGCCGATGGAGCAGTTAAGGAACCGAACCCGGGGATATTCAACGGCAGCCCTGAGCGTGTATTCCATCAGGCGGTGCGAGGTCGAGAAGATGACGTTTGCTCCATGTTTGACAGCCGTTTCCACGGCGGCGTAGAACACGTCCGGATCGTGACAGTCCTCAAACGCCTCGGTGCGCACGATACCTCCAAAGTGCTCATCGAGATACTGACGCCCTTGGTCGTGCAGGCTGTCCCAGCTCGACGTCGCACAGGTGAATTCATGGATAAAGGCGATGCGCAGGGGGTTGGCCGCCGAATAGACGGTCTTGCCCATAAAGAAGTTGAGCATACCGGAGGTGGACTTGGCGGGCGACTCCTCCTCATCGACGTTCGGCGCTTCGACAAGATCGACCTTGTCCTCGTCACTTTTCCCGGCGATGACCAGTTCGCGCCAGATCTTGCACAGGCGGTTTACGACGATATCTGTCGGCGTATCCAGCAGGCGGTCCTGGTTGTACACATTGAGGTAGACGAGCATGGCGTCGGCGGGCGTAATGTCCAGGTGGTCGCCGCCCGCGCGAAGGTAGGCGCGCTTAAAGAGTAGGAAGGTGTGGCGCAGGTAATCGACCTTTTTTTGGGGCCATTTTTCGATAAGGTTCTGACCGAGCATCTTGGCGAGCGTTTCGTAGCTTCCTTCGCGCGAGAACTCGATCTCGTATAGGGGGCAGACACGCCAAAACGCGCAGAACTCGCCGTACAGGCGACTTTCGACGGAATCCCATTTGCCGGGGTAGAGGCGGGTGACCTTGGCCGAAACCGTCGGGGCGTCCAGGAATTTGAGGACGCTGACGCGCTTGTTGCCCTCCTGGACATAGAACCTATGCATGAACTCGGTGACGATGATGGGGTCGCGATAGCCCTCGGTTACCTGAATGTCGTAGAGGTTGGACCACTTGCGGGCGAACTCGGTGCTAAACGGCAGCAGGGGCATAAAGTTGCATGAAAAGGCGGACTGACGGCCCTTGGTAACCGTGCCGACAACCATTTCGAGCGGAATATCCCGCAGGCCGACATTCTCTCGCTGACCTAGGGGGAGCTGGGCAACCAAACTGTCGAGGTCCGTAAGGTATGGATGCTCGCTTTGGCTAATGGCGCGTCGACGTCCTTGCTCGCCGCGCTTGCGTGCTTGACGGTAGGCCTCTTCCATAGTTTGCTCCCTTAGTCGTTTAAACAACTGTATGAACTATGGTACCACGAATGAAAACCTCCCATTTCCCGATGTCCAAGAAATGGGAGGCAGTTCACTGTCCCCTTTGTGGTGCTTTAGGCGATGATGGGAGCGATAGCGCGGATGCAGGCGTCGGCAGCGGTGAGTGTGGTGCTGTCGTCACTGACGATAAAGATGATCTTGCCCTTGATGCCAAAGTCGCCGATTTCGCTAAAGAGCACGTAGGGCTCCTGGTCAAAGCCCGAGATGGGAAGCACGGCGGCCTTGGTGGCGCTGGTCAGCTCGTCTGCCAGCGCGTCAAGGGAAGCCCATTTAGACGTGTCCTTTACGGCAACGGGCACGGCCACGCGCCCAAAGGGCATCAGATGCACGAGCGTGTCCTTGGAGATGTTGGAGTTGGGCACAATGATGGTCTGCCCGTAGGCATCCTCGATGGTCGTGTGGCGCCAGGTGATGTCCTGTACCACGCCCGACACGCCGCCGACCTCGATATTGTCGCCGGGCTTGATGATGCCCATAAAGGTCACCTGCATGCCGCCGATAAGGTTCGACAGCGTGTCCTGAAAGCCGAGCGAGATGGCAATGCCGCCGACGCCAAGAGCGGCGACGAGCGCGTTTGCGTTAATGCCAAAGCAGTTGTCGAGGATAAAGCTGCCGCCAATCATCCAGATGACGGCGCGCGCAATGTTGATGAAGATACTCGATGCCGGAAGCGGGTTATCGTCGCGGTTGAGCAGGTGACGCAGCGTCTTGGAAACGACTTTGGCGGCAACGGCGGTGCCTATCGCCAAGATACCAGCCCAGATGATGTTGTGGACCCACCGCTGCTCAAAGAAATGAAGAATCGGCTCAAACAATTCCATGTAGGGAAAACCTCCTCAAGATCGTTCAACCATGATACCCACCAAAAAGCCCGTCCGATCACATCGGACGGGCTTTTGCGCTCGATATAAGGTTTGTATGGCGGGGCTGCAAGGCCCGGCGGTGTAGCTTAGCGGCGGCGCTTCCAGATAATGCCGACCATGATGACGATGATGCCGCCGATGAGGCATGCACCGACCACGGTCAGCGTACGGTCTCCCGTTGCGGCAAGCTTACCGGCCGTCTTCTTGGTGGTGATCTGCGTGGTCGTCGTGCCGGGGTTGGATGAGGGCTCAGGCGTTGGGGTCGGATGGGGTGCGGGGCTCTCGGCGGAGCCAAAGCTGATGGTGCCCGCGAGCGAGGCCATCTTGTTCTCCCAGTCGTCCTGCCCGATCAGTGCCCTCAGCGCTGCCTCGCACGTACTCCACTCGGCGCACTTCTTAGCTTTTGCAAAGGTGGGAAAGTCGGTCGTGTTGGTAATGATGTAGTTGTTGGTGGCGACGGCGTAGTTCTTGGCGGGGTCGAGCGCGCTGCCATCCTTGGTGAGTGTGGCGCTCACAATGCGCTTGCCTTCGGGCTGCGTCCAATCAATCGTCACGTTAATGCCGCCAAAGGAGAGAACGCTGCCAGAGTCATCGCGCCACTTGTACTTGTCTTGCGCCTCCTGCTCGGTATGGCCGGCTGCCACGTAGGCTTGCTGAAGCTCGTAGCTGTGATTGCAATCGTCGCTGATCTGCAGTGAGTGCTCAAGCGCTGCGAGGAAGTTTGCACCGGTCATGGTCCAGGTCTCCACGGTGTTGCCATAAGGCGAGATGGCGATGACGTCGCCGGCGGTCACATCGCCCGCCGCGATGCCGCCGCGGATGCCGCCCGCGTTTTCGATGGCGAGGTCTGCCCCCGTCAGGGCAAGATAAGAGCCGCAGATCACATGCCCGATGGTCTGGGCCTTGGTGGTGTCGCTCGCTTTGCTGGGACGCAAATCGGTGGTGCGCACCATCTCCCAGCCATGCGTACCCGCGGCGTCTTCGCCGTAGAAATAGTCAGTGGCGGATGTGCCGATCACTTTGTTCGACTCGATTTTAAAGGCGTCGTCGAGTGGCTTGATTTTGTTATTGCGAACCTCATCGAGTTGACTCTGGTAGAAGGCACCCTTGTCGGGGTCTGCCAAAAGGTCGTTGACGTTCTTGGCGGTGTAGAGCTTCTCGTCGCTGTCGTCTGCGGGGATCGTGACCGTGTCATCGTCGGTCGTCACGGTGCCATTCGTGTCGTACTTGTACGGAATGGAAAGCAGGCCGACCTCGGCAAAGGCGCTGCCCGCCTCGACGACGCGGACCGGCTTGCCGTCGGCCCCCGTCACGTTTTCGTCTAAGTTGATGTGCTCGTGGCCCGCGACCAGTGCATCGACCCCAACGAGCTTTGCAGCAAAGGCCTTGGCGTTGAGCGTGTGCGCGATGCAGACGATAACGTTGCAGCCCTCATCCTCGCGCAGTCGCTTAGCCTCGGCATTGATGGCGGCTGCCGCATCCGAGAACGACGTGTCCTGGACAAGGCCTTCGCGCAGTGAGAATCCCAGCGACTCATCCATGGCACCCACGACGCCGACCTTGATTTTGTAGTCGAATGTGGAGTGGTCTTCGCTGTCCTCCCAGGTACGGTCGAGCGTCTTGGTGATGCTCGAGCTCCATACGCCGCTCGTAGACTTCGCGTTTGCGCAGAGCATGGCGAAGGGCGTGCCGGTGGTGCTGTAGCCGGTCATGGTGCGGAGCTTGTCCGCGCCGTAGCTCCAGTCGTGGTTGCCCGGCGTGGTCGCGTCGTAGCCGTTCGCATAAAAGGTGTCCATGAGCTCGGCGATGCTTTTGCCCTCGCTCATAGTGGCGAAGGATTGCCCGTGGAAGGTATCGCCCGCATCGAGCAAAAGATCGGGGGCACTGCCTTGAGCGCTATAGAGAACTGCCAGTCCGTCAAAGCCGACAGTGCCGGTACCCTTGCTTGCGTTGTAGCTGTACTTGTAGCTGCCGTGGATATCATTGGTGTGCATGACGGCCACGGAGCCGTCAATAGCGGCGGGCAGGTTCCCCGCGAAAGCGAGGCTTGGGATGCCTATGAGCGCGCCGGCAAACAACGCGGCAGCTAACGCAAGGCGGGGGAGTCTTTTCATGGCGGTCTCCTTACTCTTTAACAAAAACCGCCGCAAAGTGTCTGTCCCTTTGCGGCGGTTTTGACGTCTGCGCAGATAAAATCTGCCAAAATAAACCTGTCCCTTTTTGGTGGGTTTAGCTCAGCAGCATGCGGTCGTTGGCGAGCTCGCCGCCCGAGACCTCCTCGAACTTCTGAAGCAAGTCGGCCACGGTGAGCGATTTCTTCTCATCGCCCGCCACGTCGTAGATTACGTGGCCCTCGTGCATCATGATCAGGCGATTGCCCAGACGGATAGCGTCGTTCATGTTATGCGTGACCATGAGCGTGGTCAGGTGGTTCTCGTCGACGATCTCCTCGGTCAGATTGAGCACCTTAGAGGCCGTCTTGGGGTCGAGTGCCGCGGTATGCTCGTCGAGCAGCAGCAGGCGCGGCTTGGTGAGCGTGGCCATGAGCAGGGTGAGTGCCTGGCGCTGGCCGCCCGAGAGCAGGCCGACCTTGGCGTTGAGGCGCGTGTCCAGACCAAGGTCCAGGCGTTTGAGCAGCTTGACGTACTCGTCCTTCTCGGCCTTGGTGACGCCCCACGAAAGGCCGCGACGCTGGCCGCGACGCTTGGCGAGTGCCAGGTTCTCGGCAATTTGCATGTCGGCTGCGGTGCCGCGCATGGGGTCCTGGAACACGCGGCCCAGGTACTTGGCACGCTGCGACTCGCTCAGACGCGAGATGTCGGTGCCGTCGAGCTCGATAACGCCCGAATCGAGCGGATACACGCCGGCGATCATGTTGAGCAGCGTGGACTTGCCGGCGCCGTTGCCGCCAATCACGGTTACAAAGTCACCGTCGTTGAGGGTAAGGTCGACGCCGGTAAGAGCGCGCTTTTCGGTGACGGTGCCCTTGTTAAAGGTCTTCTTGACGTGCGAGAGCTTAAGCATCTGCCTCATCCCCCTTCGTGTAGGAGCTGCGGAGCTTATAGCGCTCCCAAACCACGGGCACGCATAGGGCCACGGCGACAATCACGGCGGAGAGCAGCTTCATGTCGTTGGCGTCCATGCCCAGCTGCAGCACGATGGCGCGGATGAGGAAGTACACTACGGAGCCAAAGACGGCGGAGGCAAGACGGACGCTAAACTGCGTGAGACCGCCGGGCAGCAGGCGGCCGAGCACCTCGCCGATAACAATGGCGGCAAGACCGATAACGATGGCGCCGGTGCCCATGCCAATGTCGGCGTACTTCTGGCTCTGGCAGATGAGCGCGCCCGAAAGGCCAATGAGGGCGTTGGAGAGCACGAGGGCGATCATCTTAGTGGAGTTGGTGTTGACGCCCAGGGCACGGATCATGTACTCGTTGTTGCCGGTGGCGCGCAGCGCCGAGCCGATCTCGGTGCCAAAGAACCAATACAGGATGGCAACGATAGCCACGGCGAGCAAGATGCCCAGGATGATGGCAACGGTGGACTGCGGCAGGCCCGTCATATTGCTGACGGCCGAGAACACGGTGCCCTTGGCAAGGATGGGCGTGTTGGATTTGCCCATGATGCGCAGGTTGATGGACCACAGGCTGATCTGGGTGAGGATTCCGGCGAGGATCGCGGGAATCTCAAAGACGGTGGTCAGAATGCCCGTGACCGCGCCCGCAATGGCACCGGCGCACATGCCGGCCAAAACGGCGAGCAACGGGTCGACATTGTTGCTGACGATGAGCACGGCGCAGACGCAGCCGCCGAGGGCAAAGCTGCCGTCGCAGGTCATATCGGGGATGTCGAGCAGGCGGAACGTGATAAACACGCCAAGCACCATAATGCCCCAGAGGACACCCTGCGAAACGGCGCCCTGCAATGCAATGAGCATGCTTCATACCTCCTAGGATAGGGTGGACACGTGATTTTCCATAATAGCGGTACCAATGCATAAAAGAGCAGCGGACGGACATTTTGTTTTACCAAAAACAAGCAGGGCGAACGCCGGTCTTTAGCGTTCGCCCCAATGACTCAGATATTGAATAACACAGCTATGGCGCAAGCGCGTGCCTAGCTGCGTTACCGCGCATGGCGCTACTCGTCTAGAGCGGAAAGGTCGATACCCAGGGCCTCGGCCATCTCGTCGTTCTTGACGACGACCAGATCCTTGCTTGGGAGGTGCTTGATCGGCATATCCTCGGGCTTGGCCTCGCCCTTCAGAATCTTAACGGCCATCTCGCCCGCGGCGTAGCCCAGGTCCTCATAGTTGATGGAAAGGGTGAACACGCCGCCGGCCATGCACATGCCCTCCTCGCCGGTCACAAAGGGAAGCTTGTTCTCCTTGCAGATCTGACCGACCTGCGAAGCGCCCGCGGCGATGGTGTTGTCAGTGGGGGAGTAGAGCGCGTCGACCTTGCCCACGGCAGACTCGACGACGGACTGGATCTCGTTGGAGCTCGAGACGGTGAAATCGGTGTACTCCAGGCCCAGCTTGTCGAGTTCCTTCTTGGCGGCCTTGATCTGGACGTCGGAGTTGGACTCGGCGGTGCAGTAGAGCAGACCGACCTTTTTAACGTCGGGCAGGACCTTCTGCATCATCTCGAGCTGCTCGGCGACCGGGGTGAGGTCGGAGGCGCCGGTGACGTTGGTGCCGGGCTTGTCGTTGTCCTGGACCAGGCCGGAGGCGGCGTAGTCGGTGATGGCGCAGCCCACGATGGGGATATCGGCCGTGGCGCCGGCGGCAGCCTGTGCGGCAGGCGTGGCGATGGCGTAGATCAAGTTGACGTTGTCGCCCACAAACTTGTCGGCGATGGACTTACACGTGGACTGGTCGTTCTGGGCGTTCTTCTGGTCGATCTTGACCTTGAGTCCGCTCTTCTTGATGGCCTTGACAAAGCCGTCGTTGGCGGCGTCGAGCGCGGAGTGCTCAGTGAGCTGCAGAACGCCGATGGTGTAGTCGGAACCGGCGGCTGCAGAGCCGGAACCAGAGTTGCCGCCGCATCCGGCGAGCGGGGCCAGTGCGAGCAGGCCGGCGGAGACCAGAAGGCTCCTGCGGCTGATGGTGATGTCGTTCATGTCATTACCCCCAGTATAGAAATTGCTGGAAACACTGCACTCAAACAAAGTGAAGTGGGTCTATAGTAGCGCCGATGCCCATTTTTTCAACAACCTGTCGGGTTTTTTAATACTGAACCGGATGGACGGCGGGGGATTCGGCGGGCAACGGCAAGACTTAGGCGGCGGGCGCGGGCCGCTCCCCCTCGTCCAGCGCGGCAAAGAGCTTCTTGCCGTCGAGCAGGCGCGTGCTAACGTTTCTCATGCGGCTGACCTCGACGGTGCGTAGGGTGTCGTCGGAGCCGTGCCCGTCGACGACCGTTCCCAGCAGATACGAGACGCCGTCTCGCTGTTTGATGGCAAAAGGCCGAACGGTCATCCTCGTCACTTCGATCTTGTCATGTGTCGTGACGCTTGAAATGTCAAAGCTCACCGTGGTTCCGTGGTCGATGGCCCGCTCGATGAGCTCGCAGGTATCGATGCGTTTGGCGGGCGGTCGCGTGGTCTTGACGGGTTTGCCTTCTGCGCTTGGTGTCGGCTCGGACGTATCGAGGTAGCCGCGAACGTCGGCGCTTGCCATGGCGACCAGATGGCGCGCTATGCTTTTTCTGGTCGCGATGGGTGTGGAGCGGTTGCGCATGACCATGCCATGGAGTCGAATGATTTCCTCGTCGGAGAGCGGTCGGGTGAGAAGTCGGTAACCCGCGCCGCGCTTGTACTCAATCTCGTATCCGGCATGTCGCAGGGCGGAAATCGCGGTATGGATACTGCGCCGCGCTGCCGAGATGGGCATGCGAGCGGGGTCGTTGGGATGGGCGAGACGCTCGATCAGCTCATCGGGAGGAAGCGCTTTGTCCTCACCGGTATGCTCGCTTAAGAGTTGCAGGATGCGCACAGCGCGATAGGCTGCCATGGAAGCAGCACCCCTGGTCGTGGCCTCATAGTTCTCAACAGCGGGTTTGGCCATTGCGTTCACGTCCTTTCCGTTTTTGGGTGATGATGCTACGGAGCCTAGGACACGGGGTTTGCTTAGGGGCGCAGGGCGCTCTGGGTGGTCGGTAGTCGTCGGCAAGCGGCGGGTCGAGTTTTCAACAGCCCTGCTCAGCTGACCAAAAGCTTGACAAAAGCCTGACGGATGCTGTTGAAAAAAGCGCCCCTCGGCTTGCCGAGAGGCGCTGGTGCGACACGCTGTAACGCGCGGGACGGAGTTGTGGCGATTAGAAATCGGCGTTGCCCACGGTGCGGGGGTGCGGAAGGACGTCGCGGATGTTGCCCACACCCGTCAGGTACATGACCAAACGCTCGAAGCCCAGGCCGTAGCCGGCGTGTTTGCAGGAACCGTAGCGGCGCAGGTCAAGGTAGTACTTGTACTGCTCGGGGGCCATGCCCAGGTCCTTGATGCGGGCCTCGAGAAGATCCAGGCGCTCCTCGCGCTGGGAGCCGCCGATAATCTCGCCGATACCGGGAACCAGGCAGTCGGCGGCGGCGACGGTCTTGCCGTCGTCGTTCATGCGCATGTAGAAGGCCTTGATCTCGGCCGGGTAGTCGGTCACGAAGGTCGGGCGCTTAAAGTGCTCCTCGGTCAGGAAGCGCTCGTGCTCGGTCTGCAGGTCAATGCCCCAGCTGACAGGATAGTCAAACTTGTGACCGGCGGCGACGGCCTGCTCCAGGATCTCGACGGCCTCGGTGTAGGTGACGCGGGCAAAGTCGGAGTTTGCAACGTGGTTCAGGCGCTCGATCAGGCCCTTGTCCACAAACTTGTTGAGCATGTTGAGCTCGTCGGGGCAAGTGGCCATAACGTCCTTAAGAACGTACTTGAGCATGGCCTCGGCGTTATCCATGTAGTCGTTCAGGTCGGCAAAGGCCATCTCGGGCTCAATCATCCAAAACTCGGCGGCGTGGCGCGTGGTGTTGGAGTTTTCGGCGCGGAAGGTGGGGCCAAAGGTGTACACGTCGCCAAAGGCCATGGCAAAGTTCTCGGCATTGAGCTGGCCGGACACGGTAAGGCTTGCGTGCTTGCCAAAGAAGTCCTGGCTCCAGTCGACCTCTCCGGACTCGGTGAGAGGCGGATTTTTGGGGTCGAGCGTGGTCACGCGGAACATCTCGCCGGCGCCCTCGCAGTCACTCGTGGTGATGATGGGGGTGTTGACGTAGACAAAGCCCTGCTCCTGGAAGAAGCGGTGGATGGCGGCAGCCGCGACAGAGCGGATGCGGAACACGGCGCGGAACAGGTTGGTGCGCGGGCGCAGGTGCTGCTGGGTACGCAGGAACTCGACGGTTGCGCGCTTCTTCTGCAGCGGGTAGTCCGGGGCGCTCGTGCCCTCTACCTCGATGGAGGTGGCAGAAAGCTCGAAAGGCTGGGGCGCATCGGGGGTCAGCTTGACGGTGCCGGTGCAAATGAGTGCAGCCGAGACGTTTTGGTGGGCGATCTCGTCGTAGTTGCCGAGCGTCTCGCGGTTCATGACGACCTGCAGGTCGCGGAAGCAGCTGCCGTCGTTGAGCGTGACGAAGCCAAAGTTCTTCATGTCGCGGACGGACTTGACCCAGCCGGCGACAGTGACGGTCTTGCCGCCGAGCGACTCGGCATCGGCATAGAGCTGCGCGATTTTGGTGCGGTTCACGTATCCTCCCATAACGGTTGAATGATAGTTATCCATACAGTTCGATATTCTAGCAGCTCGGCTCATTTGGGCTATACAGATAAGGCATTGACGGGACGGTTTTCAAACGAAAAGCGCCCGCGGCCAGATGGTCGTGGGCGCTTGGCGTGTTGCCTATTGGCTGTACGGCGCAGGACTCGTTACTTGGTCTTAGCCACCAGCAGCGGGTCGCCCAGCTTGACGAGCGGGTTGCCGCCGATAAGCGTTCCAGACTCGCCGACATGGTCGATGCTCTTAAGACGATCGAGCTCGGAGATGATGACGGTCACGATGTCCTCGTGGCCAGCGGCCTTAATGGCATCGCGGTCGAAACTGATGAGCGGCTGGCCTGCCTTGACCACATCGCCCATCTCGACAAAGCGGGCAAAACCCTTGCCGTTCATTTGTACGGTGCCCAGGCCGACATGGATGAACACGCGAAGGCCGTCCTCGGTGATCATGCCAATAGAGTGGTTGGTGACGGTGGTGGCGCCGATGCGGCCGTTAGCGGGCGCATAGATGGTGCCGGTGATGGGCTCGATGCCGTAGCCCTGGCCGAGCATACCCGAGGCGATGGTCTCGTCGGGAATCTCGTTTAGATTGACGAGCACACCGTTAACGGGAGCGTAGATGACGCCTTCGCGGGTGGCGAAGCTTGCTGCGGGCGGTACGGACGCCTCGCCCGACGAGTTGAACGTGGACTTGAGCGAATCGAGCAGACCCATAGATGCCTCCAACGTATCAAGTGCGCATGTAGCGCACGTGTGGTTTGCCGGAAACGTTTCGTGTGTGTTTACCGGCTCGGTCAGCGTCTCTATTTTACGCTGCTCAACGACGGCCCTGAGCTGGGATTATGTGATATATCAGTTGAAGGGAACTTATTGTGGATACGTTTCGATGCCGTGCGTCCAAGTGGGGTACGCTTGAAGGCGATACATAACGTGCGCACGAATCGCGCGAAGGGAGCATATATGATCGTCGAGAGCCATGCGCTGTGGGGCGAGGAGCCGACCGAGGAATATCCGGCGACGTTTACCTATATGGGGGCCGAACCGCTGCCCGGCAAGCCCAATGGCCGTCGCCCGGCAGTGATCATCTGCGGCGGAGGCGCGTTTACGCACATCGCCCCGCATGAGCAAGATCCGGTGGCGTTTGCCTTTTTGGATCACGGGTACCAGACCTTTGTTCTCAACTATGTCACGAGTGGCACGGGTGACGTGAGCTTTCCGCACCCCCAGGCAGATCTTGCCAAGATGGTCGCCACGGTTCGTGCGAATGCCGACGAGTGGCATGTCGATCCCAAGCGCGTGTGCGTTGTGGGATTCTCGGCGGGCGGCATGATTTGCGCCTCGCTGGCAACGCAGTGGAAGACCGGCCCCTTCGCGGCACTTGCCGGGGCGCGTCCGGACGACATTCGTCCCGATGCCGTGGTGCTGGGCTATCCATTGCTCGACTTTGCCTATGTCCGCGACATGCAGACGCGCGATCCGCGCATCGACTTGCGCGTGCCCAAGACAGGTGGCAAGACGGGGCGCGATTTGCTCAACGACTACCTGTCGATGGTGACCGGCGGCGAGGCGACCGAAGAGCACCTGGCCGATATCTGCCCTACCACGCATGTTTCGCGCCAGATGCCCCCGACCTTTGTGTGGGGCGTGTCCGATGACAAAACGGCGCCGATCGCGCAGGTCTATCCGTTTGCTCAGCGCATGGCCGAGGAGGGCGTCGCTTGCGAGATGCACGTCTTTGACCAAGGCGGTCACGGCCTTTCGCTCGGCAATGCCAATACCGCGGTCGACAACGAGGACAAGCAGGTGGCGGTTCGCCCTTGGATTCGCCTAGCCTTCCGCTTCCTGGAGCGCCATCTGTAAGAGTAAGAGGGCCAGTCCCTCCCGTCCCTCATAACTTGCGGTGAAATAGTTCCTGTTTTTGCTGGTTAAAGCCCCAAACAGGAACTATTCCACCGCAACTTCGTTTTGATGCCCGGACCGGAAACCGCGTCCCAGTTTTGCCCCTCAAGGTGGGATACAGTTTCTCGCAGAGGGTCGATCGGGAAAATGCGTCCCGGTCTGAGCGACGATTCCGGGATGCATTTTCCGCAAGATGCCTCAACCGGAAAACGCATCCCGTTTTGAGCTTCAGAGTGGGACGCGGTTTCCCCGAGAGGCCCCATCGGGAAATCGGGGACCGGAATTCGCCTGAGTAGTGGGATGCAGTTTCCGCAGCAGGCTCGTCTGGAAAACCGGGGTCCGGAATCCCCATTGCAACAATCTGTTGATTGAACGTCGCTGCATGTTCGCGCTATCATGCATGGTTAAAATTGGTTAGCCATGGCAAACGGTTAGCAATGGTGAACATAAATGCAACGCCCTGTGGGCGTCGGGGGAGGAACACGGACGTGAAGCTCGATACACTCGAGATTGGAAAGGACGCCGTTGTCGCATCGGTGGCATCGGACGACCAGGCACTCCGACAGCATATTTTGGACATGGGCTTAACGCCGGGCACCGAAGTCACCATGATGAAGTACGCCCCTATGGGCGACCCGCTCGAGATTCGCCTGCGTGGCTACGAGTTGACGCTGCGCAAAGACGATGCTGCTCGCATTGAGCTCGTGGGTATTCACGACACCGATACGAGCCCGCGCGTTAACGCCGCAATCGGCATGACGGAGCACCCGGCGCTCGGTGAGGGGACGTATTCGCCCCGCGCGGCAAAAACGGCCGTGCCCGAGGGCGCGCCGCTGCACTTTGCCCTCGCCGGCAACCAAAATTGCGGCAAGACCACGCTGTTCAACCAGCTGACGGGTTCCAACCAACATGTTGGTAACTTTCCCGGCGTGACGGTCGACCGCAAGGACGGTACTGTCCGTAACCACCCCGAGGCGAGCGTTACCGACCTGCCCGGTATTTATTCGTTGTCGCCGTACACGGGCGAGGAGATTGTCAGCCGTCAATTCATCCTTGACGAGCATCCCGACGCCATCATCGACATCATCGATGCCACCAATATCGAGCGCAACCTCTACCTGACGCTGCAGCTTATGGAGCTCGACTGCCCCATGGTTATCGCGCTCAACATGATGGACGAGGTGACGGCCAACGGCGGCGCCGTGGACGTCAACCTGCTCGAGAGCCTGTTGGGCGTGCCTGTTGTCCCCATTAGCGCTGCCCGCAACGAGGGTATCGGCGAGCTGGTGGATCACGCTCTGCATGTGGCGCGGTTCCGCGAGCGCCCGGGTCGCCTGGACTTCTGCGCGCCCGATGGCCCGGACGGCGGTGCGCTGCATCGCTGTATCCACGGCATTGCCAACCTGATCGAGGACCATGCCGTGACGGCCCACATTCCGCTGCGTTTTGCGGCGACCAAGCTGGTTGAGGGCGACGAGCTGGTGACCGAGGCACTTCACCTGGATCGCAACGAACTTGACGCTATCGAGCACATCATTACCCAGATGGAGGGCGAGGCTGGCACCGACCGCCTGTCCGCGCTGGCCGATATGCGCTTTAGCTTTATCGGCGACGTGTGCGGGCGCTGCGTGGTGAAGCCGCACGAGAGCCGCGAGCACGTGCGCTCCGTTAAGATCGACCGCATCCTGACGGGTCGCTACACGGCCATCCCGGCGTTTCTGGTGATCATGGGCCTCGTCTTTTGGCTGACGTTTGGCGTGATCGGCGCGGCGTTGCAGGGACTTATGGAGGACGGCATCGCTGTCATCATCGCCTCGGCCGATGCGGGTCTCAAGGCGTTCGGAACCAACGACGTGGTGCGCTCGCTGGCTGTCGACGGCGTGCTTACGGGCGTGGGCAGCGTGCTGACCTTCCTGCCGATTATCGTCGTGCTCTTCTTGTTCCTCTCCATTCTGGAAGACTCCGGCTACATGGCGCGCGTGGCCTTTGTCATGGATAAGGTGCTGCGTCGCTTTGGCCTGTCGGGCCGCAGCTTTGTGCCCATGCTCGTCGGTTTTGGCTGCACCGTGCCGGCTATCATGTCGACCCGTACACTCCCATCCGAGCATGATCGCAAGATGACGGTCATGCTCACACCGTTCATGAGCTGCTCGGCCAAGTTGCCGGTTTACGGCTTGCTGTGCGGAGCATTCTTCCCGCAGGCGACGGTCCCAGCCATGGTCTCGCTCTATCTGATTGGCATTGCGGTCGGTTGCATCGCGGCTTTGGTGCTCAACCGCACGGCATTTAAGGGCGACCCGGTGCCGTTTATCATGGAGCTACCCAACTACCGCCTGCCGAGCATCAAGACGACGGTGATGCTGGCGTGGGATAAGGCCAAGGACTTTATTACCAAGGCCTTTACCATCATCTTTGCCGCCACCGTGGTCATCTGGTTCCTCCAGACGTTTGACATCCGCTTTAATGTGGTCGCCGATCAGTCGCAGAGTCTACTTGCCGGTCTGGGTAGCATCATCGCGCCGTTGTTGGCGCCGCTTGGCTTTGGCGACTGGCGTGCATCCACGGCGCTCGTCACCGGACTTATCGCCAAGGAGAGCGTCATCTCGACCCTCACCGTGCTTTTGGATGCAACGTCACCCGCGGCGCTGTCGACCATGTTTTCGCCGTTTACCGCCTACGTGTTCTTGGTCTTTACGCTGCTGTACCCGCCCTGCGTGGCGGCAATCGGTGCCGTCAAGAGCGAGTTGGGCGCGCGCTATGCCGTTGCCGTGTTTGTGTTTCAGGTGACGGTCGCCTGGATCGTGGCGTTTGTCGTGCATTCGGTGGGCATATTGCTGGGGTTGGCTTAGCTATTTATTGACGGCGCAACCTCTGTGTATTGAGTTGTTGATTGCGGCCCCGCATCTGTGCTGACGGATGCGGGGCCGTTGCTATATAATCGCCCACCGCCCAAGACAATCGGAGAGGTTTCCTACATGACTCAGGCAAGACAAGATGGCATCTCGCTCAAGCAGTGGCTCCCGCTTATCGGGCTCGCCTGCTGCGCGTTCGTGTTCAACACATCGGAGTTCATGCCCATCGGCCTTCTGACTGATATTGCCGTATCGTTCTCGCTCACCGAGGCCCAGGCAGGCATCATGATTTCGGTCTACGCCTGGGGCGTCATGCTGCTGTCGCTGCCGCTTATGGTGTTTGCCTCGCGCTTTGAGTTCAAGCGTATGCTGCTCGGCGTGCTCGCCGTGTTCTCTCTGGGTCAGTTCCTGTCCGCCGTGGCGCCCACCTATCCTATTTTGGTCTGTGCACGCCTGGTGGTCGCTTGCGCACATGCCGTGTTCTGGTCGGTCGCCTCGATTATGGCCTCGCGCCTGGTCGACACCCGTCACGGGGCGCTCGCCATCAGCATGATCGCCACGGGCTCGTCCATCGCGCAGATCTTTGGCCTGCCGATCGGCCGCGCCATCGGCCTGGCCGTGGGCTGGCGCATGACGTTTGCCGTGGTCGGGGCCTTTTCTGCCGCCGCGGTGGTGTACCAGGCAGCGGTGTTCCCGGCCATGCCGGCGGGTGAGCGGTTTGCGGTTAAACAGCTGCCCGAGCTGCTCAAGAACCCGTTCCTCATCGCGCTCTACGCGGTCACGGTTTTTATGGCGACCGGCTATTACACAGGCTACAGCTATATCGAGCCCTTCCTGGCGCAGGTCGCGCACGTCGACGCGGGTGCCATTACCATGACGCTGACGGCGTTTGGCTGCTCCGGTCTGGTGGGCAGCTGGCTGTTTGGCCGCCTGTTCGACGGGCACCGCTTCCCGTTTTTGGCTATCACACTCTCCGGCGTGCCAGCGGCCCTGCTGCTCATAGGTTCGGCCGCATCGTCGCTCGCAGCAGTGCTTGCCGTCTGCGTGCTGTGGGGCTGCTGCGCCACGGCCTTTAACGTGGCATTTCAGGCCGAGCTCATCAAGTACACGCCGGCGGATTCGTCGGCTGTCGCCATGTCGATCTTCTCGGGCCTGTTTAATCTGGGTATCGGCACGGGCACCGCGATCGGCGGCGCCGTGGTTTCGGGTCCCGGTATCGCCTGGATCGGCTTCGTGGGCGGGGCGATTGCCGTCGTGGGCGTCATCCTCGCCATCACGGTGATGTTCCCGGCCATACGCCGCGCAAAGCCCGTCGCCTAATCACGTTTCCTCATCAGTTGCGGTGGAATAGTTCCTGTTTAAGGCCTCTGAAGGCCCAAGCAGGAGCTATTCCACCGCAACTTATTTTGGGGGAGGGGATACAAGCTGGGCATACAATGGATGTCGTTGTGTTGAGCTTACCGGGAGGTTGCTATGTGGGCATACGAGACGACGTTCTATCAGATCTATCCGCTGGGCTTTTGTGGAGCTCCGCGCGAAAACGCCGCGCCCGTTGCCGAGGATGAGCTTGCCCAGGCTGCCAACGACGCGCCCAACCCCGATGCCCCCATCATGAAAATCGCCCAATGGGCCGACTACCTGCAGGAACTCGGTATTGGCGCTGTGCTCATCAATCCACCGCTCGAGTCCGATAGCCATGGCTACGACACGCGCAGCCTGCGCCACATCGACCGTCGCCTGGGTGGGGATGCCGACTTTGCCGCCGTGTGCGAGACGCTGCATGCCCACGGCATCCGTGTGGTGCTCGACGCCGTCTTCAACCACGTCGGTCGCGGCTTTTGGGCCTTCCGCGATGTGCAGGAGCGCAAGTGGGACTCGCCCTACAAGGACTGGTTCCACATCAGCTTTGACGGCGACTCGTGCTACGGCGACGGCTTTTGGTACGAGGGCTGGGAAGGCCATTTTGAGCTCGTGAAGCTCAACCTGCAAAACCCCGCCGTGGTCGATTACCTGCTCGAGTCCGTGCGCCGTTGGGCCGATGTCTTTGGCGTCGACGGTCTGCGCCTGGACGTCGCCTATATGCTCGACCGCGACTTTATGCGCCGCCTGCACGCCTTTGCCTGTGAGCTCAAGCCCGACTTTGTGCTGATCGGCGAGACGCTCCACGGTGACTACAACCAGATCGTCAACGACGAGATGCTCGACTCCTGCACCAACTACGAGTGTTACAAGGGACTGTACTCCAGCTTTAACTCGATCAACATGTTCGAGATCGCCCACTCGCTGCACCGTCAGTTTGGCGGCGACCCGTGGTGCATCTACCGCGGCAAGCACCTGCTGTCGTTTGTCGACAACCACGACGTGCCGCGCCTGGCGAGCATCCTTACCGACAAGTCGTGCCTGCGTCCCGCCTATGGCATGCTCTTTGGCATGCCGGGCATCCCGTGCATCTACTATGGCAGCGAGTGGGGAATTGCTGGCGAAAAGGGCGGCCCCGATGGCGACTGGGCGCTGCGCCCTGCGCTCGATGAGCCTGCGCCCAACGAGCTGGCGGCGTTCGTCACACAGCTTGCGCACCTGCGCTCGGCCGACGACGCGGCGGCACGCGCTCTCAGCTACGGCGCGTACCGCAACGTGGTGATCCAGAACAAACAGCTGCTGTTCGAGCGCGCCTGCGACGACGCGACGGTGCTCGTGGCGGTCAATGCCGTGAACGAGCCTTATACCTTTGGAGCCGGCGAACTCAACGGTTCCTTCGTCGACCTACTTGCCGACGATGCACCCACGGTCGAGCTGACGGGTGCGCTTGAACTTGCGCCCTACGAGGTGCGCTATCTGTTGAGGGCCTAGGTCATGGCGGCGTCAGACGAGGGCTATCAACATATTGAGCATGGGTTTGAACCCGTGTTCGACCAGCACTCGCGCGTTTTGGTGCTCGGGTCGTTTCCCTCGGTGCTTTCGCGCGCCAATGCCTTTTATTACGGCAACCCTCAGAATCGCTTTTGGCGCGTGATGGCCGCGTGCCTTGGTGTGCCTGTACCACCCAACGAGGGCGACCCTTTGGTGGGCGGCGAGCCCGAGACGCTCGACGCCTCTATTGCCGCCAAGCGATCCATGCTGCTGAACGGTGGTGTGGCCCTGTGGGATGTGATCGAGAGCTGCGACATTAAGGGGTCGAGCGACGCGAGCATCAAAAACGTTGTGCCGGCATATATCGAACGCATCACTGGAGCTGCGCCCATCGAGCGGGTGGTATGCAACGGAGGTACGGCGGGGCGCCTCTATAAGCGCTATCTACAGGAGCGGACGGGTCTGTCCGCTGTCGTATTGCCGTCAACTAGTCCCGCTAACGCGGCCTGGCGCCTGGAGCGGCTTGTCGAGCGCTGGCGCGAGGCAGTTGACTGGACCGCACGGTAATCTAGATCCTTGATTGAGCATGGGCGTCGAGGCGTTTGATGATGGCATGCCAGATTGGTGCGGGCACGGCGGGCTTGACGCGCACCATGCCGTCGACATCGACACTATCGGCATCGCCGCCGCCAAGCAGCTGCGCATGCTCTATGGAGCAGCCCATGCGCACGGCGCCTACAAGCTTATCCATCGCTTCGGAAAATGGCCGGCGTAAGAGGCCCATACGCGGGGAGTGGCGAAGCGCTGCGATGCCGCTGCCGGCACAGATGACAACGCCGCCACACCACGACAGGTCACGTAGAATACATGCCCGGCGCAGCCGCAAGGCGGTTTCATGTGCCCGTTCGGTGTCCTCGGACCCAGCAAGAACGACGGCGTAGACGCGTGTTTCCGCGATTCCAAGGCGATCGAGCACCTGCTCGACAGCGATCATCGCCTCATCATCAAATGCATCATCAACAGCGAACACCATGCCATCGACTACACCGGCATCATCCACCTCCAAATCGACCGAACGGGGGAGCGCGGTGCCGGAAAGCTGAGCATAGGCGGCGATGGCATCCTGCAGGTCCCAGAGTAAAAACTCAAGATCGGCGCTCTCGGGAATACTGATATACGCAATGGTTTGCAGCGTTTTTGGTACATCGCCGCGTGCAGTTGTCTCCATGCCGCCTCTTTTCCGGTTGGTTTCCGTTTAGGTTACACCGTCTGGTGGCGCGCGGGCGCGCTATCCTAGTGCAACCCTTACGAAAGGAACGCCATGCGACTGCCCATGAACACCTCGCTTGCCACGCTCAAGCCCTCCGGCATTCGCCGGATCAACGCGCTCGCCGCCCAGCACCCGGGGTGCATTGCGCTCGCGCTTGGCGAGCCCGATTTTCCCACGCCCGATGTGATTAGCGCCGAGGTGACCGCTGCGCTGGGCCGCGGTGACACGCACTATCCGCCGAACAACGGCCGTCCCGCCCTGCGCGAGGCGCTGTCTACCTACATGGGAGACGCGGGCCTTACGTTTTCGGCCGACGAGGTCATCCTGACCGACGGCGCGACCGAGGCCCTGTCGGCAACATTTATGGCCATGCTCAACCCCGGCGACGAGGTTATTATCCCCACGCCAGCCTTTGGTCTGTACGAGAGCATCGTCGTGGCCAACCACGCCAAAGCGGTCTTTTTGGATACGGAGCCCGCGCAATTTCAGATTGACGAGGAAGCGCTTCGCGCCTGCGTGACGCCGACGACCAAGGCCATCGTTATCTGCTCGCCCAACAATCCCACGGGCTGTATCCTCGACGCGGCATCGCTCGACGCCGTGGCACACGTGGCAGAGCAAGCGGGCATCTACGTAATCTGCGACGACGTATATAACCGCCTGGTCTATGTGGATGGCTATGAGCGCTTTGCCCAGCGCCACCCGGAGCTGCGTGAGCAGACGGTGGTCATCGAGAGCTTCTCCAAGCCATGGGCTATGACCGGCTGGCGCTTGGGCTGGCTCGCAGCTGCAGCCCCCGTCATCGCCGAGATCGCAAAGGCCCACCAATACTTAGTATCGAGCGCCGTCTCCTTTGAGATGGACGCCGCGGCCCGAGCCCTGACCGTCGACCCAACCCCTATGCTCAAAGTCTACCGAGCCCGCCGCGAACGCGTACTCGCAGCCTTAGATACCATGGGCCTCGACGTAGTGGAACCAGCCGGCGCCTTCTACGCTTTCCCCAGCATCAAACAATTCGGCCTAACAAGCGAAGACTTCTGCATCAAAGCCATCAAAGAAGCCAACGTAGCCCTAGTCCCCGGAGACTGCTTCGGAACCGAAGGCCACGTCCGCTTAAGCTACTGCGTCTCCGACCAAGATCTGGACGAAGGCCTCCGCCGCCTGTCCACCTTCGTCTCAACCCTATAACCATCAGGGACGCAACACATCAGCCCACCGACATAAGGATTGTGAGTGGGGCGCGTCGGCCAACGGCAACCCTGGCTGCCCCAAAGTCAACACAGGTCGCGCCGCCAAAGGCCAGGCGCAAGCTTTTCGTAGATTCCGCACGAGCCGAAGAGCACTAAATGTGCTCTTCGTGCGAGCCCAGGACCTGACCGAGCGAAAAGCTTGCGCCTGGCCTTTGGCGGCGCGACCGAGATGGTGGAATTGTGTGCAGCCAGGGTTGCCGTTGACCGACGCCGGGGTCCCCGCCATAATACTTTCGGTTCACGCACGAATCCGCTGCCAGAGACAGCCGGTGCAAACGGGCATTGCCCGCGAGCTCAATGGGATATCCCGCCAGCCGAGGTGGTCGAGTAGATATGTCTTCTCGCCCCCGTCGCTCATGCAGCGCGGGGGCTTTCTTTTTGGACATGCCCCCGTCACGTCCTTGTGGCGGACCGTGCCCGGAAAGAATTCGAGGAGGTGTAATTCATGCCCCAGCAGTACAAAATCGACAAGGTTGCAGAGATCGAGTCCCGTATCGCCGAGAATGCCGGTCTGTTCGTCGTCAACTACAACGGTCTGACGGTTAAGCAGGCTCAGGAGCTGCGTCATCAGCTTCGCGAGTGCGGCGCCGAGATGAAGGTCTACAAGAACAACCTGGTCAAGATCGCTCTCAAGAACCAGGAGCAGCCCGAGCTCGACGAGATCCTCGCCGGCCCCGTCGCTTATGTGTTCTACGAGACCGAGCCGGTCGAGGCCGCTAAGACCCTTAAGGACTTCTCCGCTAAGTCCAAGGGCGTCCTTGAGATCAAGGGCGGTATCTCCGACGGCAAGGCCGTTTCCGCTGATGATGTTAAGGCTATCGCCGAGCTGCCCACCAAGGACCAGCTTCTCGGCCAGATCGCCGGTCTCATCTCCGGTTTCGCTCGCGACATCGCTGTCTGCGTCAACGGCGTTTCCTCTGGTCTCGCTCGTTCGATCCAGCAGGTCTCCGAGCAGAAGGCAGCCTAGTCGCTGTTTTCACCCGCGGCGGCAACGCCGCACCCCTGGCGCATTCGCGCCGTGTTTTAACTGATCTCCGTGCACAGACACGGAAACCGAAAGGACTTAGAAATGGCTAAGCTTACCACCGATGAGATCATCGATGCTCTTAAGGAAATGACCCTTCTCGAGGCTTCCGAGCTCGTTAAGGCTATCGAGGACACCTTCGGCGTTTCCGCCGCTGCTCCTGCCGCTGTTGTCGCCGCTCCCGCTGCTGGCGCTGCTGAGGCCGAGGAGAAGACCGAGTTTGACGTCGTGCTCGAGGGCTTCGGCGACAACAAGATCCAGGTCATCAAGGCCGTCCGTGAGCTCACCAACCTTGGCCTGAAGGAGGCCAAGGAGGTCGTCGAGAGCGCTCCCAAGGCTGTTCTCGAGGGCGCCAAGAAGGAGGACGCCGAGGCTGCCAAGGAGAAGCTCGAGGCTGCTGGCGCTGCTGTCACCCTCAAGTAATCAGGCTTTCTCGTCAGATTTCTTTGCAGACGGGGTTCGCATTGCGAGCCCCGTCTTTTTTTGTTTTGGCCCCTCATTCCCATTGCTCGGCACGCAGAACACCGCTGTCTTCGCCGTGCCAATCCCGTTACCGCTGGGGCATAAAATTGCACCATTCGAGCAATAATTTGCGTTGACCTGCTGAAGAATTGCGTTTGCCTTACGGCGACGTATGTCTCCGGCGGTAAGATACTTCGGTATCGCAATTTGGTCTGCGGCCGCCGTGCCGCACGCATAGGGCGCATTCTGCGCCTGCGAAAGGATCCTTGAATAACATGAAGGCAATCATCCCCGCCGCCGGCCTTGGCACGCGTTTTCTGCCTGGCACTAAGTGCACGCCCAAAGAGATGCTGCCGGTGCTCGACAAGCCGGTCATTCAGTATGTCGTTGAGGAGGCACTCGACCCCGAGGAGGTCGACGACGCCATCATCGTTACCTCTCCCGGTAAGCCCGAGCTGCTGAGCTACTTCCAGCCCGACCGTTCGCTCGAGAACCTGCTGCGCGAGCGCGGCAAGAACGCCTATGCCGATGCCGTCGCCCACGCTGGCGGTATGCCGGTCGACTTCCGTTATCAGTACGAGCCCAAGGGCCTCGGCCATGCCATTCGCTCGGCGGCCGATGCTGTGGCGGGGGAGAACTTCCTGGTTCTTCTGGGCGACTACGTTGTGCCCAACCATGACATTTGCGACAAGATGCTTGCCGTCTCCAAGGAGCATGGCGGCGCTTCGGTTATCGCTGTTGCCGCGTGTGCTCCCGAGGAGGTCAGCCGCTATGGCGTTATCGCCGGCGAGCGCGTGGGCTCCCTCGAGGGCGCTGAGGGCGTTGGCGATGCCGAGCCTGGCGCCGTGTGGCGTATCGGCGGCTTGGTGGAGAAGCCTGCTCCCGAGGCTGCGCCTTCTAACCTTTACATCGTCGGACGCTATCTGCTGAGCCCGCTGGTCATGGAGCTGCTTGCCGACCAGCAGGCCGGCAAGGGCGGCGAGATCCAGCTGACCGACGCCATGGCCCGTTCGCTCGACCGCGAGGCCATGTACGCCGTCGTCATCGATCCTCTGTCGGGCTACGACACCGGCACGCCTTCTGGCTGGATGGCCACCAACGCCCTTATGGCCGCAAGCGATCCTCGCTTTGCCGATGCCTTCTGGGATGCCATCGACGAGCGCGGCGGCTTGATGCGCAAGTAAACAGCGCTTACGGGTGCGGACTTCGGTCTGCACCCGTTTTTTATTCGGGCTGTGGTCGGGATCCGGAAACTGCGGTCCATTTTTAGGCCGAATTCTGGGATGCGCTTTCCGGCTGAGGACCCTAGCGGAAAGCGCATCCCAGAATATCGGCTCAGGACGGGATGCAGTTTCCCAAACAGGGCTCAACCGGAAACTGCGACCCAGTTTGAGGCCTCAAAACGGGACGCAGTTTCCGCCCGATCAGCCTTCGCCGCCATTCCGCCATTCAGCGACGCGCATCAGCAACTCTGTTCACAGAAAATATATGAACAGGTGTTCGATATACGCACATCTACCTGCGCATTTTCTGTCGAAAAAATTTGCTACTCCAAAAACTCAATCGCGTCAAGGCTTTTCTTGCCCAACGGTCGGTAGCTGATAAACTATTAGGTTGCGATAACTGGCGAAGCTATGCCTCGCCAACCCACCGAGCATTTCCGTGAAGGAGGAAAAACCTGGTGACCTACGCATACACTGCCACTGAGCGCAAGCGCGTCAGCTTCGGGAAAATCCCGGAGGCCATGGAGCTCCCCAACCTTATCTCTGTTCAAAGGGAATCCTTTGAGCGTTTTAAGGACGAGGGCCTTCGTGAGGCGTTTAAGGAATCCAGCCCCATCCAGAGCCAGAACCATGTTCTCGAGGTTACCTTCGGCGAGCATCAGTTTGGCGACCCCGCGCACACCGTCGAGGAGTGCCGCGAGAAGGATATGACCTATCAGGCTCCGCTTCTGACCGACGTCCGTCTCACCAACAAGGAGACTGGCGAGATCAAGGAGCAGCTCGTCTTTATGGGCGACTTCCCCATGATGACTGATCAGGGCACCTTCATCATCAACGGTACCGAGCGTATCGTCGTCTCGCAGCTCGTCCGTTCCCCGGGCGTGTACTTCAGCTCCGAGATGGATTCGGGCAAGCAGATCTACAAGGCTCAGATCATCCCGTCCCGCGGTGCCTGGCTTGAGTTTGAGGTCGACAAGCGTGACCAGCTCATGGTCTCCATCGACCGTAAGCGCAAGCAGAGCGCCACGATGTTCCTGCGCGCCCTTGGTATCGCCGTCACCAACGACGACATCATCGAGCTGCTCGGCAACTCCGATGTGATCAAGCGCACCCTCGAGCGCGATACCGCCCTTACCCGCGAGGATGCTCTTATCGAGATCTACCGTCGCCTGCGCCCGGGCGAGCCTCCCACCGTGGATGCTTCCCGCAGCCTGCTCGAGGGCCTGCTCTTCAACCCGCAGCGCTACGACCTGGCCCGCGTCGGTCGCTACAAGGTCAACAAGAAGCTCAACCTCACCACCGAGGAAGAGGTCACGGTGCTCACCGACGAGGATATCGTCGCTACGTTGCGCTACCTTCTGTCCCTCGCTGCCGGCGAGCAGGGCTTCAAGGTTGACGACATCGACCACTTTGGCAACCGCCGTATCCGCACCGTCGGCGAGCTCGTCGCCAACCAGTTCCGTATCGGCATGAGCCGTATGGAGCGCGTCGTCCGTGAGCGCATGAGCTCCCAGGACATCGACGAGATTACCCCGCAGTCGCTCATCAACATCCGCCCGATCGTGGCCTCCATCAAGGAGTTCTTCGGTTCCTCGCAGCTCTCGCAGTTCATGGACCAGGCGAACCCTCTGACCGGTCTGACCCACAAGCGCCGTCTGTCCGCACTCGGCCCTGGCGGTCTTGCCGGCCACAAGTCGGGCTCCAGCCGCCGCACCAACGTGCCGACGGCCGTCCGCGACGTTCACAACTCGCACTACAGCCGCATGTGCCCGATCGAGACCCCCGAAGGCCCCAACATCGGCCTGATCGGCTCGCTTGCCCTCTACGCCCGCGTCAACGAGTATGGCTTCATCGAGGCCCCGTTCCGCCGCGTCGAGAACGGCGTTGCCACCGACCAGATCGACTGGATGACCGCTGACGAGGAAGAGAAGCACGTTATCGCGCCGGCCAACACGCCGCTCGATCCCAAGACCAACGAGTTCATCACGACCGATGCCGAGGGCAAGATCGTCCGTCCGCATTCCGTGATCGCCCGTACCCGCGACTTCGACGGCTCCTTCGGCGCTCCCGCCGACGTGCCCGTCGAGGACGTCGACTACATGGACGTCTCGCCGCGCCAGATGCTCTCCGTCGCAGCCACGCTGATCCCGTTCCTCGAGCACGACGACGCTAAGCGTACGCTCATGGGCGCCAACATGCAGCGTCAGGCCGTGCCGCTGGTTCACCCCGCCGCTCCCTATGTCGGTACCGGCATGGAGCGTCGCGCCGCCCTGGACTCTGGCGAGGTCACCCTGGCCAAGAACGCCGGCGAGGTCATCTTTGCCGACGCCTCCAAGATTATCGTCAAGCATGCCGGCGGCATGGACGAGTATCACCTGGCCAAGTACCAGCGCTCCAACCAGTCCACCTGCATCAACCACCGCCCGCTCGTGCGCGTCGGCGACACCGTTGAGCAGGGTGAGCCTCTGGCCGACGGTCCTTCGACCGATCACGGCGAGCTCGCACTGGGCCAGAACCTCACCGTGGCCTACATGCCGTGGGAAGGCTTCAACTACGAGGACGGTATCGTCGTGTCCGAGCGCCTGGTGGCCGAGGACCTGCTGACGACCATCAACATCACCCGTCACGAGATCGACGCCCGCGATACCAAGCTCGGCCCCGAGGAGATCACTCGCGAGATCCCGAACCTCTCCGAGGACATGCTTGCCAACCTCGACGAGGACGGCATCATCCGCATCGGCGCTGAGGTCGGCCCTGGCGACATCCTGGTCGGCAAGGTTACCCCTAAGGGCGAGAGCGCTCTGACTGCCGAGGAGCGCCTGCTGCGCGCCATCTTCGGTGCCAAGGCTCACGACGTTCGCGACACTTCCCTTAAGATGCCTCACGGCGCTTACGGCCGCGTCATCGACGTCGTCCGCTTTAGCCGCGAGAACGGCGACGACCTGGCCCCCGGCGTCAACGAGCAGGTGCGCGTCTACGTCGCCCAGCGTCGTAAGATCCAGCAGGGCGATAAGATTGCCGGCCGCCACGGTAACAAGGGTGTTATCTGTAACGTTCTGCCGGTCGAGGACATGCCCTACATGGCTGACGGTACCCCGATCGACGTTATCCTCAACCCGCTGGGCGTTCCTTCGCGTATGAACGTCGGCCAGCTGCTCGAGTGCCACCTTGGCTGGGCTGCTGCCTGCGGTTGGGATACCGAGGATGCCGATTCCGACAAGTACGTCCCCGGTCCGTTCTTTACCGCGACGCCCGTCTTCGACGGCGCCAAGGAGGACGAGATCGCTGAGGTCATCCGTCGTGCCAACAAGAATATGCTCAACAAGGCCACCGCTGCCTTTGGCGATCACATGCGCCCCGAGTTTGTCACCCAGCTTGACGAGCGCGGAAAGACCCGCCTGTTTGACGGCCGTACCGGCGAGGAGTTCCGCGAGCCCATTACCGTGGGTACGTCCTACATCCTCAAGCTCGGTCACATGGTCGACGACAAGATCCACGCCCGTTCGACTGGCCCTTACAGCTTGGTTACCCAGCAGCCGCTGGGCGGCAAGGCCCAGTTCGGCGGCCAGCGCTTCGGCGAGATGGAAGTTTGGGCACTGTACGCATACGGTGCTTCCAACGTCCTGCAGGAGATCCTGACCGTCAAGTCCGACGATACCGTGGGCCGCGTCAAGACCTACGAGTCCATCGTCAAGGGCGAGAACGTCCCGGTTCCGGGTATCCCCGAGTCCTTCAAGGTTCTCGTCAAGGAGATCCGTTCCCTCGCACTGGACATCGAGCCCATGCGCGATGCCGACGAGGACGCCTCCGCCCCCGTGACCGCCGAGGAGACCTCTGCCCTCGATGACCTGGCTGCGCTCGCCGGCGTTGACGCCGACGTCGAGGCCCAGGATGCCGAGACCGCCGAGGCACCCGAGGCTGTCGCCGCCACGACCACTGATAAGGAGTAGTTGACTGTGGCAGATTTCGAAGCTACTGAATTTGACTCGGTAAAGATCTCCCTTGCCTCCGCCGACCAGATCCGTTCCTGGTCGCACGGTGAGGTCAAGAAGCCGGAGACCATCAATTACCGTACCCTCAAGCCCGAGAAGGACGGCCTGTTCTGCGAGAAGATCTTCGGTCCCGCCAAGGACTGGGAGTGCTCCTGCGGCAAGTACAAGGGCATCCGCTTTAAGGGCATCGTCTGCGAGCGCTGCGGCGTCGAGGTCACCTCGGCCAAGGTGCGTCGCGACCGCATGGGCCATATCGAGCTCGCCGCTCCCGTGTCCCACATCTGGTACTTCAAGAGCCCCACGAGCTTCCCGATGAGCCGTATGCTCGACATCAAGTCCAAGGACCTCGAGAAGGTTCTGTACTTTGCCAGCTACATCATCACCGAGGTCGACTACGAGGCTCGCGAGGCCGACGCTGACGATCTGCGTGAGGAGCTCGCCGCCGATCTGGAAGAGATCGATGCCGAGTGCGCTCGCCAGATCGAGTCCCTCAAGGAGCAGGGCAACCCCGAGAACTTTGACGAGTTCTCCGACGAGGAGCCGCTGACCCCCGAGGAGATCGCCTCCGGCATCGTCGACATCGAGGAAGAGTGCAAGGACGAGAAGCAGCTCCGCACGGACGCCTTCAACGCCTTCATGAAGCTCACCGAGCGCGACCTCATCTCCGATGAGCCGCTGTTCCGCGAGATGACCCGTTACTACTCCATGTACTTCAAGGGTGGCATGGGTGCCGAGGCCGTCCGCGACCTGCTCGCTGCCATCGACCTCCCCTCTGAGGCCGAGAAGCTCAAGGCCATCATCGCCGACGAGGACTCCCAGAAGCAGAAGCGCGAGAAGGCCGTCAAGCGCCTCGAGGTCGTTGACGCCTTCCTGAAGGGCGGCAACAGCCCCGCGAACATGATTCTGGATGTCATCCCGGTCATTCCGCCCGATCTGCGCCCGATGGTCCAGCTCGACGGCGGCCGCTTCGCCGCGTCCGACCTCAACGACCTGTATCGTCGCGTGATCAACCGTAACAACCGACTCAAGCGCCTGCTCGACCTGGACGCCCCTGCGATCATCGTGAACAACGAGAAGCGCATGCTCCAGGAGTCCGTGGACGCCCTGTTCGACAACGGCCGCCGTGGGCGCCCGGTCTCTGGCCGTGGTGGTCGCCCGCTCAAGTCGCTCGCCGAGGCCCTCAAGGGCAAGCAGGGTCGTTTCCGCCAGAACTTGCTGGGCAAGCGTGTCGACTACTCCGGCCGTTCGGTAATCGTTACCGACCCCAAGCTGCTGCTGCACCAGTGCGGTCTGCCCAAGACCATGGCGCTGGAGCTCTTCAAGCCCTTCGTCATGAAGCGCCTGGTCGAGCTTGGCAAGGTCGAGAACATCAAGGGCGCCAAGCGCGCTATCGACCGCGGTGCCACCTTTGTGTGGGACATCCTCGAAGAGGTCATCGACGGTCGTGTCGTGCTGCTCAACCGTGCACCGACCCTGCACCGTCTGTCCATCCAGGCCTTTGAGCCGGTGCTGGTCGAGGGCAAGGCTATCCACCTGCACCCGCTGGTCTGCGCGCCCTTCAACGCCGACTTCGACGGCGACCAGATGTCTGTCCACGTGCCGCTGTCCAGCCAGGCTCAGGCCGAGGCCCGCGTGCTCATGCTCTCTGCGAACAACCTGCGCTCGCCGGCATCCGGCAAGCCGGTCAACATCCCCTCGCAGGACATGATCATTGGTGTGTACTACCTGACCCAGGTCCGTGACGGTCTGCCGGGCGAGAACCACGTGTTCTCGAGTTTCGACGACGCGCTGCACGCCTATGACTGCCGCTCCGAGGTCGACATGCAGGCCAAGATTCAGGTCCGCGTGTCCGCCGAGAACGCCAACGTCATCAACGAGGACGGTACCCGTATCTTCCGCGTCAAGAACGGCAAGAACGAGTTCGTCGACTACGATGTCACCGGTAACAAGACCGCACGCTTCGAGACTTCTATCGGCCGCATCATCTTCAACCGCCAGTGCCTGCCCGAAGACTACGAGTTCATGAACTACAAGATGGTCAAGGGCGATGTGGCCAAGCTGGTTGCCGACTGCTGCGATCGTTACCCCGAGGCCAAGGTCGGCCCGATCCTCGACTCTATCAAGTACTCCGGCTTCCACTACGCTACCCGCGCCGGCCTCACCATCTCGGTGTGGGACGCTCTCATCCCTGCCGAGAAGCAGGAGCTGCTCGACCGCGCCCAGGCCAACGTCGACCAGATCAACGAGTACTTCGAGGAGGGCTTCATCAACGAGACGGAGCGCCACATCGAAGTCGTTAACGAGTGGACCGCTTGTACCGATAAGGTCGCAGCGCTCATGCTCGACATGTTCGACGAGGAGAACCCGCTGTACATGATGGCCGACTCCGGCGCCCGTGGTTCTAAGACCCAGCTGCGTCAGCTCGGCGGCATGCGTGGCCTGATGGCAGATATGTCCGGCGAGACGATCGACCTTCCCATTAAGGCGAACTTCCGCGAGGGCCTGCTGCCGCTCGAGTACTTCATTTCGACCTACGGCGCCCGTAAGGGCCTGGTCGATACCGCATCCCACACCTCGGACTCTGGCTACCTGACCCGTCGTCTGGTCGACGTGGCCCAGGACGTCATCGTCCGCGAGGAGGACTGCGGTACGCACGAGGGCGTCACCTACAACCTCATCATTCCCGGCACCACCGACCTCAACACCGATCTTGTCGGCCGTTGCTTTATTGAGGACGTCGTGGCTCCCGATGGCACCGTGCTCTTTGAGCAGGACGGCTATATCGAGAAGGTCGCCGACATCCAGAAGATGGTCGATGCGGGCCTTAAGAAGGTCAAGCTTCGCGCGCTGCTCACCTGCCGCTCCAAGTACGGCGTGTGCCAGAAGTGCTACGGCTGGGATCTTTCCACCCGTCGTCCGGTCGCCATCGGTACCGCAGTCGGCATTATTGCCGCCCAGTCCATCGGCGAGCCCGGTACGCAGCTTACGATGCGTACCATTCACTCCGGCGGCGTCGCTGGCGTCGACGATATTACGCAGGGTCTGCCTACGGTCAGCCGTATGTTCGATATCGTCGGCAACGTCAACGAGAAGATCCTGGGTCGCGAGGCCGAGCTGGCTCCGTACTCCGGCCACCTCTCGATTAAGCCCGAGAAGTCCGAGTACGTGCTGACGCTCACCGACTCCGAGGATCACACCCGTGTCCTCGACGAGCGTCGCGTTCCCGCTTCGGTGCGCTTTATGCCCGAGATCGAGGACGGCTGCGAGGTTCGCGCTGGCGACCAGATCACCAAGGGCTTCGTCAACTTCCGCAACCTGCGCAAGCTGACCGACATCGAGTCGACGATGCACACCTTCGTCGAGAGCGTCAAGGACGTCTACACCAGCCAGGGCGTCGACCTGAACGACAAGCACATCGAGGTGCTCGCACGTCAGATGCTGCGTCGCGTTCAGATCACCAACCCCGGCGACTCCAAGTACCTGCTTGGTCAGTACGTCGACCGCTACGAGTTCGCCGACGAGGTCGAGCGCGTTGCCCGTCTGGGCGGTCAGGCTCCCGTGGCTGAGCCCGTCATCTTGGGTACGCTCAAGGTTGCGTCCAACATCGACTCCTGGCTGTCGAGCGCTTCGTTCATCCGTACCGCCGGCGTCCTTACCGAGGCTGCTATTGAGGGCAAGGTCGACCACCTGCTCGACCTTAAGTCCAACGTCATCGTCGGTAAGAAGATCCCGGCTGGTACCGGCCTCAAGCCGTACGCTAACGCCAAGCTGACGTATCGCACGGCCGACGGCTACGTGGACATCGATGGTCCGGCTTCGCCCAACGCCAAGTCGCTGCCCGAGTGGGCTCCCGTGGAGCTCAAGGACCTGGACGAGCGGCTCCCACAGCAGCTCGACTGGGCTGGCTACGACGAGTTTGGCGGTGCTGACGGTTCGTTCACCCGCAACGGCCACACCATCTCCGCCGAGAAGGCTCGCCTGTACCTGTTCGACGACCTGGGCGTGTCGCAGCGCTGGACCAACAAGTTCAGCGAGGTCGGCATCGAGACGGTCGGCGACCTGGTTGGCAAGTCCGAGGAGGATCTGCTGCGCATCGATGGCATCGGTGCCAAGGCGATCGAGGAGCTCCGTGACGGCCTCGAGGCCCACGACCTGCTCTACATCCTCGAGAACAACGACGACGTTGCCGACGAGGAAGACCTCTCGCAGCTGCTGCAGATGGTCTTTAGCCCCGACGGTCCGGACGACATCCTGCTGGGCACCTCCGCTCCGACGCATCACGCCGATGCCGACGAGGAGCTCCTGGGCGCCCCGATCGACGACAAGAAGGCTTCCGCCAACGGTGCCATCAACGAGGACATGGCTTCCCTCGACGAGCTGCTCAACCAGCTCGTGGACACCGACGACGCCGAAGAGGCCAAGGACAACGACGGGGAGTAATTTCCCAGTACGTTAACCGCCCTTCCAAAGACCCGTTTCCCAACAGGGAAGCGGGTCTTTTTTTGGCGAGGAACGTTGCCCTGACGAGCACGTCGGATTCCCGGGACGGGCGGCATAGGGGTTAAGTTTGTCGCGAGTTCCGCACGCAAAGGAAAGCACTTAATGTGCTTTCCGTCTTGCGCAGGACTGCCCGAGCAGCAAGCTTAACCCCTATGCCGCCCGTCCCGGGAATCCGCCCTCGCGCACAGGAGGGGATTCCTTTTGTGTAGGCTTTGCGGAAATGTGGCCATTTTAGGATACGCCCGGCGGCGTGGTCTGTTGACGACACAGCTAACGGCACGTATCCTATCGAACTGCGTGTTTCGTAGGGGGATGCTGACCCCTCGATTCAAGCCGTTGCACTTTACAGAAAGCTGGAATCATTCGAGAAGGAGTACGCTTTGCCTACTATTAACCAGCTGGTTCGCCAGGGCCGTCGTTCCGCGCCCAAGAAGTCCAAGAACGCTGCTCTGCAGCACAACTCCCAGAAGCGCGGCGTGTGCACCCGCGTCTTCACCACGAGCCCCAAGAAGCCGAACTCGGCTCTTCGTAAGGTTGCCCGTGTTCGCCTCGTCAACGGCATCGAAGTTACTGCTTACATTCCGGGTGAGGGCCACAACCTGCAGGAGCACTCCATCGTGCTCGTCCGCGGCGGTCGTGTTCGTGACCTCCCTGGTGTCCGTTATCACGTCATCCGTGGCGCCTACGATGCTGCTCCGGTCCAGAACCGTATGCAGGCCCGTTCCAAGTACGGTGCTAAGCGCCCCAAGGCCAAATAAGCCAGATAACGTTTTGATACTTTCGCCGTGTGCCGCCTAAGCGCCGCACGGTAGACACTTAAGGAGATTTCACATGCCGCGTCGTGCAGCAGCTAATCGTCGTGAGGTTCAGCCTGACGCCGTTTACAACAACCGCCTGGTGACTCAGCTCATCAACAAGGTCCTTCTTGACGGCAAGAAGGCCACCGCTGAGCGCATCGTTTACACCGCTTTCGAGATCGTTGCCGAGAAGTCCGAGGGTGGCGACGCTCTCGCTACCTTCAAGAAGGCTATGGACAACGTCAAGCCCACGCTCGAGGTTAAGCCCAAGCGTGTCGGTGGCGCTACCTATCAGGTCCCGATGGAGGTCAACTCCCGTCGTTCCACCGCTCTGGGCATCCGCTGGATCGTCAACTTCTCCCGCGCTCGCAAGGAGAAGACCATGGCTGAGCGTCTCGCAAACGAGATTCTGGACGCTTCCAACGGCCTGGGCGCTTCCGTCAAGAAGCGTGAGGACGTCTTCAAGATGGCCGAGGCCAACCGCGCGTTCTCTCACTATCGTTGGTAAGTTAAGGTAAGGAACTAACATGGCTAAGGCTAAGCACAAGCTTTCCGATACCCGTAACATCGGCATCATGGCCCACATCGATGCCGGTAAGACCACCACGACCGAGCGTATTCTTTACTACACCGGTAAGACCCACAAGATCGGTGAGGTCCATGAGGGCGCTGCCACCATGGACTGGATGGTTCAGGAGCAGGAGCGCGGCGTAACCATTACCTCCGCTGCTACCACGTGCTTCTGGAACAAGGACGGTAAGGACTACCGCATCCAGATCATCGACACCCCGGGCCACGTTGACTTCACCGCCGAGGTCGAGCGCTGCCTGCGCGTCCTCGATGGCGCTGTCGCCGTCTTCGACGCCGTTGCCGGCGTCCAGCCCCAGTCTGAGACCGTTTGGCGTCAGGCTTCTACCTTCAACGTTCCCCGCATCGCCTTCATCAACAAGTATGACCGCGTGGGCGCTGACTTCTTCAACGCTATCGAGACCATGAAGGATCGTCTCGACGCTAACGCCGTGGCCGCTCAGGTCCCGATGGGCGCCGAGGACAACTTCTGGGGCGTCATCGACCTGGTCACCATGACTGCATGGGACTTCAAGGCCGACGAGAAGGGCATGACCTACCCCGAGCCGATGGACGAGATCCCGGCTGAGTTCGCCGACATCGCTGCCGCCAAGCGCGAGGAGCTCCTCGACGCCGCTGCCAGCTTTGACGACGAGCTCATGGAGAAGATCCTCATGGAGGAGGACTTCACCGTCGAGGAGCTCAAGGCTGCTCTGCGCAAGGGCGTTCTGGCCAACGAGCTCAACCTCGTCTTTGTGGGCTCCGCCTACAAGAACAAGGGCGTTCAGGAGCTGCTCGACGCTGTCGTCGACTACCTGCCCAGCCCGCTCGACGTTGAGGCCGTCACCGGTACCGATCCGGAAACCGGCGAGGAGATCGTGCGTCATCCCTCCTTCGACGAGCCCTTCTCCGGCCTGGTCTTCAAGATCATGACCGACCCGTTCGTCGGTAAGCTCACCTACGTCCGCGTTTATTCCGGTCGCGCCGAGTCCGGCTCCTACGTGGTCAACGCCTCCAACGGTCAGCGCGAGCGCCTCGGCCGCATCCTCGAGATGAACGCCGCCGAGCGTATCGACCGTGACGACGCTTGCGCCGGCGACATCGTCGCTTGCGTTGGCTTCAAGAACTCCACCACCGGTGACACCCTGTGCGCCGAGGGCAAGGAGATCGTCCTCGAGAAGATCGAGTTCGCTAAGCCCGTTATCGACGTTGCCATCGAGCCCAAGACCAAGGCCGAGCAGGACAAGATGTCCCTGGCTCTGACCAAGCTCGCCGAGGAGGACCCGACCTTCACGGTGTCCACCAACCACGAGACCGGCCAGACCATCATCGCCGGCATGGGCGAGCTGCACCTCGAGATCATCGTTGACCGTCTGCTCCGTGAGTTCAAGGTTGACGCTAACGTCGGTAAGCCCCAGGTTGCCTACCGCGAGACCGCTGGTCACGACGTCGAGAGGGCTGAGGGCAAGTTCGTCCGTCAGTCCGGCGGTCGCGGTCAGTACGGCCACGCCGTCATCAAGCTCGAGAAGATGGAGGAGGGCTTCGGCTACGAGTTCGTCAACGCTATCGTCGGCGGCGTCGTGCCCAAGGAGTACATCCCGTCCATCGACAAGGGCATCCAGGAGGCCCTGAACACCGGTGTTATCGCCGGCTTCCCGGTCCTCGACGTTAAGGTCACCCTGTTCGACGGTTCTTACCACGAGGTCGACTCCTCCGAGGCCGCCTTCAAGATCGCCGGTTCCATGGCTATCAAGGACGCCCTCAAGAAGTCCGATCCGCAGCTGCTCGAGCCGATCATGGCTGTCGAGGTCGAGACCCCCGAGCAGTACATGGGCGACGTTATGGGCAACCTCTCCGGTCGCCGCGGCAAGATCGAGGGCATGGAGGATCGCAAGAACACCAAGCTCATCCGTGCCAAGGTGCCGCTGGGCGAGATGTTCGGTTACGCTACCGACCTTCGCTCCCAGACCCAGGGCCGTGCATCCTACACGATGCAGTTCGACTCTTATGAGCCTGCGCCCAAGTCCATCGTGGACGAGGTCATGAGCAAGAACGCCTAAGTTCGAGCTCCCTGTTACGTAATCCGCGAGAACATCTCTCGCACTCTTTGGAGGTTTAAGTTGGCTACCCAGAAGATCCGCATTCGCCTCAAGGGCTATGATCACGAGGTCGTCGATCAGTCCGCGAAGCTCATCGTCGAGACCGCTCAGAAGACCGGCGCTCGCGTTTCCGGTCCTGTCCCCCTGCCCACCGAGCGCAACCTCTACACGGTCATCCGCTCGCCGCATAAGGACAAGGACTCCCGTGAGCAGTTCGAGATGCGCACCCACAAGCGCCTCATCGACATCCTCGACCCCACCTCGGGCACCGTTGATTCGCTCATGCGTCTCGACCTCCCCGCTGGCGTCGACATCGACATCAAGCTCTAAGCTTTTTGCTCGATAGTGCGATTTGTAAGGCCGCAGCCCTAAGGGTTGCGGCCTTTTTTGTATCGATGGGGTAAAGGGTCTACACTACTGAGCTATTCGACAAACGAGTGTATGAGTAAAACTGTTGGGGGCAGATATAGATGGTCGAGTGGATCGTTCGTCGTGCGCAGGGCGACCGTGCGCGCGTGGGCACGTTGGCGGGCGTGGTGTGTATTCTCGCCAATGTGGCACTATGCGCTGCGAAGGGTGCAATTGGCGTGCTGTCGGGATCGGTTTCGATTGTGGCGGACGCCATGAACAACCTGTCTGACGCCAGCTCAAACATCGTGAGCGTGCTTGGCTTTAAGCTGGCGGGCAAGCCGGCAGACCCCGAGCACCCTTACGGCCATGGCCGCTACGAGTATCTCTCGGGTCTGGTCGTGGCGGCGCTCGTGCTGCTCATCGGCCTCGAACTGGTGAAGTCCTCGTTTGAGCGTATCGTCCACCCCGAACCCGTCGAGTTCTCGCTTGCCCTGGTGGCAGTCTTGGCGCTTTCGATGGTTGTTAAACTGTGGATGGCGGCCCTCAACCAAAAGCTCGGTGACCGTATTGAGTCTGAGACGCTGCATGCGACCGCGCAGGATTCCAAGAACGATGTCCTTGCCACAGGCGCCGTGTTAGCGTGCGCAATTGTTTCGCAGGTGACGCATATCAATCTTGATGCTTGGGTCGGCCTTGCCGTTGGCGCCTATATTGGCTGGAGCGGTTTTGAACTCATCCAGGATACGGTGAGCCCGCTTTTGGGTCAGGCGCCCGATCCCAAGCTGGTCGAACATATTCGCGGCAAGATCATGAGCTACCCTGGCGTTTTGGGCGTTCATGACCTAATGGTTCACGACTACGGCCCGGGCAGGAAGTTCGCAAGCGCTCACGCCGAGATGGCGGCCGAGGCCAGCCCGCTGGAAAGTCATGACACGCTCGACAACATTGAACAGGCATTTAGGGACGAAGACGACATTATTGTCACGCTTCACTACGATCCCATCGTGACCGATGACCCCAAGGTGGCGAGCATGCGCTTGCGCATTCACGCCATGGCCCAACAGATCGATAGCCGCCTTTCGATTCATGACCTGCGCTGTGTGCCGGGTCCTACGCACACCAACGTGATCTTTGACTGCGTGCGTCCCTCGGATCTGCAGATGAGCGCCGAAGACGTAAAGCGCGCGCTGGCCCAGAGGGTCGAATCGGAATATCCCAAGTCGATTGCCAAGATTACGATCGACGATGACTACGTAGGGCATACCCACGAGTAGGCCTGCGCCGGCATAGCACGTTATACAGAAGGGGAGAATATGAAGAGGCTGTATCTGCTCCGCCACGGCCAGACGGAATTCAACGTCAAAAAGCTCGTCCAGGGTCGCTGTGATTCACCGCTTACCGATTTGGGCCGTCAACAGGCCCAAGCGGCAGCCGAATGGCTCAAAGCCCACGGCGTCGTCCCCGACAAAGTGGTCTCATCGCCTTTAGGCCGAGCCATGGACACGGCAAGTCTCGTCGCATGCGAGATCCTCGGTCCGGATGCTACTGTCGAGCCCTGCGAAGGCATCATCGAGCGCGGCTATGGGACCTTCGAGGAAGGCCCGCACGACGCATTGCCTACCGACGTTTGGGATCCGGGCGAGGATTTGGTCCCCTTTGGAGGAGAAGGAAGCCGCGCGCTGCAAGAACGCATGGTAGACACCCTCACCAATCTCATGGGCGCCGAGGGCATCGAAACCCTTCTAGCAGTAAGCCACGGCAGCGCCAGCCGCCAATTCATCAAGGTTGCAGCCCCAGAGGGTTTCGAGCTCCCAGCAAAACTCCCCAACTGCGCCATTATGATCTTCGATTTCGATGATGCGCGAGAAGAGGACGATACGCCCCAATGCAAGTTCACCTTGCAGCAAATTGTGGATCCCCAACAATGTCATTAGCCTGAGCGAGCAAGGTTTAGCAGACATCAACGTGTCGTCTCCCGAGCTTGGCAGAGGGGCGGCGAAATATATTAAGTTTGTCGCGAGTTCCGCACGCAAAGGAAAGCACTTAATGTGCTTTCCGTCTTGCGCAGGACTGTAGAGCAGCAAACTTAATATATTTCGCCGCCCCTCTGCCAAGCTCGGGAGACTCCACGCACTTTACCTGCGTAAACAATGTGAGTGAAATATGAATCTCGATGGATACGCCCGCAGCCGTGTATACTAAACAGCTGTGTGTAACCAGGGGAGTATTCTGGCTGGACAAAATGCCTGCTTAATAGGGTTGTCAGGTAGTCCGGACGCAATACAAGGCTGGGGAGCACGTCGTGTAAGTAGTGGTCCTCTAGGGGCGTACGCTCGGTGGTGTACGCATTGTCCCAAGACCACGCGAGAGTTGGGATCATATCTTGATCAGCATGATTCTCGGCCGCAAGATTGGCATGACCCAGGTTTGGGACGAGAACGACAACGTCGTTCCCGTCACGGTCATCCAGGCTGGCCCCTGCGCTGTCTCGCAGGTTAAAACTCAGGCAACCGACGGCTATGACGCCGTCCAGATCGGTTTCGGCGACATCAAGGCCAAGAACGTGAACAAGCCCATGGCTGGTCACTTCGCCAAGGCCGGCGTCGAGCCTGTCCGCTTCCTTCGTGAGGTCCGCGTCGAGAACGGCGAGGAGCACAAGGTCGGCGAGGTCGTCACCGTCGCTGATTTCGCTGATGTCGAGAAGGTCGACGTCATCGGTACCTCCAAGGGTAAGGGCTTCCAGGGTCGCATCAAGCGCTGGGGTCAGCGCCGCGGTCCTATGACGCATGGTTCTCACTTCCAGCGTCACCCCGGTTCTATCGGTCAGTGCGCCTATCCTGCGCGCGTCCTCAAGGGCGTCAAGATGGCCGGCCACATGGGTAACGAGCGCGTTACCGTCAAGAACCTTTCCGTTGTCCGCATCGATGCCGAGCAGAACCTCATCTTGGTCAAGGGCGCTGTCCCGGGTGCCAAGAATGGTCTCGTCGCCATCCGTATGGCCTAAGGGCCCAGCCCATTTAGCCCAGCGTCATACCAAGGAGAACACTTAAATGGCAAAGTTTGAAGTAAAGAACAGCGAGGGCAAGAAGGTCGCCGAGGCCGAGCTCGCCGCTGAGGTGTACGGCATCGAGCCGAACATCCACGTTATGCACCACATCGTCAAGTGCCAGATGGCCTCTTGGCGTCAGGGCACCCAGTCCGCTAAGGGCCGCTCTGAGGTTTCCGGTGGCGGCAAGAAGCCTTGGCGTCAGAAGGGCACCGGTCGTGCCCGCCAGGGTTCCATCCGTGCTGCCCAGTGGCGTCACGGTGGCGTTGTCTTCGCCCCCAAGCCCCGTTCCTACGCTAAGCGTATGAACAACAAGGAGGTCAAGCTGGCTATGCGCTCTGCGCTGTCCGCCAAGCTGGCCGATGGCGAGCTCGTGCTCGTCGACGACTACGGCTTCGAGAAGCCTTCCACCAAGGCTGCCGTTGCCATGCTCAAGGCTCTTGGCCTTGAGGGCAAGCGTCTGACCATCATCGTTCGCGATGAGGACGTCAACGCCTACCTGTCGTTCCGCAACATTCCCAAGACGTTCATCATCACTGCCGACGAGGCCAACACCTATGATCTCGTCAACAACAACGCTGTGCTGATGCCCGCCGACATCGCCGCTCACTTCGGGGAGGTGCTTGCATAAATGACCGCCCACGAGATCATCATCCGTCCGATCGTGTCCGAGCGTTCCTTCTCCGGCATGGAGCAGAACAAGTACACGTTCGAGGTCGCCAAGGATGCTAACAAGTATCAGATCAAGGACGCTGTCGAGGAGATCTTCGGCGTCAAGGTCGTTCGCGTGAACACCCTGACGGTCAAGCCCAAGACCAAGCGCGTGCGCTATGTCGCCGGCAAGACCCGTTCTTGGAAGAAGGCCATCGTTACGCTGGCCGAGGGCGACACCATCGAGGTCTTTGGCAACCAGGCCTAAGACTCGCTGCTGTTGAGTGAGCTCATGCCTCCCAAATAGGGGAGGCGAGAGCTCAAGGTTTTGGGCGTATAAAATGGACACGCCCGGAACCGTGTATACGTCCGGTGTCATCGCACCCGAGGCAGAACCTCGAATCCCTGTCTGCGATGGCTAACGGATACCTATTGAAAGGGATTGTAATGGCTGTAAAGCACCTTAAGCCGACCTCCGCTGGTAGGCGTTGGCAGACGATCTCCGACTTCTCCGAGATCACCTGCACCAAGCCCGAGAAGTCTCTTCTCGAGCCCCTGCCCAAGAAGGCCGGTCGTAACAACAACGGCCGCATCACCACCCGCCACCAGGGCGGCGGCGTGAAGCGTCGTTACCGCGTGATCGACTTCAAGCGCAACAAGGACGGCGTGCCCGCCAAGGTTGCCACGATCGAGTACGATCCGAACCGTTCCGCTCGCATCGCTCTGCTGCACTATGCTGACGGTGAGAAGCGCTACATCCTGGCCCCCAAGGGCCTCGAGGTCGGTCAGACCGTCATGTCCGGTTCTGACGCCGACATCAAGCCGGGCAACGCTCTGCCCCTCGCCGACATCCCCGTCGGTACGCTCATCCACGCCGTCGAGTTCCAGCCGGGCAAGGGCGCCGCTATCGCCCGCTCCGCCGGTAACTCCTGCCAGCTGATGGGTAAGGAGGGCAAGTACGCCATCGTCCGTATGCCTTCCTCCGAGATGCGCCGCATCCTCGTTACCTGCCGCGCCACCGTCGGTGAGGTCGGCAACGCCGATCACGCCAACATCGTCATCGGCAAGGCCGGCCGTAAGCGTCACATGAACGTGCGCCCGACCGTCCGCGGTACCGTTATGAACCCTGTCGACCACCCGCACGGCGGTGGCGAGGGCAAGAACCACACCTCTGGTCGTCCCTCTGTTACCCCCTGGGGTAAGCCGACGAAGGGCCTTCGTACGCGCAAGAAGAAGAAGGTCTCGAACCAGCACATCATTCGTCGCCGTAAGAAGTAATTTCGGATACCGAGTTTTAGGAGAAAGCACTTATGAGCAGAAGTCTCAAAAAGGGCCCGTTCGTGGAGACTCGCCTTCTCTCGCGTATCACCGCGATGAACGAGGCTGGCAAGAAGGACGTCGTGAAGACCTGGTCCCGCGCGTCCACCATCTTCCCCGAGATGGTTGGTCACACCATCGCCGTCCACGACGGCCGCAAGCATGTGCCCGTGTATGTTACCGAGTCCATGGTTGGTCACAAGCTCGGCGAGTTTGCGCCGACTCGTACGTTCCGTGGCCACAAGGCCAAATAGGGGGTTAACCGTAAATGGCAACTAAGTCTATTGAAACTGAGGCCACCGAGGTTCGCGCCGTCGCTAAGTACGTGCGTGTTTCCCCCAGCAAGGCCCGCCTGGTGGTCGATTTGATCCGCCGCAAGCCTGTCGCTCAGGCCTTCGACATCCTCCACTTCTGCGACCGCGCCGTCGCCGTGGATGTCGAGAAGGTTCTCCGTTCCGCCGTTGCGAACGCCGAGAACAACAACGGTCTGCGTGCCGACAACCTGGTTGTCGCTGCTGCCTATGTTGACGAGGGTCCGACGCTTAAGCGCATCCGTCCCCGCGCCAAGGGTTCCGCTTCTCGCATTCTGAAGCGTACTTCCCACATCACCGTCGTCGTTGCTCCTCGAAAGGAGGCGTAAAGCTGTATGGGTCAGAAAGTCTACCCCACCGGCTTCCGTCTTGGCATCACCGAGAACTGGCGCTCCCGCTGGTTCGCAGAGAAGGATTACGCTAAGACCCTCGGTAACGATCTCGAGATCCGCAAGTACCTCGAGAAGCGTCTCTCCCGCGCAGCTGTCTCCCGCGTCGAGATCGAGCGCGCTGGCGACAAGGTGAAGGTCATCATCTTCACCGCTCGCCCCGGCGTTGTCATCGGTAAGAAGGGCGCCGAGATCGATACCCTCCGCACCGAGCTCGAGAAGGTCGCTGGCGTCTCCAAGGGCCAGCTCTCCGTCGACGTTGTCGAGATCAAGCGCCCCGAGCTCGACGCCAACCTCGTTGCTCAGTCTATCGCTGAGCAGCTCGAGGGCCGCGTTGCCTTCCGTCGCGCCATGCGCAAGGCTGTCCAGTCCGCCCGCAAGGCCGGCGCCAAGGGCATCCGTATCCAGTGCTCCGGTCGTCTCGGCGGTGCCGAGATGGGCCGTCGTGAGTGGTACCGTGAGGGTCGCGTGCCTCTGCACACCCTCCGTGCCAAGATCGACTACGGCACGGCTGTCGCCAGCACCACCATGGGTGCCTGCGGCGTGAAGGTCTGGATCTACCTGGGCGAGAAGCTCCCGGGCCAGCCTGTTCCCAACCCTGCACTCGAGGGCTCTTCCCGTCCTCGTCGTCGTAACTCCGAGAGGAGGGGTCAGTAGTGCTTGCCCCTAAGCGTATTCTTCACCGCAAGGTGCAGCGTGGCTCCATGAAGGGCCAGGCCAAGGGTAATACCGAGCTGCATTTTGGCGAGTTTGGTATCCAGGCTCTCGAGGCCCATTGGATCACCAACCGTCAGATCGAGGCCGCTCGTATTGCCATGACCCGCTACATGAAGCGTGGCGGTCGTGTCTACATCACGATCTTCCCCGATAAGCCCATCACTAAGAAGCCTGCCGAGACTCGCATGGGTTCTGGTAAGGGTAACCCCGAGGAGTGGGTGGCCGTCGTCAAGCCCGGCCGCATCATGTTCGAGGTCAAGGGCGTGCCCGAGGAGGTCGCTCGCGAGGCTCTGCGTCTGGCGCAGCACAAGCTCCCCATCAAGACCAAGATCGTCGCTAAGCCTGCCGCTACAGAGACGGCCGAGGAGGAGAACTAATGAAGCCCGCAGAGATTCGTGAGCTCTCGGACGCTCAGCTCGTTGAGAAGCTGAAGGAAATGCGCGCCGAGCTCTTTAACCTTCGTTTCCAGATGGCCACCAGCCAGCTGGACAACACCGCTCGCGTCAACACCGTGAAGAAGGACATCGCTCGCGTCCTCACGGAGCAGCGCGCCCGCGAGATCGCAGCGGAGAAGTCCGCTGTCGCCGAGTAGGACCTAAGGAGAGAATATGACTGATTCGCGTAACTCGCGTAAGGTCCGTACGGGTGTCGTTACCTCCGTCTCCGGTGCCAAGACCATCGTTGTCACCATCACCGAGCGCAAGCGTCACCCCAAGTACGGCAAGATGATGACCAGCTCCAAGAAGCTGCACGCTCACGACGAGGAGTGCACGGCTGGCGTGGGCGACACCGTCCGCGTTATGGAGACCCGTCCTATGTCCAAGATGAAGCGTTGGCGCCTCATCGAGGTCGTCGAGCGCGCTAAATAAGCAGTCGCTCTTACGACTTGTACGTTTCCGAAGATGTGCGTATGCCTGGCTTGCATACCACGGGCCGCATAAAGGCTGCGCACCTCTCTTCGGTTCTTAGTTCGGAGGAACATCTACCATGATTCAGATGCAAACCATGCTGAACGTCGCCGACAACTCCGGCGCTCGCAAGATTCGCTGCATCAAGGTGCTTGGCGGTTCCAAGCGTCGTTATGCAGGCATCGGCGATGTGTTCATCGGTGCTGTCCAGGAGGCTACCCCTGGCGCCAACGTCAAGAAGAAGGACGTTGTCCGTTGCGTCGTCGTTCGCACCGTTAAGGAGATCCGCCGCAAGGATGGCTCCTACATTCGCTTTGATGATAACGCCTGCGTTGTCATCAACAACGATGGTTCGCCCGTCGGCACCCGTATCTTCGGGCCCGTCGCTCGCGAGCTTCGTGACAAGAAGTACATGAAGATCGTCTCGCTCGCTCCCGAGACCCTGTAGTTAGGGGAGATATATGTATATCAAGAAGGGCGATAAGGTCCAGGTTCTCTCTGGTAAGGATCGCGGCAAGCAGGGCGTTGTCCTGCGTGCTCTCCCCGCCGAGAACAAGGTCGTTGTCGAGGGCGTTTCGGTCGTCAAGAAGGCCGTCAAGCCCAACGCTGCCAACCAGCAGGGCGGCATCGTTTCGCAGGAGGCTCCCATCGATGCCTCCAACGTCAATCTCGTTTGCCCCGAGTGCGGTAAGGTTACCCGCGTCGGTCACGAGAAGGACGGCAAGAACAAGCTGCGCGTCTGCAAGAAGTGCGGCCACAAGTTCTAAGCTGCCCGCAACATCTAAGTTGCTAGCAAAGGCCCGGATGCCACGGCACCCGGGCCTTTTTCTATCCCTACTCATTGGGGACAGACATAAATGACTAGTCGTTGGGGACGTTCTTTAACGGCTAGTTGATGGGGACAGTCTTGCCACGAAAGCGTCGTACGGGGAACGCCCCCCAGGTTCCGGCAGCCTGGGACAGTCCCTATGTGCCGGCAGTTAGGGATGGTCTTTTGATGTCTGATGCCCCTAGGGGGCAGAGTAAGACAGCCTGCTTTGCCTTTAGGGATTTTGGTATTCCACCTTTTTCTGTATCATAACGATCGATGCATGCGTATTTACGCACAGAGTCTTGCGCGATAATGCGCATAGCCGCGCAAATATCTGCTAATTATGGTTTAATAATAACCGATAAACAAATAAACACGCAAATACAAGCAAATGCGCGCAAATTTGTGCGAATATAAGGCTGTTGGAAATGAAGAACTTCCGGTGAGTCAGGAGGCACATGATGACAGATTCCAAACAGGCTCCGCTCGACGCCGAAGCAGCCGCTAAGGCGGCGTTTGCCTCGGTCCAGGACAAGCCGTTCCCTAACGACATCTTTACGGCTCCCGAGCTTCGTTGGGCTGTGATCGGCTGCGGCGTTATCGCCAATCAGATGGCCCAGTCTCTCGCCCTTGCCGGCCGCAAGCTTGCGGGCGTCGCCAACCGCACGCTGTCCAAGGCCCAGGCTTTTGCCGAGCAGTATGGCGTCGAGAAGGTGTACGAGACGGTTGAGGACCTCTACGCCGATCCCGACATCGACGCCGTTTATATCACCACGCCGCATAACACGCATATCACCTACCTGCGCGCCGCTCTGGCAGCAGGCAAGCACGTGCTTTGCGAAAAGGCCATCACCCTCAACTCCGCCGAGCTCGACGAAGCGCGTGCCATTGCCGACGAGCATAACGTGGTCCTTATGGACGCCACCACGGTGCTCCACATGCCCTTGTATCGGGAGCTGCGTCGCCGCATGGATGCCGGCGAGTTTGGCCGCATGAACCTCGCTCAGCTCAACTTTGGCAGCTGCAAGGAATACGGCGACCTGACCAACCGTTTCTACAATCGCAACCTTGCTGGCGGTGCCATGCTCGATATTGGCGTGTATGCCCTGTCCGTCATGCGCCTCTTTATGACAAGCCAGCCTGTTGAGGTCGTTTCGCTCGGCAACACCTGCGAGACCGGCGTTGACGTTGCGGGCGGCATCGTCTGCCGTAATGCCGAGCAGCAGCTGGGCGTGGTGAGCCTTACACTTCACTCCAAGCAGCCCAAGCGCTCGGTCATCAGCTTTGACAAGTGCTATATCGAGGTCAACGAGTATCCCCGCGCCGATCACGCGACCATCGTGTGGACTGCGGACGGGCACCGTGAGGAGGTCCACACCGGCACCGAGGCTTACGCCCTGTGCTACGAGATGGCCGACCTGGAGAAGGCCGTTGCCGGCGATGATTCGAAGCGCGAGCTTCTGGATTACGCTTCTGATGTTATGGAGCTTATGACCAAGCTCCGTGCCGACTGGGGAGTCGTGTACCCCGAGGAGGAGTAAGCGATGCTTGCGGAGGATAGGCTCAACGCAATCGTGTCGATGGTCCAGCAGGCTGGCTCGGTTACTGTGCAAGAGCTTGCCGATACCCTGGGCGTGACGGCGTCTACCATTCGGCGCGACCTGCAGACGCTCGATCGAGCACACCGCATCGCCAAGGTCCACGGCGGAGCGACAAGTCTTGAGCGCGCGCACGTGACGCGCGACCTAACGCTCAATGAGCGCAGTGACCTCCATAACGACGATAAGGAGCGTATTTGCGCCCGCGCCGCGGCGCTGGTGGAGCCCGAGAGCTTTGTGTACATCGATTCGGGCTCGACGACGCTCAAGCTCATCGAGCATCTTCCACACCTTGAAGATGTCACCTATGTGACCGATTCCGTGCTCCATGCTCAGCACCTCGCTTTGCGCGGCATGCGTACCGTGGTGCTGGGCGGCGAGCTCAAGCCCGAGACCGAAGCACTCGTTGGCCCCGATGCCTTGGCAACCTTAGACCGCTACAACTTCAACTGTGGCTTTTGGGGTTCTAACGGCATTGCCGCCGAGCAAGGCTTCACGGCGCCCGATATCGAGGAAGCGCAAGTAAAGCGCATCTCGATGCGCCATACGGCCAAGCGCTTTGTAATCTCGGATGCCAGTAAATTTGGCATGGTGGCGCCCGTCAAGTTCGCAGATTTTCGCGACGCAACGATTATTACCGCGGGCGAGGTGCCCGCCAAGTATCGGGCAATGGACAACGTCATCACGGTCTAGCAAGCGGGAGCAGGCCAAGGCCAAAACCATCACAAAGGTGCCTGTCCCCATTGTGGTGGTTAGTAACGAAAACCGAGTGGTTTTCTCAATAGAAAAGCGGCAACGTCCATCACAGGCGTTGCCGCTTTCGTTGTCCGCCGGTTTGTCTAAGTCTGTAACAACTGGACCGTTAAAAGTGGGTTAGATGTTACAGATTGAGATACTTCCGAACCGCGCCATCCCTTTGTCTCAATCTGTAACATCTGGGACCGATTTTGCCGAGTTATTGTTACAGATCGAGATTTTCCCTTGAGGGGGATTTGAATGTCTCGATCTGTAACAGATAGACCGGAAAATGGGTTCTAACTGTTACAGATCGAGATGTTTTGGGGCCGCGGCTGAGCCATCGTGGCGGCTTGACGTTTGCCCAGATAAAACCTGCCAAAATAAACCTGTCCCTTTTTGGCAGGTTTTAGGGCTCCCAGGGGCAGGGGGCTTCGATGTAGATGTGCTCGCCGGTTACGGGATGGGTAAAGGATACGCTGTGGGCGTGGAGCATGAGGCTACAGGGGCGCGGCGTTCCGTACAGGTCGTCGCCAACCAGGGGATGATGCTCGCTTGCCAGGTGCACGCGGATCTGGTGTTTGCGGCCCGTGAGCAGCTCAACATCGATATACGAACGGGTGGGCAGGCCTCGGCGGCTCTTAAGGCGCTTGAGCACCTTGACGTGCGTCTGCGACGGCTTGCCGCTGGTGCCGACGCGCATCTTGCGGCTATCGTGGCGGTCGCGGGCGATGGGCTTGTCGATGAGCTTTTCGTTCCAGTCGATCTTGCCCTCGGCGAGCGCCAGATAGTGCTTTTCGAAGGCGTGGTCGATGACCATCTGGTCAAAGGCGGGCTGCGTCTGCTTGTCGAGCGAGAACAGCACCACGCCGGTGGTGTCGCGGTCCAAGCGGTTGAGCGGCTGCATGTCGGTCGCGGCAAAGCCGTCGCCCATCGCCAGCAAAAGGTCGCTGGCATAGTCGGTAAGCGTGCGCTCGCCGGTGCCGTCGCCGTGGACGATCATGCCGGCGGGCTTATCGATGGCCATGAGCCAGGCGTCGCAGTAGAGGACTTGAGGTTCTTCGTTCACGTGTAAGCCTTTCGGTTAGCTAATTCCCACAAACATGCAGCCCGAAGTGGCGCCGCGCAGGCGGGCGGCGGGCTTACGGCCGGCCTGCGCGGCCTCGACGGCGCGACGGACGCGTGCGACGGCGCGGCCAATCTCATCGGCCTCGAGCAGGGTTCCGTCGACCATGAGACGGCGCACGCCGGCGTCGAGCAGCTGTGGAACCTGCGGTGTGAGGTCGATGGGGTAGGCGTCGTACAGGCGCGAGCGGCCGTGGATATCGGTACGCACCGGCATGACCTTGCCGTCGATATTCTTGAGCGAAAGCTTGCGGGCGCGCAGACGGCAGTTGGCACAATCGTGGATGCAGCCATTGGCCACCTGCAGGATGCAGTGCTCGCTCGTCATAACGCGCGGGCGGCCGAAAACGGTGATGCCCAGGGCCGCGGGCGCGGAGGTACCAAGCGAGATAATCTCGTCGAGCGTGATCTCGGGCGAGAGCCAAAACGCCCCGGCTCCGCGCTTGGAGAGTGCCTCCATGCAAGGCGTGTTGTGCACGGGCAGGCAAGAGCGAATCTCGGCCGTGGCACCAACCTGGGCGGCCAGGGCAAGCTCAGAGATGTTGCCAATAGCGACCGTGGCACCGGCAACAACCCACGGGTCGACGCGCGCGTGGTCGACGGCGCGGCAGACCTCATCGAGCACGGGAACAATACCCTGCTCAAACGCATCGGCGGGGGAGAGCTCGGCCGCATCGAGCGCGTCGGTGGTCATGTAGATGCGCGCGGCTCCCTCCGCGCGCGCTGCCTCGGCGGCGTCGAGCGAGGTGACGGTGGCGCAGATCTGCGGCTCATCGCGGTAGTGCTCGGGCGCGGGGCGGGAATCACTGGTGACAATCGCCGGCAGCTCGAGCGTGTGGGCGCGCTCCTCGTAAGGCGCCAGAATGGCCTCCTCGAGCGCCTTGCAAGCGGCGGCGCGCACCTTGTGCACAGCGGAGAAGCCCATGCCACAGCCCTCATCGAGCGTCACATCAAAGCTCGCGGCCTCAAAGGGCGAGGAGCCCATACGCCCGACGTGCTCCACCAGATCGGATGCCTCGACGGCGCGGGTCTTGGCGGCCTCGACGGTAAAGCCGGTGGCGGTGGCGGTGAGCGTGGGGTCGTCGCAGCAGGTGAGCGTGACGGTAAACGGCTCGCCCAGACGCGCCGCGACGGACACGTCTACGGCGCGGCGGCGTAGCACATCGCGCTTGAGCGCAGCGCCGGCAGCGTCAATGGCGCGCTGGCTGCGAATCACACGCACGCGGCAGCCCTCGGGCATACTACGGGGAACGCGGCACTCGATGATGTCGCCGGCGGCGGCATCATCGGCGGCGATGGTAGTCAGGAACTGGTCGAACTCGTCGTCGTGACGAAGCTCCAACAGGTCGCCCTTGCCCACGGGCTCAAACAGCTCAATGCGGGCGATGGCGGCGCGGCGACGACGGTCGTCGGGTTTGAGCCCGCGCACGTCGCGGTTGGCCAGACGGCTGCCCAGCACCGTGCCCACGATCTGGCCGCGGTTGTTGGAGCGCTCGTAGCTCATCATCTCGTCGCCCGAGGTGCCGTCCTGATAGGCGTGCGTAAAGTCGCGGTTAAAGCAGCGCTTGAGTTGGCGCTGGCGAGCGGCGTCCTCGTCCTTATCTACGACGGCCCCGGCCAGCATGTCATCGATCTGATGACGATACACATCGACAATGGAGTACACGTAATCGGGCGCCTTCATGCGGCCCTCGAGCTTGAGCGATGCGGCGCCGGCGTCATACAGGCGGCGAACAAGCTGTGAAGTGTTGGTGTCGCGCGGGCATAGCGCGCGCTCGCGACCGGCAGGGGAGAGCGAGTGGCCGTTCTCGTCGATCAGCTCGTAGGGCAGACGGCAGGGCTGAGCGCACATGCCGCGGTTGGCCGAGCGGCCCGCCATGGCAAAGCTCGAGAGCAGGCACAGGCCCGAGTAGCAAAAGCAGATGGCGCCGTGGCTAAAGACCTCCAGGTCAACGTCGGGCGCGGCGTCGTGGATGGCGGCGATCTCGTCGATGGAGAGCTCGCGCGAGAGGGTCACGCGGTCGGCGCCCTGCTCGCGGCACCAGATGGTTCCGCGGTCATCGTGGATGTTCGCCTGGGTCGAGATATGGGTCTCGATGCCGGGCATGGTGCGCTTGACCTCAAAGAACAGGCCCCAGTCCTGGATGATAAAGGCGTCGGCGCCCAGCGTGGAGCAGCGGTGGATGAGCTGCAGTGCATCGCTCATCTCGGACTGCTTGATGACGATGTTGACCGTGACGTAGACGCGCGAGCCGGCCAGGTGCGCGGCGCGGCAGGCCTGCTCAAAGGCCTCATCGGTAAAGTTGGTGGCCTTGCGGCGGGCGTTGAAGCTGCCCATGCCGCAGTAGATGGCGTCTGCCCCGGCGGCGAGCGCGGCGGCAAAGGGCTCCGGGCCTCCGGCGGGGGCCAGAAGCTCGGGCCTGCGGTTGGTGGTTCGGCTGGCGGTTGCGGTCATATCCTGCCTTTCAAAATGCTCAGATATTCAAAAGTATAGTGGCACCGTCGCGATGGGCGATGCCCGCATTCTAAGCAGGACAAAGTCTTCAGTAGCCTGGGCTGGCTGACCCCGTGGAGAACCGTTCAGCGGTTCGGCGAAACCGTTGGGCGATAAAATATTATCGCAATCTGATAATTATCTTGCATCGGGCAAAATCATCCCCTACTATCCCAATCAAGCGCGGTGTTCAGACCGAACTGTGCCTCCCGGTGCGAACGCCGCGCTCACGCTCTCTATTTGATCGTAAGGAGAAAAACATGAGCAAGACCGTCGTGTCTTCCGATAACGCGCCCGCAGCCATCGGCCCGTATTCCCCCGGTATCCAGTCCGGCAACATGGTGTTCCTGTCCGGCCAGCTGGGCATCGATCCCGCAACCGGCAAGCTGCCCGAGGGCATCGAGGCCCAGGCCAAGCAGTCCCTCGCCAACGTCGAGGCCCTGCTGACCGCTGCCGGCGCTACGTTTGCCGATGTCGTCAAGACCACGGTCTACCTGGCTGACATCGCCGACTTTGCCGCCGTGAACGAGATTTATGCCTCCAAGTTTGAGGCCCCGTTCCCCGCGCGCAGCGCTTTCCAGGTTGCCGCTCTTCCGGCTGGCGGTCTGGTCGAGATCGAGGTCGTCGCCGCTCTCTAAGGCGTTGGCAACAACTAAACATGACATGCAAAAAGACCCTGCAGCGCGTGTGAGCTGCAGGGTTCTTTTGTCATGTGACGGATCGCTTGCGGAGCCACCAAGGTCAGTCTTTTTGGGACGGGGCCATTTTAGCTACCCCTATATGCAGGATTGATTTTACTTGCGGCTCATCGAAATCGTGGGCAGAGGGAGGGTAGCTAAAATAGCCCCGTCCCAAAAAGACTGCCCGCGCTCCATTTTGCTCGTTAGCCCTCCTTGCGAACTTTTTGCAGGTAGCGGTAGACGCTGGGCTCCGAGATGCCCAGCGAGGTGGCAGCGCAGGCAACAGCGCCCTTGAGCATAAATACGCCGTTGCCGTTAAGGTGGCGAATAACGTCCACGCGATCGGCCTGCCCAAGCGAGGCGACATCCTGGCCGCGGCTTTCGAGCAATTCGGAAATGCTGCGGTCGATGAGCTCCTGTGTAGACTCCGAAAGAATTTCGACCTCGATAGACGCGGGCTCCGCCTGCCTTGGCACAGCGTCGAAGCAGGCCATGAGCTGCTGAGCCATGGCGTTGATGGAGCGTACCGTGGAAAGATCGGTGTTGACGCAGAGCATGCCGACGATCTCGTTATCCTCGCGAATAAAGTACGTTGCGGATTCCAATGTCTTGCCACCGGCACCGCGCCCCTCGTAGCCCGTAATAAACGGCAGGTCGCGATACTTGGGATCGTGCATGATCTTGAGTGCCAAATCGGTGGCGGGACCGCCGACCTTGCGGCCGCTCACGATGCCGTTGCGGATATCGACGATGGCGTGGTCGGGATCCGAGAAATCGTGCAGCACGATTTCGCTGTTTTTGCCGAGTATCTGCTCCAGGAAATCGACCATCGGCAAAAAGCGACGTACAGTCTCGTTCACGGGCAACTCCTTTGGATGAAATCGGAAGTTTCATAACAATTTTTTCTCATGGTAACACGGTGTCTATTGACTCGTATATTCGCAGGTACATTGCGTAATACAGACGAACGGTAGGATTTTGGCGGTAAGCGGTCGACCAAAAGAAATGTTAGATGTTATTTTGACCAGACACTTTCCTGACCTTCGGAAATGCGTTGTCTCAGCTGAAAAATAGTCTGATAACAAAAAATTATTATTGAGAATGAGAAAATTCTTTAATACGATATTCACCGAAGGCACAACCTCAACCCCGCACTGCGTCACAATAGAGCGCTAGATGCGAAAACAACTACTTCGAGGATTGGTGGTCAAATGGCCCAGGAGACGGTTACGAACGGCACTGAAGCCCTGTTCACTCGCGAAGGCATGCCGCCCGTTAAGGAAATGATTCCGTGTGCCCTTCAGCACGTACTGGCATCGTTTGCCGGCATCATTACCCCGGCGGTCATCATGGCCGGCGTCTACGGCTTTAACAGCCAGCAGAGCACCGACATCATTCAGGTGGCGCTCATTCTTTCGGCAATCGACACGGCCCTTCAGGCCTTCGCTCCCTTCCGTCGCATCGGCGGCGGCCTGCCCATCGTCATGGGCGTCTCGTTCGCGTTCCTGCCGGCCCTGCAGGCTATGGGTGCTTCGGGCTTTAGCTTTGGTGCGCTGCTGGGCGGCGAGATTGTCGGCGGTGCCGTCGCGGTCCTCTTTGGTCTGGCCTACAGCAAGATTAAGTGGCTGTTCCCGCCCGTCGTGACCGGTACGGTCATCTTCTCCATCGGCGTCTCCCTGTATCCCACGGCCGTCAAGTATATGGCCGGCGGTATGGGCACGCCGCTGTGGGGCACCCCGCAGGCCTGGTGCGTCGCTCTTATCACCTTCGCCGTGGTCTTCGCGCTTGCCAACTTTGGCAAGGGTACGTTCAAGCTGGGATCTGTGTTCTTTGGCATGATCGTTGGCATGATCGTCTCCATCCCCTTTGGCATGATCGACTTCTCTAGCGTCGCCACCGCTCAGGTCTTCGCCCTTCCCAAGCTCATGCCCTACGCACTCGAGTTTGATCCCGAGGTCTGCATTACCCTCGCCGTCGTGTTCCCCATGGTTGCCATCCAGGTTATCGGCGATGTCTCCGCCGCCTGCCTGGGCTCCATCGACCGCATGCCCACCGAGCGCGAGCTCTCCGGCGCTATCGTGTCTCAGGGCCTCACCTCTATGGTCGGCGGCCTGCTGGGCGGTCTTCCCACCAGCGCCCTTGGCCAGAACGTGGGCATCATCTGCTCCAACAAGGTCGTCAACAAGTGGGTCTTTGTGATCATCGCGTCCGTCTTTGCCATCGCCGGCCTGTTCCCGCAGCTCTCTGCCGTGCTCTCCGCTATCCCGCAGCCCGTCATCGGCGGCGCGACCGTCGGCGTCTTTGGCACCATCACCATGAACGGCGTGCGCATGTTCACCCGCGAGGGCCTCACGCAGCGCACCACCACCATCGTCGGCACCTCCGTCGTCTTTGGCCTGGGTATCTGGATGGCCAGCGGTTGCCTTGCCGGCGAGGGTATGCCCGCCTGGGTGTCCACCGTCATCGGCTCCAATGCCGTAACCCCCACCGCCATCATGGCCATTGTCCTTAACCTGATCCTCCCGCAGACGCCGGTCGTGGCTCAGCACATCGATGCCGCCAAGGACGCTGCCGTGGATCTGGTCTTGCCCGAGAGCAAGAAGTAACCAATTCGGTGCTATTCGTCGGCGGACGTATCGCCTCGTCCGCCGACGTCATGCGGCGCCAAGCCGCACTTCAAAGGGTTTGTCCCGTGGGTAAAATAAGGCTGACGGCAGCCCAAGTGGTGAAGAACTGGGCAGCGCCGTTGTTTAGATTAAGGGGTCGATGCCTTAACGGCGTCGACCCCTCTTTTTATGCTTCGGACGCTGCTTGAGTGCCTCGGAAAGTTCGACAAGCGCTCGCAGGGTGGATTTGCCCCGGAGCTTCCGGAACGGTCCACGTGCGGTGGCGTGCCGCCCCTTCTGCGTGAGCGATTGTCGAATTACGTTATAGCTAGCTATAACGTAAAGGAAGCTGAGGGACCGTCCTGTGTTGTTGGTGACGGGTCTTTGCCCGATCGCGCGGTCTTTAGCATTTGCGGTTGAGTGCTCCGTGGATGTTGAGTGGTGGCTGGAGTAGAGCGACGAGTTGAGCGAACGCAGGAACGGGCGCCGAGGCCTCGTTGCCGAAAATCCATTTGTTAAACCAAGCGCCCGCGGATAGAATAAAGTTGACGGCAGCCCAAGGGTGATAGCTGGGCAGCGCCGTTGCTTTGATCAAGGGGTCAATGCCTTAACGGCGTCGACCCCTCTTTTTGTGCTTCGAACACTGCTTGAGTGCCTCGGTAAGTCCGATAAGCGCCGTGAGGAGCGAGACCAAAGCGGCCAGGAGCTTCACGAGCTCTGATGGGCCCGGGATGACCTCTGATTCAAGTCACCGGGCCTCAATCTTTTTCATGCATTTGAATAGAGCGGGCGACTCCCTTGGGGCCGCCTGCATGGCGTGTGCTTGGCGCATGGTATTGCGCCCCGCTTTCATGTCCGCACGAGCGCCTATCCTTACGGCAATGTAGCCGCCTATGTAGCAAGCGGCAGGCAACGGAGAAAGGCCCTAACCGTGTCAGCTGAAAAGACGCCGGGTATCTCGGCTATCGATACGACGAACTTTGCGCGCCAGATCGTGCTGGACTTTGAGTTTGCGCCGGTGCCAAAGCAGCGCCAGCGACGTGGACTGCGCAATGAGATTATCGAGGTCGGCGCCGTTAAGCTCGATTACCACGGCAACGTTATGGGCGAGTTCTCGCAGTTTGTGCAGACGGAATTTACCGAAGGCGTTGCGTTTCCCGTCCGCGAGCTTACGGGGATATCGGCCGTGGACACCGCGATGGCCGATCCGCTCTATGTGGTGATCAAAAGGCTCAGCGATTGGATCGGTCGCTACTCCGCCCAGGTGGTTTGCTGGAGCGGGACGGACCGTCGACAGCTTTTGACCGAGTGCCAGGCAAAGCACATCGACCTTTCCGCATTTCCTACGGACTGGGCCGACCTGCAGGCGTTTTACACCTCGATCATGGACGTGGGCAGCCATGGGCGCGTTTCGTTGGGCGACGCGGCGATGTGGTTTGGCATTGAGTTCGACGAGTCGACGGGCCATGCCCACAGCGCCCTTGCCGATGCGCGCGTGACCGCCAAGCTGCTCAAGCAGGTGATGGACGGGGACTACCACGTGAGCCCGCGCGCCCAGGAAGTCCGCCAACGGTGGGGGATGGGCGAGCGAGCCGAGACGCACCTTTCCAGCAAGTGCCCCGAGCTGGGCGACCTGCTGCTGAAGCTGAAGGCAGAGGGGAGGTAGGTAGATTGTGGAGACCTAACTCTGCATCAAATTCGGCGTGGAGCAAGGTCAGATCAAAATGAGCCGTACGAGCTGCTGGTGCAATATACTTGAGATACCCAAGGGGGAAAGGAGGCGAAATGGCAAAGCCGCTTTAGAAAAAGCGAAGCGGGGTGTTGATTGCCTTGAAAGTGATGCAATGTCTCTGATTTGGCTTAATAATTGCCTAACTGCCTATGATTACTTTTTCCACAATGCAAACAACTTCAATCGCGATATCGAAGGCGAACTCAACCGAAATTTTCTGATGCACGGGATGATGTACAAGCCGGTAAGAAAACAGGCATGCAAGAAGCTGCTCCTTCTGCTCCATTCTTCATCAGCGGTCTTCGAAATGTTGAAGTGCTAGATCGGAAAGCTCGTTTGCAACTAAGCTATTCGAATGAGAGGCGACCGCATTTTGAGCGTCTCATACTCTAGGTGTCTAGGTGCAATATATCGGACTGTGTTTGATTCGTAAACCCGAATTGTTGTTCAACAATTTGCGCTGTACCTGCGGCGAGAGAATAGATACCGCTCATCGTTAATATGCCGAGTTTGGCAATAAAAATCACGAAACCGAATATAATTCAAGACAAGGTTATGGGGTTGCTGGCTTCATTTCAGGTGGCCAAACAACAGAATGGCCAAGATAACGAGGGTATTGTGAACAGTAGTCAAAGGGCGTCATTCGCTGATCTATTTAACTCTCATTCTTGCGTAGGAAATGATATCCATTTCTCTTTCCCAAATATGGGTGAGGTTGAAATTACGTCGATCACGCGGGCGAACTTGTCTTTGCTGCGCAGGGCTCGAACAAAGGGATGCCCGGGCCTTATTGTCAGCTGCCCTGATTTTGAAAGAGAAGCCATCGCTATTGTGCTCTTGGCGGCGCTGGAGAACTTGATGACTGGTGAGCCTCGCCAAGGACTTCATAAGGTTCAGGTTGGCGATAAGGTCGCGATCGGAAACTGTGTCGTCAAGATTACCTCGATTGACGAAAAAACAGTCAGATTTTCTTCTCAAGATGAATCGCTTGGCCTCAGCAGAGAGGTGAGGGAGTTTCCACTTGCCCACAACGCTTCCGCTGCCGCGGAACTCTCGTTGACGCGAAGCACGAAAAAACGCAAGCGCAATTCATGGCGTAGAGAAGAAGAGCTCTATCAGTCGCTTGCCCCAACACTCAGAGACATTTTGAATCAATGTGGCAGAACCGTTCAACCAGTTGGTTACGTTACCTCTCCATCCCAATACGCGAATGATGCACCGACTGCCATCTGTAAAGGCAAAGTGCGTATAGGGGGCCGGGAAGACGACCTGAATGAAGCAATGCCAGTGGTTTACGTTGACCAAAACGGCGAGGAGCACTGTGGCTTTAAATGGCCTTTTGCATGCACTCCATCCATTTATATTGGTCCGCGGGTAGACGGAGTAGGTAGCATTTCTCAAATAATCGACATCTCTATGGATGAATCGCTTCCCGTTGAATTTGTGTCCCTGAACATTTCTACTCCCGATTTGATGAACACAACACTTCTAAGCGACATCTTAGATTTAAAAGATTGTGGAATTGAGGCTATAGGCTTCTGTGATCGTTGGACTATGGATCGTTTGCGTCAGCTTGGCGATCAGGGCTTTCTGCTATTTGACTGGGATGACTGCAATGCCGCGCTGTTGTCAGATGACCCAGTTCTGTCCGATATCCAGCGCAGGGTTCTTGATAAGCCTCATGAAATTGTGTATCCGGTGCCCGATGAACGGGCGGGCTTAACGCGTGCGGCCGAGATCGTATATAACACATTGGGCGGCATTGATGTGGATGACGACGATGTCCTCGGGGCAATCCAAGACATCTATGTTGTTTTGGGGTCTGCAATTCGAATGACGGAAGCGCCTGACAAAAAATACAGCGATTTGCAGTGTGACATTATCAACTCCGCGCGTGAATTGATCGAAGACTCGAGAGTTTTGATGCTCCCTGATTACAATCTGCTCGTTGAGGCATGCGGCATTTTAACTGATGTATTTAGAGCGGGACATCGAATGCCAAAAGAACAGGTCATATACGATTTAATTGTCGACGGCATTGAGGATGACTTGTCTACCATTCTTGTTGTTGACAGAAATCGGGTTGACGAAGTCTATGCTTATTGGGCAAAGGAACTTGAGCTAAACGGATATAGCGCGAAGCAATTTAAAGTGATTGCGGTAAGAGACTATCTGCGAGGAAAATATCTCGGCAGCCAGGATCGAGTTATTTTTAGCGGATGGTATGACAAGGGGACTATGGTCAAGGCCCTTCATGCCGGTTTGGCGAACAATGTCTATCTTGTTCTCTATGGATATGAAGATGGAAACGGTGGACTAGAAGTTGGTTGGCGGACAAATGCCCGCTTGCAATGGAATGAAATGACGAACCGTTGTCTCAAAATATCGGATAAGACATTGGATGCATTGGACGTTTCGCCGCTTAAGAGAATAAATAGAGTCTTGCCGTCAAGACGGGCAGGTGTACCGGTTGAAACTGAAGTTATTTGCGGAGAACAGCCATCGTCTTTCGTTAGTAAATTAGAGGAAAAGAGAATAAGCAAAGACATTGCAAAAGACGGAGAAGAATCAGTTCTCGCAACGCCGGTGTTGTTTCATGATGGAACTCACGTTTGGCTTAGAGCCAAAACTTCGGGTAGGAAGGGTGGCCGTCTTCTTGTTATCAGCAATTGTCTTGCTGGAAAAAGTGCAGAGCCCGATCAGAAATCCGCTTCGGCTCTTCTTCCGGGGGACGTGGTTTTGCGAACTCATTCGGATAAGTCGTATATAAAAAGGGAATCTGAAAGGTCCACAGAAAACTACGACAACGTGCTGGCTGTGGCGCATAAATGGCGTGAACCAATTAAGGACGCACGTATGGCTGGATACACAGATGCCGAAATAATAGACAGGATTTACTCAGAGGTGTCGGAAACGCGAACGAAAAGCGCAGTCCGAGCTTGGGTGAGAGGGAGGAATATTGCACCGCAAGCGAAAGAGGACGTGCGGGCGATATTTGTTGCGCTTGGTTTTTCGATAACCGACGAAGAATTAAATTCTATCGAGCATGCTGTCTCTGCCATCAGGAACAAGCACCGCGCGGTCGGCAGAATTGCGGCGAAAGATATGGTTGCAGCGTTTATTCGCGATTTAGCTAAATATGGCCTAGATAGCGCGGTTGCCGGTTTCGACGAGCGACATGAGGCAGGCGATATCGAGCTGCTCAGAGTGGCTTGCGTTGGCGATCAAAAGGACGTGGCGATTAGTCGTGTTGACGTTTTGTAGGGAGTGCTTTTAGATGAATACAAAATTCGATGACACTATTGATGAAGAGCTCAGGAACCGTCTGTATAAGTCTGTGCATGAGGAGTTTGTTGGGCCGATGGACCCAGACTCTGAAGAAATACTTGACGAGCGTGATTCTCCGGCGGGTCGGTATCATGCTGGAGTCTTGCACCCAAGGGGCGCTCACGTTGATGTCGCCCAAGGGGAGAGCGCCGGCAGAGAACCGGACACGGCTCTGGATGAACGCAATGAGGGCCCTGCTCGCGACGGTGGCTTGCCAGATATAGCGGATGCCTCAGATGTGGGCGAGGCTTTACCCGACGAGGACTATGAAGAGCCGGTCGCGCTATCTAACGCACGTGCACAGTCTGCCATTAGCATGACCGTGGCAGTTCGGCCGGGAGACGTCCTGTCGGCCGATATCCGTTGCGCAAAATATGTCCGAATCAAAGCCGACGACAAGAGCCATTTTAAACGCGTTCCCGTGCACTTTGTTTTCAAATCGGGAGACCTTGCAATTCCAAGCGGACGTCATGATGATGTCAAGCGCGTTTACAGGTTGGGGAAAGAGCATCTCGAGCTATGGCTCGTTTACCGTCGTGCTATTTCCGGCGGCGTAGTGCTCACGGTGGCTGTATGTAATACGGACAACGCAACGGGCAATCGGTCCGACGATGATCTCAAGTGTTATTACCAAACTTATTTAAGAATTAGCTCTAGCAGCGGCCTTATTCCGCCGGTATGGAATCAGGCAAATGATGTTGCATCAGCGGAAGAAGCGACAAAACGACTTATCTATCGCAATATTCGAAACTATGCGATAGGGCATGGGTGTGCAACTCGTTGGGATGATAATCGGCCTGTATTATGGGCTGAAACTCAGATTATTCCAACTGCCGAAACGCGCTCAATGAAGCCAATTCACCCGTCTATGGAAAACGTGACCCTATCGATTGAAGATTTTGGCAATCCTGACCATTGGGATGACACTGTCAAGTCGATTCAGCTTTTATGCAAGAAATATGGTCAGTGGATTGCAGAAGTGAGGGGCAAGGCTGAAGGGCTATCGGAATGCTATCGAGCGGCAGCGTGGGATAACTTGGCTCAGTGTGAAATCTGCCTTAATCGTATTGAAGAGGGCCTCGGCACGTTGGAAACGGATGACATAGCAAAAAAAGCGTTCATAATGGCCAACGAGGCCATGTATGAACAGTTCTTGCATTATAGCGTTGTCTCGGGAGAGCGTGGCAGCCTTGATGAGCCCCTTGGATACACGCGTAGTTGGAGGCCCTTTCAGCTGGCCTTTATTTTGATGAATATCAGATCGATGGTGGATGAGACATGCGAAGACAGGAAAGTCGTCGACTTGATCTGGTTCCCAACTGGTGGCGGTAAAACGGAGGCGTATCTGGGGCTTACAGCATTCGTGCTAATTTGGGAGCGTCTGTCGCATAATGAGAGTGAAGGCGTCACCGTGTTTATGCGGTATACCTTACGTCTTCTGACTTCACAACAATTCGATCGCGCCTCTTCCCTTATCTGCTCTCTTGAAGCGATGAGGCGCAAGGAGCCCGAGCTACTCGGTGGTCGCGAGTTCAGAATTGGATTATGGGTTGGTGGTGATGCAAGTCCGAATAAGCGTGACGAAGCTGAGAAAAAGAGGCAGGCTTATGTTGATAGAAACGAAGGCCTTAATCCATTTCCAGTGCGCAAGTGCCCTTGGTGTGGGAGTAGTTTTGAAGACGACCGCAGGGCATCTTATGTGCGTCAAAGGCGGACAAAAAAGCTATTGTTTGTCTGCTCGAATCCTGAATGCGGTTATTCGAAAGGCGACGGACTGCCTTTGGATGTCGTCGATGAGGAGATTTATCAAAACCCGCCATCACTTCTTGTCGGAACAATTGATAAGTTCGCAATGCTGCCCTACCGTCACGAAGCCTTTGCTTTGTTCGGAATTCACAACGGCAGAAGGGGTCGTCCTCCCAAACTGATCATCCAGGATGAGTTACATTTAATATCTGGGCCGTTAGGGTCGATGGCGGGCCATTACGAAACCCTTGTTTCTGCGCTTTGCGAGCGTACGGACGACTCTTCCAAGATTTTGCCAAAAGTCGTTGCTTCGACAGCGACGGTTGGCAGGGCTAAAGAGCAGTGCAATCAGTTATATGCCTGTGGGGAAGACAAGGTATTTCAGTTTCCGCCTTCAGGAATAGACTACGACGACTCTTTCTTTTCCTATGAAGACAAGGAAGCTCGAGGTCGCCGATATGCTGGTTTGTTTATCCCGACATTGAATGCTGCTTCAGCAAATATACGCCTCTATGCAGACCTTCTTTGGGAGCCTGCAACATGGAATGATGTTACTGATGAACAAAAAGATCCTTATTGGACCATCGTTGGCTACTATGGAACAACGAGAGAACTTGGACAAGCCGTCACTTGGATGGGCGGTGATATTCCGGAACGACTTCACGAACACAAGATGCGTGCGGAGCGAGTTGGCGATAAATCCGTGCGGTATATCAACGTGGCGAAAGAGCTGACGGGACGTAAGGATGCCGACGAGGTGAGAAAGGGCTTAGACAGCCTCACTATTTCATATCCTTCGAGTAAGGCTGTTGACCTTTGTTTTGCGACTAATATGATTTCTGTAGGCTTGGATGTCGGGCGTCTTGGGCTGATGGTTGTCGAGGGCCAGCCCAAGACAACGGCAGAATACATTCAGGCAAGTAGTCGTGTTGGCCGCGGTAAGGCCAAGGGCATTGTGTTTGTTGTTTATAGTGCTACGAAGCCACGCGATCGTTCGCATTACGAGAATTTTGCAATGTATCACAATGGGTTTTATCAAAACGTTGAGCCATCTAGCGTCACCTCATTTTGTAGACAGGTCCGCGATCGTGCTCTGTTCGGAACCTTGATCGGTATTTATCGGTCGGTGGATGAAGAAGATTCCGAGGCGTTCCGAAGCCCCGAGGAAAGGGCTTTTTCACTTGCGGCGGAAACGATACTATCTCGAATCGAAAAGGTTGACCCTCATGAGCTTGCTGGTGCCAAACAGGATATAGAAGCCATTCGCGCCATTTGGCAAGAGAGTGACTATGACCGATGGTTCGAACTTAAGCCGGATAATCTTGATCCGCCGACTCCGCTTATGCATCCTTCGGGAAGCAAGACGAGCGATGCATGGAGCGGGGGAACGTTTGATGTTCCGACTTCGATGAGAAGCGTTGACGCTCAATGCAAGCTGCGGATTGTAGGCTCATATGGCGAATATAACGAGAGGGAGGCGGAATGTAATGCCTAGGTTCAATGCTGGAAATACTCGCAAACAGGGAAGAGGAAAAAGTTATTCGCTTCGCATGGGCCAGATGTTCGGGCCGTATAGCGTTGGCGCAATATACCCGTGCGATGCCAATACTACGGTAATGATTGCCGGCCTTGATGCTTATGAGCAACAGGTAAACAAGGGGAACCTGGAGACAATTGCAGATTCAAGGCTGAAAAGATACGTTGGAGTAAATAGGTTGTATGCGCCTCCAGTTGATGACGGGCACCACGGCGGTTTCGTCCCAGCGCTTCGTTTTCCCAACTGGTTGTATTGCCCACGATGCGGTCAAATGCAATACAAAGAGTCGACCAATGTAAGTACACAGATTCGATGTGAGGCTTGTTCAAAAAAATTTAAGCGCGATATTAAGCTCATTCCAGAGCGTTTTGTCGTCGTGTGTCCACATGGCCATATCGATAATTTTCCCGTTATGCAGTGGGTGCATAACGGAACAGACATTGATCCGAAATCAAGAGAACATGTTGTAAGCAGAAGGACCATGGGCGGAAGTACGACCATGGGCGATATCGTCTATCAGTGCACTTGCGGAGCTCGTAAATCGCTCCACGGAGCTAATAGACCAGAAGGACTGAACAAGATTGGTTATCACTGCAGCGGCAGGCAGCCATGGCTTAATCGTATTTCCAAACAACAATGTTCTTGCGACGGGAAAGACCTGCGCGTCGTTATTATGGGCGCAACGAACGTATGTTATCCCGATGTGGTCAGCTCGGTGCTCATCCCCGATGCATTGGATGAGCGGGTGAAGAAAGTTGCTGATGAGCAGTTTACTACGATGCTCGAGTTCGATCGAAAAGGTGATTTGGACGCAGCGTTATCGTTAATTGCAAGCATGGGCGGAGTCGACCCGGAAGACTTGCGTCTGGCTTATCAACGAAAGAAAACTGAAGGGGACTCTGGACAATCCGAGATTGAGTATCTTCATGACGAGTATCTGACGCTGCGAGATCCTAAAATTAGGAAGAGTGGGGAATTTGTCGGTCGTGCCGTTAACCCCAATGAATACGAGTCGCCGCTAATCCGTAACTACATAGCGGGTGTATCCCTGATAGACACTTTGACCGTAACCCGGGCTCTCGTTGGGTTCACCAGATTGAACCCTGAATACAACGATCTGAAGAGTATGGAGGAAAGGCGAAGAGAGCTTTCGAGAAAACGACTTGACTGGACGCTTGCAAACCAAACCGTTGGTGAGGGAGTGTTTGTCGAATTCGACCAGAGCGTTTTGGAAGAGTGGTGTGCGCGGCCCGAGGTTGCTGCCAGAATCGAGGTAATGCAGGAAAACCTTAATAACGCGATAAAAAGTCGTAATGCTAAGCCTAGGGAGATCAATCCCCTGTTCGTCGCCATTCACACTTTTTCTCACATAGTTTTGTTGGGTATCAGCGAAGTCTGCGGTTATTCCGCCGCATCTCTTCGTGAAAGAGTGTATTGCCAAGCGTACCTAGAGGATGGCGCCGAGGAGTTCGAGGACATGCACGGCGTTCTAATCTACACTGCGTCCGCGTCGGGAGATGGTTCCCTGGGCGGCTTGGTCAGATCCGGGGAGCCGGGTAGGTTCGAAGAGATTCTAAACAATTCCATGCAGAAAGCTACTTGGTGTTCAGATGATCCTGTCTGTATTGAATCGCGGGGCCAAGGGCTTGACTCCTGTAATCTGGCAGCTTGTTATAACTGTGCACTTGTTCCGGAAACCGCCTGCGAAAACGGCAACAGGTTTCTCGATAGGGCTCTAATCGTAGGTACGTTCGACATGCCGACGACTGGTTTATTTAGTGCTGATCTTTACAATGCCCTTTGAGGAAATTGGAACAGGAAACAGACTGCTCAAACGCCTGTTTAACTAGTGGGCTAGCGAAAGCTGGCCCACTAGTTAATTGAAGGTCATAAAGACTATTCGGCTAAATATGTCCGCATGCGCATTTAATTTACTGTCATGCTGTCACTATTGCCATGCGTTGTGATACGCCTTAAGCTAGTGATTCGCTGTGTCAATTAGCGGACAAGTCGTCCGCAGTTTATTCCGATTGGATAGCATGTTAGACGTAAAAGGGGAGATAACTGCAAAGCGTAAAGAGCTTGCGTTAACTCAAAAAGAGTTCGCCGCTGCCCTTGGGATGGGGCCAAATGGTGATAGAACTGTGCGCCGGTGGGAGACGGGAGAATCTTGTCCTTCTGCAGCTGAGCTGGCTTTTATTCGCTCTTTTGGCCATAAGGCTCCATTTGCACAAGGCGATCGCAAGGACGCCCCCTTTACTTATATTGACCTCTTTGCGGGCATCGGTGGCATACGCATGCCTTTTCAAGAATTGGGCGGCAGGTGCGTTTTCTCTTGCGAGTGGGATAAGTTCGCGCAGAAGACCTATCGAATGAATTACGGGGACACCCCTGCGGGAGATATTCACGAGGTCCGCTCGGAAGACATTCCGAGTTTTAATGTGCTGCTAGCAGGCTTTCCGTGTCAGCCCTTTTCGCTTGCAGGTGTGTCAAAAAAGAAATCTATGGGCAGGGCGACGGGATTCGAAGACAAAACTCAGGGTACTTTATTCTTTGAAGTTGCTCGGATCCTGCGCGATAAGAAGCCGGAGGCTTTCCTGCTTGAGAACGTTAAGAATTTAACGAGCCATGACCATGGCAAAACCTTCAAGATTATTATGCAGACGCTTGAAGATGAACTGGGTTATGACGTCCATTACAAAGTGCTCGACAGTAAAAATTGGACTTGCCAACACCGTGAGCGCATCTATATTGTCGGCTTCAAGAAAAAGACTCCATTTGACTGGAATCAGCTTGATATGGGGTCTGGTGGTCATACTGTTAAGGAGATCCTTGAAGACAGCCCAGATAATCGATACATTTTGTCGGATAAGTTATGGGACTATTTGCGTGCTTATAAGAAAAAGCATCAGGCGGCTGGCAATGGATTTGGCTATAGCACAGTGGGCCCCGACGACACCACACGTACCCTTTCAGCGCGATATCATAAGGACGGTAGCGAAATTCTTATTTCTCGTGGCGAGGGAGTCAATCCCCGCAAGCTCACTCCGCGTGAATGCGCAAGGCTCCAGGGCTTTCCCGATCAATTCATCATTCCGGTGTCTGACACGCAGGCATATCATCAATTCGGAAACTCCGTTACTGTTCCAGCAGTGCGGGCGGTTGCCAAGGTAATGATGGAGGCTTATTTCGATGGATTACGGTGTACTGAGTAGCTACTTTGATGGCGCAGTCGCAAAGAGGCTGGTCGCGGTTGATATCGACGGGAAAGTAAGCAATCAGCACGAATTCAATGGTACCGCTGAGCTTCGATCGCTCTTTGGCGATAATGATATCAGGGGCATACCGACGACCTTTGCTTATCTGTGCGACGATGCTAACCCACTGTTTGACCATGGCTTCACAACTTGGTATGACGCTCGCAGGAAGCATCCTACTAGGACTGAATACAGGCTTTACTACAATGACAATGACGCAATTAAGGCCGCCCATATCGACGACCTAATGATCATGGCGATTTCTGATGAGCACGGTCTTTTGGTTGTGTTCGCGAGTCGAGGATCAAATGCCGAAAGTCAACTGAGGTGGCTGTTTGGTTTAGAGGATGTCTCTAGTGGCAGATTCTCGCGGTCAACGACCGATGACATTAGAATCGGATCGATTGCGGCATCTATTCTCGAGGCAATTGGTGTTGAGGTTGCCTTACCTGCTTCTGCCGAGTCATATCTGGACGATATGATCGAAAAGTTCGGCGACTCGTTTCCCAAAGGAATCGACTTCACAAGGTATTCTGCTTCGACGCTTGGCGATCTTGACTGGAGGGAATTTCCTGACCAGTGCTTACTCGATTGCTATGAACGAGAAGAGATTCTATTCAAGGTATTCGAAAGGTACTTACTTGAAAATGACCTCACTCCCTATATGAGGGGAGTGCTGGATGTTGACGCGGTACTTCGAATAACGATGTCAACATTTCAGCGAAGGAAGTCGCGAGCAGGTGCGGCGTTTGAACACCAGCTCGAGTTTCTGTTTAAAGGAAGGGGCATTCGTTATACCGCTCAGCCCTACACTGAGGGTAAATCGAAGCCGGATTTCATTATGCCGTCCATTGAGGCGTACAGAGATGCCTGTTTTCCGGTAGAGCGGCTGACGATGCTTGGGGCAAAGACGACAATAAAAGAGCGTTGGCGTCAGGTTCTCGAAGAGGCAAATCGAATTGATCATAAGCACCTAATTACGCTCGATGCTGCGGTTAGCACGGAGTACACGGATTCGATGCGCGAACACAATCTGCAACTAGTTGTGCCTCGTCCCGTTTTTGCTTCATATACTGCCGAACAACAAAAATGGTTGATGAGCGTAAGCGAGCTTTGCGAGATGCTTGAGGAAAAACAAGCAAGCGAATAGTTTGTGTGCCGTTCGCTTGCTTGACCGTACTCATAAGTTTTACGCGAAGGGCAATGTGTTGGGTAGTACTGCGGTAATTACATACACTGCTCACTGTTGGCTAATGGAACGTTGTAGATTGTAGTCACGAATGGTACGCATCCTCTCCCTGCCATTAGGCCTTCAAACAAGTCGTCAATCCCCAGCCTGCTCCTTAGCCAATCGGGCGCAGGCGCGTTTGATCTGATTCACATTCATCGGCGTCCAGGCCTTAAAGATAAAAGCGTCCTTTCCGTCAACGGTGATGGGCTCTACATCGTAGAACTTGCCTTCGCGGCCCGCTGGTATTTTGTCGCGAAGCAGCGGATGGCTAATACCCAAGGTGTCGAATGAGCACCGCTGGTCGTAAAGCGCACGTCTGTCAGGCGTCCCGTCGATAATCTGGAGCAGCATCCGTCGAACTTCGGCAGTGTCTATTGCCGGCCCAGCGGGGCGCTTTGGCTTGGCCTTGCTTTTCGGCTTGCGCTTCTTCTCCTTTTTGGGGTTTGCGGGCTTGTCGGGCTCAGCGGGATTGGCTGCGCCAGCTTCCTCCGCGGGCGCCTTGACCGCATCGGTTGCCTCTACCACAGGCTCGGCTTCAACGACCGCCGAGACCTCGATGGACTCCTCGGGTTCCGGTTCCGGTTCGCGCACAGGCTCTGCAGGATCAGGCTCCACCACTTGTTCAATTTCGACCTGAACAGGCGCCGCCGGATTCTCCGGCATCGCCGTAGTTGCAGCAAACGGTTCCCATTGCGGCTCAGGGCTTACCTCAACAACGTTCTCGGCAGCCTGCATGACATTCTCGATCGTAGCGCCCTTCGCAATTCCCAGACACTGCATCATCTGGTCAATAGAGTTTCCAAAGGGCGAGAGCGCCGCCAGTCCTCCGATAGGGGGGATGCCCTGCTGGCGGGCCCAGGACATTGCTCCTGTTGGGACGCAAGCTGCCTCGGGTGCCTGTCCGCAAAGGAGCCACACGCTATCGATGGGCATGCCGTTGGAACGAATGGTTTGAAAACGGTATTTGTTGATGCAGGGATTGAAGCGTTGCTCTTTTGCATTCTCGACAGACGTGAACTTGGAATCGAGTAAAAACAGCGAATTTTGGTCGGCATCTTTGAAGCTCAGGGCAAAATCGGGCGTCCAGTAGGAGTCACTTGGCTGCTGATCAAACAAATCATTTGCGAGCAGGCGATGCGCGCCAAGGCCGGCGAATTCTCGGTCGTTTCCATAGAGCACGGGCTGATACCACAGCGTGACCCGTTCGCTTCCACGCTGCAGGCGGTAGACGTTTGCGACTTCTCGTTCGTTGTTGGGCATCCCGTATTCCTGAGTTCGCTCAACTCGCTCAAAGGGAGCTGCGTACGAACTGTCCGGTGTATATCCCTGGCAGTCAAACCAACGGAGCAGAGAGGCGAGCGAGTACAGCTCGTAAAGGCGCGAGACGCGATGCATGCTCAAGATGAGACCTTCGCGCGCAAAATCAAATTCACCAAAAGCGTCCCACGCGCGCATGAGCTGAAAAAGGCGCGCGTAATGGGGTATTTCCTGGAAGATCTTGGTTTTGCGAGGCATCTGGAACGTGTTGGAAACGGCGGCCGGCATGGCTTCGGAAAGGAGCCTATAAAAGCGCTGTGCACGAGTTCTCTGTGCTTGGAGCTTTGACAGCAAAGGCTGGTCGCGTTCAATCTGCGCATCGATAATCATGACGGGAATGAGGTGCCCCTCGGTGCCCTGTATCCCAGACAGCCTGTTTTTCGCTTCTTGAAGGGCATCCAGCTTTTGATTGATGCCCGCAATTACCTGCGCGAGCGTGCGGGAAACATGCGAGATAAAAGAAACGACGGCCCTGTTCTCGTACGTGTCGCACGAGCGGACGGTCTGCTTCGTTTGAATTTTGCGGCTATACCAGTTGCGTCCCTGCATGCGGATGGCGGTGTTCTGGCGCACCGGGAACAGCCTGTCGGGGTTTTTGTAAAGCCATTCGATTTCGTTTCGACCGATTTGTCGCAGCTTTTCGGAAGCGACGAGCTGCTCCGAGCGATCGGTTTTGGTGCATGGTCGTGTTTTAAAGTTGGGAAGCTCTGCTTCAATACCAGCAAGGATCGTCTCGGTGAGCAAAACGAACGATTGAAGGCTATTCGCCTCAGAACCCTCCGCATCGCCAAGAGAGTCGCTGTCCTGCGTGTTTCCTGCCGATAGCATCCACCCGATAGGCGTGGCAAGCTCCTGTCCGGCAAGTTCATCCAACAATTTCACGACATACTGACGTTGGTTGCTTATGGTGCTGGAACAAGGGATTTCTTTTGTCTTTACAGCGAACGGCTCAAACAGGCGTTGGCACGAATGAATGCGGGCTTCGACGGTGGCAAATCCGTAGGTATCCGAGAACGGTCTCCAATTGTTATTCTCATTGGTGGGGACCAGTCTATAAATATAGCTGCTGCCAGCCTGCTCCGGCATGATGCAGCGCCACTGGTGCTCGTCCTCGTTAATACGCAGCATTATCTTGACTGCGCCCAGGTTGCAGTCGGTAAACAGTGACAGCTCATACTGGGCGCGGTCGACGATCGCCGCGCTGTAGTCTATTTCACCCAAGCCAGGTGTCCTGCGACCCTCGTGCATCTCAAACGACAGGGGAGCGGAAGGGTTACGGGGGTCGCGCAGGATAAGCCGGATCGAGCAGGCTTTAAGCGAAGAACTGGTAGAAGCCACTGTCTCCACCAACCTCGAGAATGTGCTCGATACGCTGCTTTGTCTTGGGAAGGCCGGTTATGGCTCCCAGGCCATCGAGCAGGCTTCTCACGCGATCCTCTGTTCCGCAGATTTGAGGCAGGACCTTTTGGGCGACGGCAAAATCGACCGGATCATAGGTGGTCGATGCCGAGGAGGTATCCATAAGGTTGCTCGCGGTAACGATGTAATTGCGCATCATGAGCTGGGAGCGCGGGCTTACGGGATGATTGGATGTAGCGCAGCATGTGAGCACTTCCTGGAATTTCGCCGCAAGGCCAGCGGGCATCTGCGTTTCGCGGACTCCAAATGCGGATTCGATCGTCGAGAGGGGGACGGCGGGCTCGTCGGAAAAGTCGTGCTCCTCGCTCTGAATGTCATCGATATCCAGGGGAGTGTCCGGCGCGTCGAGCATAATGACCCAGCTTCGGTCGAGGAAGCGGGGAGAGAGCTCTTCGGTTGTGTGGTCAAAGTTGACCGTCGCGATAAAGCGCAGCCAGGAAGGGGTCGTAAAGGCGTGCCCGCCGCCAAGGGAGAGCACCGTGGGACGGTTCCTAAACTTGTCGCACGCTAGGAGGAACGGTGACCAGTAGTGCTCGAGCGAGCTAAGGTTTGCTTCGTCTAGGAGCATGATGTAGGGGGTGGGGGTGAGGTCTTTGAGCTGTTGCTCGGCATCGAGTTGCTCAAAGGCCTGGTAGGCGGCAGCGTTTGCAGGCTCCACGCGCTCCATAAAGGGATTGTAGAAGCCGATGAAGTCCTTGTAGCTGGTCCATCCGCGCTCGACTGAGACCTCGCAGAAGCGGTTTGCTTGGGGCTGGGTAAGCCCCAAGGCTCCGGCGAGTATTCCCGCGAGGCTCGTCTTGCCCGTGCCCGGCATGCCGGCAAAGGTAGTGATATAGCCTTGTGTAAGGCAGATCATAAGGTTGGCGATATCGTTGCGGGTAAAGTCGCGTCCAGCTCGATTGATGACGGTATCGCTCATACGGTCTAAAAGGTCCGAAGCTGAAAGCTTATCGTCGGACAGCATGGCGGGCATGGTCAAAGTGGGGGCTACTTCATTTGCTTGTTGCGGGTTTGCCAAGGGGGCGGTTCCCGACGGTACGGGATTGACCGCTCCCAGAATCTCGCGAACGACGGTCGACTCGAGGAGCTTTTCGCTCGCGGTCATCTCATCCTTAAACGACTCGACGACATTTTTAATGGCTCGCTTGGCAAGGACCTTGCCTTCTTCTAGGTTTTCGAGATTTGCTTTCGCGCTCCTGAGGTCCTCGAGCGTCTTATCGAGCTCCGCTTTGCGTCCGGTGAGTTCCGCTTCCGTCTCGGCTACGATTCGTTTTTTGACCTCGTCGCGGCTGGCTTCCGCCTCATCGGCGGCCGCCCTGGCGTCACGAGCTCGCTGCTCTGCTTGAGCAGTTTCTTCTTGGGCTCTTTGGATTTGTTTTTCCAGGTCAGCCTGACGGCGCGCGACCTCTTGGCGGATTTGCTCGTTCTCTTTGACCTTGTCATAGAACTCTGCAAAGTGCTCGTCATCTAGAACGTACTGTGCGAGCTGCTCGCTAGAGACGGTATCGATAATTTCGCGCTTGCGGTTGTCGGAAAGAGTCGACCACTCTTCGTACTTGCTCAGCGCGGTGAGCATGCGCTTGCGTCGCTCTGGGGTCGTGACGATCTTCGTTTCCAGGTCGGTGCAGGCCTCGATTGCCGTCTTAAGATTACGGGCTTCGTTTTTCGAAAGGCCGACTTCCGTGGTGCGTGAAACTCGAGCGATGGCGCTCAAAACCGTTTCATTGGGCATCCAGTCATACTTGCGATTGCTGGATGTAAATCGAGTTTTGATTTCGTCGATGTCGAGAAGGCGTGCATAGGGATTGCCCTCTCCATCGTTTACGGTGAGCTTAAAGGTAAAGCACGACGCTTTCTCGGCAAAAATGTACTCGTCAAAAGACTGAACGGCCTTGATGGAATAGACGCCGGGTGCTTTTTGCTCAATCTCGAATGGCCCGTAGAGGTAAGGCTGGTCGTCTATTTCCTGGCGCAGCATGATGTACTTGGTGAGCGGCATTGCCTGCGAAACAGACGGATGAATGGTGCTGACGAGCGGTTGGCTGAAATCGATCAGCCCGTCGTCTGCGGAAATAATCTGAACAAGGCGTGATGAGATTTGGCTTTTTCTGAACTCGACAAAGTCGATGTTGCTGCGTCCCGGCTTCCAGTTGTAATTGGCAATTGAGTTGTAGCGATGATGTTCCAGATGGGGATAGTAGTTGTTATCCATGAACTGGTCGACATCAACGTTGGTTTTCATAACGACGAGTCGGCCAAAAATACCTTCGTATTCTTCTTTGGTTTTGCCTTCGAGTGTTACCGGGAGGCCGCCGATTTCGGGGAAGGTAGTGGTATCGATTCGCGTTATCTTGTCTTCGTCTACGAGGTATTGAGGATAGGTAATTGCTCGTTTTGGAGATGGCCCGTCGTACTCCACGTAGGTAATCATTTCCTTACGAACGCATTCCGAGATACTCGTAACTTTACGCGATGCGAGTGTGAAGCCCATGAGCGGTTCCTTTCAACACTGCCAAGACAGATGACTGACTAATAATTAATTGTACGGACGCTACCTGCCAATTTATTGAGCAACAAAATCGATTACGCGAACGGTTGATTACATGAGGTGAGCGCCAGTTTAGTCGTATGGCTGTCGCGATGTTCAGCTGTTTCGTCGGAAGCCAAAAGGCGAGAAGAGGATGCGTCGTCTGATCAGCCTGAGCAAATTAGATGAAACTATGCTATCTACCTGCTATTTCTGGATGAAAAAAGTTAATTCGTTTGATTGCCATGCATATTCGCAGGTAAACAGGCACGTTTTTCATTAAATTAAATAATTAAATAATTAAATAAGAAATGCGCAGCTCAGTAACGCTTGGCCTCTTCCCAATTAAACCTAACGCCGCAAAACGCTCTTGTTTATTCGCCGTATCGGACATACCATTGGTTTGACGCGGAGAATGTGCTCGCGTCGTCATTCAATGAAAGGTGATCCACATGAAGAAGGCCTACGTCAAGCCTCAGGTTTCAAAGAAGGGCTCGGTTGCGATTATTACCTCCATGTCTTGCTCTCGTGGCGGCTCCGGCCGCTCCCATTGCCTGCGTGCGTAGTTTTGCGGTCAGATTGATTGAAAAGACGCCTGCCCTACGGGACGGGCGTCTTTCTGTTTGGAGGCGTGATGCGGATTTCTTACTCACCGAATGATATCTGCTGGAGGGAATACGAACCCTTTACCGTTCTATACGATTTACGCACGCGGCAGATGCTTACGCTTGAGAACGTGGCGGCTGATATATGGCATAAGATTGCCAATGAGAAGTCTTGTGAGCTTGTTGACATTGCCAGATATATCGCACAGCAATACGACTGTGATAGCGGTGAAGTCATCAGTGATGTGTGTTCCTTTGTTGACGAGCTTTATGAAATGGGCATTATCCTTCTTGATGGAGGCTACAGCGAGGCTGAAGCTGTGTCGGGGAATTTCGCCAAGCCGGATGATGATATTGAGGGCGAAGTTATGCGATGCTTGGAGCCGTACGATCAGATTTACTCAGCGACCTTTGAGATGACTTATGCGTGCAATGAAAGCTGTGTACATTGTTACGCTCATTTCCCTGGTGCCACGCAGTCGCATTGTGTAATTGATTTTGAAGACTACCGTGGTGCAATCGATGAGCTATGCGAAATGGGTTGTATGCATCTCGCTTTTACTGGTGGAGACCCATTTGTACATAGAGAATTCCCCGATGTTTTCTTCTATGCTAGAGAACGCGGGTTCGTCTGCGACGTATACACCAATGGATTATTTCTCTACGAGAATGATGCGCTGCTGGTGCGCTTGGCGAAAGCTAGGCCTAGGGCATTTTTCATTAGTCTGTATGGCTCAAATCCGAACGTGCATGATGCGATTACATGTAAACCTGGGTCATTCGACAGGACAATTCATGTTATAAAGCGGCTTCGGGAGCTCGATGTTCCTGTGGTTCTCAATGTTATGCTTCTATCGATCAATCATCTTGATCTTCCTAACGTTATCGATCTCGCTGAAAAGCTTGGAGTGGAATACCGCGTTAGTGCGAGTCTAATTTCGCGCAACGATGGCAGCGACAAACCCATGGAGTACTTCATTGGCGACAAGGCTGCTATTAGGACCGCGATTTCGGCGATCCGTAGTAACTATTTCTCAATTGACGTTTCTGCTTCGGGACTCGAAAGAACCAAGTACATGTGTGGTGCGGGAGTCACCTCGATCTCTATTGATCCCAGCGGGCAGATACATCCCTGTGTGTCCCTAAAAAATGTTCTTGGCAATATCAAGACCGGTACAGTAAGGCAAGCTTGGAATAGTCCAGCAAGAAAAACAGTGATGGAGTCTCTGAGATGGGATAACACGAGGGAATGTACATCCTGTAAAACCCGGGATTTCTGTCCACATTGTCCAGGTATGTCTCAGGCGGAATCTGGTGATATTTTTGCTTGCAATATGTGCGATAGGATAATATCCGAGTGCATAATGGAAATTGATTCCGGATACGTTGGAATGTAAGCTCGATTTTTGCGTCACTTCGACGTATCAGAAAATGCAATTATCGAAAACTTGCCTACACTCCCGTAATCCCGCGCGCCGCGCTCAGCAGCTCGTACTCTCTTTGACTCCACTGGCGCAGTTCGGCCGCGCACACGGCGTTGCGGCACAGGTCCAGGAATACCTCAGCGCCCTCGCAGAAGCACTCACGGGCAAAGGTGCCAGATCCGTCCGCAACGCACGCGCCGTCGGCGAAGAGCTTCCAGCTGGATGGCTCGCACGAGTCATCTCCGAGCAGCTTGATCTGCAGCACATGTGGATTGCCAGCAGCACAGAGCTCTTCCTCGAGCTTCTGTACCGTAAAGCGCATCTGGTGGGAGAGGCTGTTCTTGACCATGGCCGAGGCATAGCCGCTCGGCTTGTCCAGAAGATGCATTCGTTTTGGCTTGGCTACCAAGTTGTGGAAATTGCGCTCACTGCGCACAGAGAAATTGTCCATACGGACTCCTTTCATCGATGTTGGCAGGGCCACCGTGCCTCTTGGCCGGTTGGCGTCGGGATCGTGGAGCCAACTCTCTACCCCGACTCTGGATAAAACGCGCCCGCTCCTTGCGGGCACGATGGAGTCTATCAGCGCGCGCGGACACAAATCAAGCGCCGCCTGCGAAATGATGTGCGGGCGGCGCTTGATTGCGCGGCGAATATTCGACCTGTATTCGGATAAGTGTCGAAATCGTCCGTAAGAAAGTACGGAAAAGTGTCGAAATCGGCACCTCAAAAGAACGGAAAAGTGTCGAAATCGGCACCTCAAAAGAACGGAAAAGTGTCGAATCTGACGGTCTCAACATCTGGAATAGTGTAACTGGATAACAAAACAGCACGTAGAAGCTGGTGCTACATATGGACGCTTCAGCCGCCCTCAGCCCTCGCTACTCGTCCCCGTCGTTGGGGTCGCCCTTGAGGGTGTTGATATCCAAGTAGTCGTTGTCGTCCTCTTTTTGCTGTGTTGCCGATTCGGACTCGACGGGGCTGCGGAACAGCTGGAATCCCTCAAACGCAATGACGCCAAGCAGCACTACGACAATCGCTATAAAGACAATCTTTGCTACTGGATTGAAATCCAAAAAGCGCGGCGCCTCTTCCGCGGCGTAGTAGTCGCCATAATAATCGTCGTTATCAGTGTGGCTATCGGTGTATGAGGATGTGGGCATAGCTTGCGCATGGTCGTCCGGCTCGTATTCGGAAGCGGACGCGGCGACAAGCGGATTTACCGGCTCGCCGAGCGTTGGCGCGCCGGCAGTTGTTTCGTCCAGATCGGCATCAGCCCAGGAATCGAAGGCAAACTGACGGGTCGCAAAGTCGTCGAGATCTGCAACGGGCGGTTCGGGCGCAAGATGCTGCGCCGCGGCGATAAACGATGCCGTCTCGGAGGGATCGCCTGCCGAATGGGTTTTGCCGCTCATGGGCTCGTCGGCGGTCCAAGGGCGATCGCTCATCACGTCGTCGAGGCTCAACGCAAACAGATCGTCTTCGCCCTCGTCAAACACGCGTTTCGCATGCCTGGCGCCAGAAGCGAAGCCTCTGCGGTCGTTGCGTAATGCGTTGTTCGACCCCATCTTGTTCCATCCTTTCGAACTGTCTCGTCCTTCGATTATATGGAACTTGCCTTGCGGCCGAGTCTTGGATTCGTGCATTCCAGAACTCACGCCCAAAAGGGGAGGGGCGCAGGCGCACTGACTATTTGTCGCCGGCGGCAGCCTTTGCCTCGTTGAGGTAGCTATAGAAGCTGTACTTAGAGATGCCAAAGAACTCGCAGGCACGCTCGCTCGACTTGGAAATGAGGAAGGCGCCGCGACGATCGAGGTAGCCAATGGCGCGAATGCGCTCATCCTTGGTCATAAGGGCTGCGGGCTTGCCCACGTATTGCTCGCACTCGCGCAGCAGATCTTCGAGCAAGTCGCCGATGGTTTTGGTAATGGGCTCGGGCTCGGTGTAGCCCGTGCCGTCGGTGCCGGTAAAGGCATCGAGCGAGCGCTCAAAAGCTTTCATGAGCGTAATGTCAAAGTTAATGCCCAAAATGCCGACAGGCTTGCCTTCGTCGTTGCGGATAAAGATGGTCGAGGACTTAAGCAGCTTGCCATCGGCGGTTTTGGTGAGGTATGGCTCGCGGTCGTGCACGTCGGTGGTGTCCTCGTGCATGGACTCAAACACAATATGGCTGGGACCGTCACCCAGTTTGCGTCCGCTGACGTGGCCGTTTTCGATCACTACGATGGAGTGGTCTACGTCCTCGGTCTCCAGATCGTGGACGACGACTTCGCAGTTGGGGCCAAACTGGAGCGCCAGGCCGTGTGCAAGGCGCTTATAAAACTCAATCTGTGCGGGGGTCATGGGTGCCTTCCTAAAAATTAGTTTGGGCACACTTTGCCATAAACCCCACTTGTTCGCAAATAACGAAAGTGTCGCTGCGTTATGAGCGCAACACCGCCCGTTGGTTCCAGGCCTAAAGCCGGGCTGAGGTAAACCATGTAAAGGGGGCGCTCTGCCAAACGGCGGGGTGCCCCCTTTTTGCATCGTGGGCGTGCGGGATAAGCGCTTTCGATGTAGGTGCCCCGCGGCGCGCGTTATGGGTACGATGGCTTCAGGGGAGGTATCGCCATGAAACTTGGTTGCGTCATTATGGCTTCGGGCGAGGGCAAACGGTTTGGCTCTAACAAGATGCTTGCCGATATCTATGGCGAGCCGCTGATTGCCCGGACCATCGATTCGGTTCCCCGGGGCTTTGACGTTGTTGTTACGACGCGCTGGCCCGAGGTTGCTCAGATTTGCGAGGACAAGCATTGCCCGTGCGTGCTGCATGATGGCGAGCTGCGCAGCGAAAGCGTCCGTGCGGGCCTTTCGTGGGGAGTCGATCACAACTGGAAAGGTTGCCTCTTTTTGCCGGGCGACCAGCCGCTCGTGAGTTCGGATTCCTTTGAGGCACTCGCCGGTGCTTTTAAGGCCAACGGCGGTGTCGCGCCCGTGCGTCTTGCCCTGAACGGCGAGCCGGCCTCTCCGGTGCTGTTCCCCGCGAGCTTCTTTCCTAACCTTATGGGGCTTAAGGGCAAGGACGGCGGATCGTCGCTGCTGCGCGGCCGTGCCGATATCCAGTTGGTCGAGGCACGTGCCTACGAGCTGTGGGATGTCGACACCGCCAAGGGCCAGCGCCGCGTCTCAGAACACGTTGCGGCCTGCTACGCGCCTCGCTAGCAGGGGGTGCCGCCAGGGTAGCTAATTTGGGACGGGGCTCTTTTAGCTACCCTGCCTACCTGATGGTTTTTCTCTCAACATGGGGTAGCTAAAAGAGCCCCGTCCCAAATTAGCTACCCCTGGAGGCTGGTGGCGACGACGGGGCGGCCGAGGGCAGCCTCAAAGCGGTCGGCCATCGTGGGGTCGCTGAGCGTGTCGACTTGGTTGAGCATGACGCGTGCGGTGCAGAGTCCCAGCGCCTGCATCTCGGCATTGAGCACCTGGGCGACGCGCTCGGGCGTGGCGGTATCGGTGAGCTCGCAGCCGCAACGCTCGCAAAAGAGCTCGGGGCGGTGGACGGCTTCGTTGATGGGCTTGCCGAGCCCCGAGGCGCCAACGATCCAGACGATGTTGGCCGTGCCAGAGGGAATCACCGGCTCCCAGGCGGCGTGGGCTTTGAGCGGGAGCCGCTTGCTGCCGTCCGCCTCGGCCAAGACGTAGTTAAAGCGCTGTGCCAGCTCGCCGAGCGGCTCGGCGGGGGCAGAGAGCTTGCCCGTCTCGGGGTCCAAGACACCTGCTTGGCGGATGCTTCCCCGCGCAAGGCCCGCGCAGGCCTCGCAGGTGCAACCGGGGACATGTGCGGCGCCCGGCTTCCAAGGTGCGGAGTCCAGGCGACGACTCGACCCGTTCCATGGCACGCCGGCGACGGGAAACATATGCGTGGTGGTGCAGAGGAGCACGCGGCCGCCCGCGCGCATAAGCTCAAGGCCGAGCGCCTTGAGCAAGGTCGACTTGCCGCCGCTGCCGATAATCGCGGTAATGCCCGGCTCGAGCTTGAGCGCGGAGGCAAGGTTTCCGCTCGTCGTTTCCATCTGTTCACCGCCGTATAATACTGTGATAATAAATAATCATTAGAGTAGCGGTCGAACCGCTTTTGCTCTGCTCAAACCGTAGCACAGGGAGGTGCCCCGGAAATGCTCGTTTATGTTCGCGGCGCCGGCGATATCGCCACGGGCGTCGCCGCCCGTTTGGTGCGCGCCGGCGTGTCGGTTGTCATGGCCGATATCGCGGTTCCCACGTGTATCCGTCGCACGATCAGTTTTTGTGAGGCCATTCGCCTGGGCGAGGTCCAGGTCGAGGGCATTCGCGCTCGCTTGGCGCAGACGCCGGCAGAGGCGCTTGCAATTACCCAGGCCGGCGATGTTGCCGTCGTGGTGGATCCCCAGGCCAAGATGCTCGGCGAACTTAAGCCCGCTGCCGTGGTCGACGCGATCCTGGCTAAGCGCAACTTGGGCACCACGCGCGATATGGCGCCTGTCGTCATCGCCGTAGGACCGGGCTTTACCGCGCCGGTCGATTGCGATGCCGTGGTCGAGACCATGCGCGGGCATTTCCTCGGCCGCGTCATCACCCAGGGCTCGCCCCAGCCCAATACGGGCGTGCCGGGTGTCATCGCCGGCTATGGCAAGGAGCGCGTTATCCACAGCCCCGCCGCCGGCGTGTTTAGGTCCGACCATGTGATTGGCGACATCGTGAGTGCCGGTGATGTGATTGGGCATGCGGGCGACACTCCCATGGTCACGCAGATTGACGGCTGCTTGCGCGGCCTTTTGGCCGACGGCGTTCTGGTGACCGAGGGCTTTAAATGTGCCGACGTCGACCCGCGTGGCGATGCCAGCTATATCAACTATATTTCGGACAAGGCGACGTCGGTCGGCGGCGGCGTACTCGAGGCGCTCGCCATGTTCACCGACGTTTTTAGGGGATAGGAAGCGACGATGGAAAAGCTCGATGTGGTGAATGCTGCGCTTGGCGCTCTGAAGGCTGGTAGGACGTGCGAGCTGGTGGTAGTTGCCGGCACGGCAGGGTCATCGCCGCGCGGCGTGGGTGCCTGGATGGCCGTCTTTGCCGATGGCAGCCAAGCGGGTACCATCGGCGGCGGTAAGATTGAGCTCCTTGCGCTGGACGAGGCGCGCGAGCTGCTGGCCGCAGGGCAATCGCGCCTGGTCCGCTACACCATGGGCGGCGAGAACTCCGATACCGGCATGATCTGCGGCGGAGCCATCTGCCTGTGCTATCTGCACCTGGATGTATCGCAAGCGCCGTTGTTCCAGTCGGTTGCCGACGTCTTGGCGTATCGACGCATCGGCGACTTCGTCATCGACTTTGAACCGTTTATCGCAAGCGCGCTCGAAAGCGACGCCGCCGAATACCATGGCGAGGAGTCGCGCCGCACCATTGTGGGTTGCCCCGGGCTTTCGCTGACGGAAGAGGGGAGTAAGGTCACCTACACCAACGCCGCCTCCGAGATTCCCCCGGCGCACATCGAGACGCTTTGCCCCGAGGGCCTGACCTACATCTTTGGCTGCGGTCACGTGGGCGCCGCGACGGCGCGCGTGCTCACGGCGGCGGGCTTTGCCGTCGTGGCGTGCGATGACCGCCCCGGCACGTTGACGCCCGAATGGGTGCCCGGCGTCTACGACCGTCGTCTGGTCGACTACAAGAACCTGGACGAGTTGTGCCCCATCGGTCCGCGCGATCTGGTAGTCGTCGCCACGGCGGGTCACAAGTCCGATATCGATGTGGTGATTCAGGCCATGCGCGCCAAGCCCGCCTATTTGGGTTGCCTGGGTTCGCGCCGCAAGACGGCCTTTGTGCGGGCTCGCTTGGAGCAGGAGGGCTTTACGCAGGACCAGATCGACGAGCTGCACCTGCCGATCGGCGTTGCCATTCAGGCCGAGGACACCGAAGAGATCGCCATCTCCATCGCCGCCGAGATGATCCATCTGCGTCGCACCAAGCTCGTCCCCCGCAAGCGCTAGTCGCATCCCAGGGGTAGCTAATTTGGGACGGGGCTCTTTTAGCTACCCTGCCTGCTCGATGATTTTTCTGGGACGGGGACTAAAAAATCATTAGGTACGCAATGATTTTTAAATCCCCGTCCCAGAAAAATCATCTCGAGGCGTTCGCTCACTGTTGGGTAGCTAAAAGAGCCCCGTCCCAAATTAGCTACCCCAGCTCTCTGTCGCATGCGGGTCAAAATGCTACCTGTGCCATATGCCCTATAATGTCCGCCCGTTGGGCGGCATAGGGCCGCTGCCTAGGGTATGGGAGGCGCAAATGGCAGAGTCGGTGGCAGGGGACGCCCTGTTCGAGCGTACGGGAAAAGTTTCGTTTGTGCAGGTATTGCCCCATGCACTGCAGCATGTGCTGGCGGCATTCGCGGGTATCGTTACGCCCGCTATCATCATCGCGTCGGTCTGCGGCTTTACCCCTCAAGAGGAAGCCGCCGTCATTCAGGCGTCGCTGGTCCTCTCGGCGCTTGACATTTTCCTTCAACAGTTCCCCATAAAAGGCATCGTCGGCTCGGGCTTGCCCATTGTGATGGGTGCGAGCTTTACCTTCGTGCCGGCACTTAAAGCGGTCGGTCTTGAGCTTGGTTTCGAGGCCGTGCTGGGCGCTCAAGTTATCGGCGGCGCGCTCGTCGTACTCTTCGGTCTTTTGTTTAAGCGCGTGAGCTTTCTGTTCCCAGCTCCGGTGCTCGGTACCGTCATCTTTGTCATTGGCCTGTCGCTGTGCCCGGTTGCCGTGGCGTCCATGGCAGGCGGGGAGGGCGCGGCCGATTTTGGCAGCGTCACCAACTGGACCGTCGCGCTCGTGACGTTTGTCGTCACCTTTATGGTCGGTAACTACGGCAAGGGCGCGCTCAAGCTGGGCAGCATCCTGGCCGGTATCTGCGCAGGTTTTGTCGTTGCGGCGGTGTTGGGCATGGTCGACTTATCGGCTGTCGCGACTGCAAGTTGGTTTGCCCCACCGGCGTTTGGCGCCCATCGTCTGGTGTTCGATCCAGCGGCGTGCGCCGTGGTGGGCGTTGTGGCCATCGTGAACGCCGTGCAGGTTATGGGAGAGTTTGCCGCCGTGTCCTCTGCTGCGCTCGATACCCCCGCGACCGATAGTCAGATCTCGGGCGGATTGATCGCCAATGGTCTCGTCGGTATGCTCTCGGGCTTTTTGGGCGGCGTCCCCACGGCAACCTTTGGCCAGAATGTGGGCATCATCGCCGAGAACAAGGTCGTCAACCGTATGGTCTTTACGCTCGCAGCCGCCATTCTGCTCGTCGCGGGCCTGCTGCCCAAGTGCGCGGCAGTGCTCACGTCCATTCCGCAACCGGTGATCGGCGGCGCCACGATCGGCGTGTTCGCAACCATCGGCATGAACGGTGTGGTCATGTTTTCCCGCCACGGCCTGTCTCAGCGCGATACCACGCTCATGGGTCTCTCTATCGCCTTTGGCACGGGTATTGAGCGCACGGCCGGCGCGCTTGCCGGCGCTGGATTCCCCGCATGGGTCGACACCGTCTTTGGCGGATCCTCCATTGCCGTCGCCGCACTTGTCGCCGTCGTCCTCAACCTGGTCCTGCCTCGCCAAAAATAACGCCCCATATATGAGTTGCGGTGAAATACGGATTGTTTAAGCCGGTTAAGCTGTCAAACAGTCCCTATTTCACTGCAACGGCTTTTTGGGACCCATTTGTGCGAGGGAGTTGTGGAGTTGTGCAGGCAGACGATGTTTTTCTGGAAATACGCACCCAATGCGCGTATAGTACCGATTGTTTTGTCGGCTCCTGCTGCGTCGAGTCCAAACCGCGAAATGCCATGAGCGGCGCGGATGCAGTCAGGAGGCACGAGGACAACCCACCGTGGCCACGCCCCGTGCTTAAAACCCCAAGAAGGAGTGAACAATGGCAGAAGAGAAGTATGTGCCGCGTCTGAAGGCCAAGTACAACAACGAGGTCAAGCAGCAGCTTCAGGACAAGTTCCAGTACGAGAACGTCATGATGATCCCCAAGTTTGAGAAGATCGTCGTGAACATGGGTGTCGGCGAGGCCGCTACCGATTCCAAGGCCATCGACGGTGCCGTGCGCGACCTGCGCGCCATCACCGGCCAGCAGCCGATGATCACCCGTGCCCGCAAGTCCATCGCTACCTTCCGCCTGCGCGCTGGTATGCCGATCGGCTGCAAGGTTACCCTGCGTGGCGACCGTATGTGGGAGTTCTTCGATCGTCTGACCTCCGTCGCTATCCCCCGTATCCGCGACTTCCGCGGCATCTCCGCCAAGAGCTTCGACGGCCGTGGTAACTTCTCCATGGGCGTCACCGAGCAGCTCATCTTCCCCGAGATCGACTTTGACTCCGTCGATCACCAGCGTGGTATGGACATCACTTTCGTGACCACCGCCAACACCGATGAGGAGGCCAAGGCCCTTCTGGACGCCTTTGGTTTCCCGTTCAAGAAATAGGTTCACCTGCCCTATAAGCGCCGTTCCCACAAGGGGGCGGCGCTTGGGGCGAACAATACTCTATGTGAGGAGGATATAAGTGGCTAAGACATCGATGATCGTCAAGTGCAATCGCAAGCAGAAGTTCTCTACTCGTGAGTACACGCGCTGCCAGCGCTGCGGCCGTCCGCACTCTGTGTACCGCAAGTTCGGCCTGTGCCGTGTCTGCTTCCGCGAGCTTGCACTCAAGGGCGAGCTTCCCGGCGTTAAGAAGGCCAGCTGGTAAGTCACTACCAGCGTTTCAAGCATCCGTTTGGAACAGGGAAAACGTGCTAGTTAGGCTTTGCCGTTAAGGGCGGCGAAGAACCAAGAGCACGTGTTCATCAAGAACGAAGGAGAATCTGTATGAACCTTACAGACCCGATCGCAGATATGCTTACGCGCATTCGTAACGCTAACTCTGTGAACAAGGCCACGGTCTCCATGCCGAGCAGCAAGAAGCTCGTCGAGATCGCTCGTGTTCTGCACGAGGAGGGCTACATCGAGGGCTACGATGTCGAGGACACCGTTCCCCAGAAGACTCTGCACATCACGCTTAAGTATGGTCCCAAGAAGGCTAAGGTCATCAACGGCATCCGTCGCATTTCCAAGCCGGGCCTGCGTAAGTACACCGGCGTTGCCGACATGCCCCGCGTCCGCGGTGGCCTTGGTACCGCCATTATTTCCACCAGCCATGGCGTCATGACCGACCGCGATGCTCGCAAGCACAACGTCGGCGGCGAGATCATCGCTTACGTCTGGTAATTCGCTCGGTAGGTAGAAGGAAAGGAGATCACCGTGTCTCGTATCGGTAATAAGCCTGTCCAGATTCCCGCCGGAGTCGAAGTGGCAGTCAACGGCAACAACGTTGTCGTCAAGGGCCCCAAGGGCCAGCTCGAGCTCGATGTCTATGAGAAGCTCGCTATCAACATCGAGGACAACGTCCTCACCGTTTCCCGTCCCGACGACGAGCGTGAGACCCGTGCCCGCCACGGCCTCACCCGCGCCCTCATCCACAACATGGTTGTTGGCGTTTCCGAGGGCTTCGAGAAGAAGCTCGAGCTCGCCGGCGTCGGTTACCGCGTGCAGCAGAAGGGCAAGAACCTCGAGTTCTCCCTGGGCTTCTCGCACCCCGTGATCGTCGAGGCTCCCGAGGGTATCACCTTCGAGGTTCCCGACAACACCCACGTGAACGTCAAGGGTATCAACAAGCAGCAGGTCGGTCAGATCGCCGCTGAGATCCGCGGCCATCGTCCTCCCGAGCCTTACAAGGGCAAGGGTATCCACTACGTTGGCGAGCACATCCGCCGCAAGCTGGGTAAGGCCGCCAAGTAGTCGTAACCGACTCACTCGCATAAGACCAGCACCCCGTTAGGTGCTGGCAAGATCAACCTTTTTAGGAGTTTACGTATGAACAAGCATAAGGCGAAGCTGGAAGGCCTCAAGCGTCGTCAGCGTCGTGTTCGCGGCAAGATCTCGGGTACCGCCGAGCGTCCGCGTCTTCGCGTGACCCGTACTAACGCCAACATCTATGCCCAGATCATCGACGACAGCAAGGGCTCCAGCCTGACGCTCGTCTCTGCCTCGACCCTCGAGGCCGAGTTCAAGGGCACCCACACCTCGAACAAGGAGGCTGCGGAGAAGGTCGGTCAGCTCGTTGGCAAGCGTGCCATCGAGGCCGGCATCACCAAGGTCGCCTTCGATCGCGGTGGCCGTATCTACCATGGCCGCGTCAAGGCCCTCGCCGACGGTGCTCGTGCCGCCGGTCTCGAGTTCTAGGAGGTATGTAGCACATGGCTCGTAATCAGAAGCAGCAGCGCGAGGCCTCCGAGTTCGAGGAGCGCGTCGTTTACATCAACCGCGTGTCGAAGACCGTCAAGGGCGGTCGTCGCATGAGCCTCGTCGCTCTCGTCGTCGTTGGCGATGGCAAGGGCAACGTCGGCGTTGGCATGGGCAAGTCCGCTGAGGTGCCCATGGCCATCTCCAAGGCGTCTCTCGATGCCAAGAAGAACATGTTCCACGTGCCGGTGACCGAAGAGGGCACCATTCCGCACGAGGTTATCGGCCACTTTGGTGCCGGCCGCATCATCATCAAGCCCGCTGTCGAGGGTACCGGCGTTATCGCCGGCGGCGCTGTGCGTCCCCTCTTTGAGCTTGCTGGCATCAAGAACGTCCTGTCCAAGTCCCTCGGTACCGACAACGGCCTCAACATCATCAAGGCTGCCGTCGAGGGCCTCAAGGAGCTCTCCAGCCCTGAGGACGTCGCGGCTCGCCGTGGCCTGACGGTCTCCGAGATGTTCGTCGGTAAGGAGAACTAAGCATGGCTGACACCATCAAGATCAAGCAGGTCCGCAGCACCAACGGTTGCAAGCAGGACCAGGTCCGTACTGTCCGTGCCCTCGGTCTCCACAGGATCCGCGAGGTTCGCGAGATTACTGACAACGAGTCCGTCCGCGGCATGATCTTCAAGGTCAAGCACCTTGTCGAGATTGTAGAGGAGTAGCAAATGCAGCTTCACGATCTTACTCCCGCGCCCGGTTCCACCAAGAACCGCAAGCGCGTTGGCCGTGGCAATTCTTCGGGTCACGGCACCACTTCTGGCCGCGGCCAGAAGGGCCAGGGCTCTCGCTCTGGCGGCACCAAGGGTGCCGGCTTCGAGGGTGGCCAGACTCCGCTGGCTATGCGCCTGCCCAAGCTTCCGGGCTTCCGCAACCCCCGTCGTATCGAGTACACCGCTGTTAACGTTGAGCGTCTCGAGCGTAAGTTCGAGGATGGCGCTGTGATCGACGGTGCCGCTCTTAAGGCCGCTCGCATCACCAAGAGCGAGTTCGAGCCCGTCAAGGTGCTCGGCAATGGTGAGCTTACCAAGAAGTTCACGGTCAAGGTCGACAAGGTCAGCGCTTCTGCGCAGGCCAAGATCGAGGCCGCCGGCGGAAAGGTCGAGCTGCCGTGCTAAATGGTCTTAAGAATGCTTTCCGCATCAAAGAACTGCGCGAAAAGATTCTTTTTACCATAGCTATGCTCGTCGTGTACCGCATTGGTGCGCACGTTCCTGTGCCCGGCATTCCCTTCCAGGGGATGCTGGGCCTTTTCTCGACCGATAACAATTCGGTCGCCGCAGGTGCTATGGCCCTCCTGAATCTTTTCTCTGGCGGCGCGTTGAGCTATGTGTCGGTGTTTTCGCTGGGCATCATGCCTTACATCACCAGCTCGATCATCCTCCAGATGCTCCAGGCCGTTGTGCCTTCCCTGCATGAGCTTGCCCGCGAGGGCGAGGTCGGTCAGACCAAGATTACGCAGTATTCGCGTTACCTCACCCTGGCTCTGGCAATCCTCAACTCCGTGGGTTACCTCTTCCTCTTTAAGAGCTTCGGCATCAGCTTTAATGGCGCCGCCGCTCCCGAGATCATCTTCGACCTCATGATCGTCGGCACGCTCACCGCGGGCGCCATGCTGATCATGTGGATTGGTGAGCTCATTACCCAGCGTGGTATCGGCAATGGCATGTCGCTGATCATCTTTGCGAACATCATGGCCGGTCTGCCGCAGGCGATCTTCTCCAGCACCGAGGGCAATGGCGGTGGCATCATCACTATGGTGATCATCTGCGCCATCATCCTGCTGGTTATCCCGCTGATTGTTTTCCTTGAGCGCGGCCAGCGCCGCATTCCGGTCTCCTACGCTAAGCGCGTCGTGGGCCGTCGCATGATGGGTGGCCAGACCACCTACCTGCCCATCAAGGTCAACACCGCGGGTGTCGTGCCGATCATCTTCGCTTCGGCGCTGCTGTACTTCCCGGCTCAGGTTGCCGTGTTCTTCCCCGGCATCGGCTGGATTCAGGCAGTTGCCTCTGCGCTTTCGACCGGTTGGCTCAACTGGGTGCTTAACGTTGTCCTCATCGTGTTCTTCGCGTACTTCTACACCTCCATGGTGTTCAATCCCGATGACACGGCCGACAACCTTAAGAAGCAGGGCGGCTTTATTCCGGGCGTTCGTCCGGGTAGGGCTACCGCGGCCTACATCAAGAACGCGCTCAACAAGATTACGCTTCCCAGCGCTGTCTTTTTGGCGCTCATCGCCATCGTGCCTTCGATCATCTTCTCCTTCACGGGCAATCAGCTGATCCAGGCATTTGGCGGCACGTCCATCCTCATCATGGTCGGCGTCGTGCTCGACACGGTCGACAAGCTCGAAGGCCAGATCAAGATGTATGATTACGATGGATTCTTTAAATAGGCTAGAGGAGGATTGCTCATGAACCTCGTATTGCTCGGAGCTCCGGGTGCCGGTAAGGGCACCGTTGCACAGGAGCTCGTCGCCGAGTTTGGCGTCGCTCACATCTCCACGGGCGACCTGCTGCGTGCTGCCGTCAAGGGTGGCACCGAGCTTGGTATTCAGGCTAAGAAGTACATGGACGCTGGCGAGCTCGTTCCCGACCAGCTCGTGATCGACCTTGTCAAGGAGCGCCTTGCCGCCGATGACGCCCAGCAGGGCTTCATCCTCGACGGCTTCCCGCGCAACACCGCCCAGGCTGTGACGCTCGATTCCGAGCTCTCCACCATGGGTCGCGAGATCGACTGCGCCCTTCTGGTCGACGTTGCCCCCGAGGTCATTATCGATCGTCTGTCTTCGCGTCGCACCTGCCGCGCCTGCGGTTACACCGGCACTGCTGCCGATGTTACCTGCCCCAAATGCGGCGGCGAGATGTATCAGCGCGACGACGATAAGCCCGAGACCATCAAGAACCGTCTCGATGTCTACGAGAAGTCCACGAGCCCGCTTGTCGATTACTATCGTGGCCAGGGTCTGCTCAAGTCGGTCAACGGTGACCAGGCTCGCGAGACCGTATACGGGGATGTCAAAGAGGCCCTCGGTCTATGATTAAGATTAAGTCTGCAACGCAAATCGAGCAGATGAAGAAGGCAGGAGCGCTATCTAAGATGGCGCTCCGCCACGTTGGAGCCATGGTGCGTCCCGGCGTTTCGACTTTTGAGCTCGATCAGCTCGCGGAGCAGATTATCCGCATGCATGGCGGCACCCCGGCCTTTAAGGGTTACGGCGGGTTCCCGGGGACCATTTGCGCATCGATCAACGATGCCGTGGTCCACGGTATTCCCAACCCCGATATGATCCTGCGCGATGGCGATATCATCTCTATCGATACGGGAGCCGTTGTCGACGGTTGGGTTGGCGATAACGCATGGACGTTTTTCGTCGGCACCCCTACGCCCGAGGCCAAGGCCCTGTGCGAGGTCACGCGCGATTGCCTTAAGGCTGCCATTGAGCAGGCTGTTCCCGGTAACCATATCGGGGATGTTGGTTATGCCGTCCAGTCCCTCGCCGAGTCTCACGGTTATGGCGTGCTTCGTGACTATGTGGGTCATGGCATTGGCCGCGTGATGCACGAGGACCCCAACGTTCCTAACTATGGAAAGAAGGGGAGGGGCGTTCGCCTCCAGGCCGGTATGGTCATTGCCATCGAGCCGATGGTAACGATGGGTTCCAACCATGTGAGCACGGGCTCCGACGGTTGGATCGTCACCACCAACGACCACCTGCCCGCCGCGCACTACGAGAACACCGTCGCCATCACCAATGACGGTCCGGTGATTCTCACCACCGATGCGCAAGGATCCTGGTGCTCGCTCCAAGGCGGAGAAATGTAAAAGTCGCCGCCCCCTGATGCCCAACCTCGCCTTTCAATTTCGAAGGCATGACCCCAAGGTCTATGCCTTCTCATTTCAAGGCGATCTTGGGCATCAGGGAACGGCTTTGTTTTACATTTCAAATGTAACAAGTTCCACGTAGTTGTGGAGCCATTACGAAGTTATTACGATGCGTGTATACGTGTTGTAGAATACTCAATCGCTGTCGTTTTCTAGAGAAAGATGATTGCTTGTGAAGAAGGAAGACGCAATTGAGCTCGAGGGTACGGTAAAGGAACCGTTGCCTAATGCCATGTTTAAGGTCGAGCTCGAGAACGGTCATTCGGTTCTGTGCAACATTTCTGGCAAGATTCGAATGAATTACATCCGTATTCTCCCCGGTGACAGGGTTGTCGTGGAGCTTTCCCCGTACGACCTGACCCGCGGCCGCATCACCTATCGCTACAAATAGCGGCACGCATACACGCACTCTATTTCCGACTGCAGGCTTAGCTCAACCTACGGTCGGATTGTGTGTGAAGACCAGCCATAGTTTTAAACGCCTGCGGCTGGGCGAGTAGATAGTAGGGAAGTAGTTTGAGCGCTACCGAAAGGAAGAACGATGAAGGTACGTCCTTCGGTCAAGAAGATGTGCGATAAGTGCAAAATCATTAGGCGCCATGGCAAGGTCCTCGTCATTTGCGAGAACCCCCGTCATAAGCAGCGTCAGGGTTAAGAGAGGAGACTACGTTGGCCCGTATTAATGGTGTCGACCTCCCGCGTGAGAAGCGCGTTGAGATCGGTCTGACCTACATTTACGGCATCGGCCGCACCACTGCGACGAAGATTTGCGTCGAGTGCAACGTTAACGTGGATACGCGCGTTAAGGACCTCACCGAGGATGAGGTTAACGCCATCCGCGAGTATATCGACAAGAACCAGATCATGGTTGAGGGCGACCTCCGCCGTGAGCGCAACCAGAACGTCAAGCGCCTTATGGACATCGGCTGCAACCGCGGCCTTCGTCACCGCAAGGGCCTCCCGGTCCGCGGCCAGCGCACCCACACTAACGCTCGTACCCGCAAGGGCCCGAAGCGTCAGATCGGTGCTAAGAAGAAGAAATAAGGAGCGCTAGATAGATGGCTACTGCTAAGAAGAACGTTCGCGCTGCCCGTCTGAAGCGCGCGGACCGTAAGAACATTTCCGTGGGCCAGGCTCACATCCGTTCTACGTTCAATAACACGATCGTTTCGATCACCGATCCCCAGGGCAACGTCATTTCCTGGAAGTCGGCTGGCCAGGTGGGCTTCAAGGGCTCCCGTAAGTCCACGCCGTTCGCTGCCCAGATGGCTGCCGAGGCTGCTGCCAAGCAGGCCATGGAGCACGGTATGAAGAAGGTTTCCGTCTTCGTCAAGGGCCCCGGCTCCGGTCGTGAGACCGCCATCCGCTCCCTCCAGGCTGCTGGCCTCGAGGTCTCGAGCATTCAGGACAAGACCCCCATCCCGCACAACGGCTGCCGCCCCAAGAAGCGTCGCCGCGTGTAACTGAAAGGATCGTATCAATATGGCAATCGACAGGACTCCTGTTCTTAAGCGCTGCCGTCAGCTCGGGATCGATCCCGCTGAGCTCGGTTACAGCAGCAAGAAGGAATCTATCCGTCAGCCCAAGCGCCGTCGCAAGGAATCTGAGTACGGCATGCAGCTGCGTGAGAAGCAGAAGGTCAAGTTCATCTATGGCGTTCTAGAGAAGCAGTTCCACGGCTACTTCAACAAGGCCCGTAAGATGAACGGCGTCACCGGTGAGAACCTCATGATCATCCTTGAGTCTCGCCTCGACAACGTTGTTTTCCGTCTTGGCTTCGCTCGCACCCGTAAAGAGGCTCGTCAGTCCGTCCGCCACGGTCACTTCACCGTGAACGGCAAGCGCGTGGACATCCCGTCCTACCGCGTCAAGGCCGGCGACGTCGTCGCTGTCGGCGAGAAGTTCCGTGACCTCCTCCCCATCAAGGAGGCTCTGATTTCCTCCGAGCGCTTTGAGGTCCCTGGCTGGCTTGAGGTCGATATCGAGAAGCTGTCTGGTAACGTGCTCGCTCTGCCGACGCGTGAGCAGATCAGCGGTGATATCAACGAGCAGCTCATCGTCGAGCTCTACTCTAAGTAGTCCATCCGGGCTGCTGAGGCTGGAGGTAATACATGTCAGAATTCATTAGGCCTCAGGTTCAGGTCGAAGAGATCAACGAGACGTCTGCTCGTGTCTCCGTCGAGCCGCTCGAGCGCGGTTACGGTGATACGCTGGGCAACTCCTTGCGTCGCGTTCTTCTGTCCTCGCTCGAGGGTGCCGCCGTCGAGGCTATTCAGATCGATGGTGCGCAGCACGAGTTCATGACCATCCCTAACATGGTCGAGGATGTCACTGACATCGTCCTGAATGTCAAGGGTCTTGTCTTCAGGGCTCTCGGCACGACCGACGAGGCGACCGCCACCATCTCGGTTGACGGCCCCTGCGAGGTCACCGGTGCGGACTTCTTTATTCCGTCCGAGTTTGAGTTGGTCAACCCCGAGCAGCACATCGCTACGCTCACCGAGGGTGGCCATCTCACCATGAGCATGCGCATCGGCTATGGCCGCGGCTATGTCTCTGGCGAGGCCAACAAGCGCGACAACGATCCCATCGGTGTGATCCACGTCGACTCGCTGTACTCGCCGGTATCCCGTTGCGCCAAGCTCGTTGAGGCTTGCCGTGTCGGTCAGCACACCGACTACGACCGCCTTGTCCTCGAGATCGAGACCAACGGCTCCATCGCCCCGCGCGACGCCGTGGTCCAGGCTGCCAATATCATCAACCAGCATATGGCTGCCTTTATGAACCTTGCCGAGACCCCCGAGGTCGAGGAGGAGGTTTCGATCTTCGCTCCCGAGGTCACCAACGACAACGCCGAGCTGGACAAGCAGATCGAGGATCTGGACCTTTCTGTCCGTTCCTACAACTGCCTTAAGCGTGCCAGCATTCACTCGGTCCGTCAGCTCGTTGAGTTCTCGGAGAACGATCTTCTGAACATCCGCAACTTCGGTGTTAAGTCGATCGAGGAAGTGAAGGACAAGCTTGAGTCCATGGGCCTGAGCCTGAAGGCTTAATGCTTCGCATATTTGAGGAGAAACTAGACCATGCGTCACAACGTTAAGAAGGGCCTGAAGCTCGGCACCGATGCGAGCCACACCAAGGCCATGAAGAAGAGCCTGGCCAAGGCCCTCTTCGAGAACGACCGCATCAAGACCACCGAGACCCGCGCTAAGGCGCTGCGTTCGGTTGTCGAGCCGATCATCACCTGGGCCAAGAAGGGCGACCTGCACTCTCGTCGTCTGGCTATCGCCAAGCTCGGCGATAAGCAGCTCGTTGCCGAGATCTTCGACAAGGCTGCTCAGGGCATGTGGCAGGATCGCAACGGCGGTTACACCCGCATCATGAAGCTCGGTAACCGTAAGGGCGACAACGCTCCCATCGTTATCATGGAGCTCGTCACCGAGCCTTGCACGCCCAAGGCCAAGAAGGCTGCTCCGGCCCCCAAGAAGGCCGCTGCTCCCAAGAAGGTCGAGGCTGTCGAGGAGACCGCTGCCGAGGAGGCTCCTGCTGAGGAGACCGCTGAGTAGACAATTCGTCTGCATAGGCTATATTCGAGGGGTACGTTCGCGTACCCCTCTTTTTTTGTCGCGATATCGTTGTTTGTTTGTTGGGAGCGCCCATGACCGCGCCGTCTGATTTCAATTTGACTCCAGAGCTCGATGCCACGTTGGTGTTTCGTGTTGCCTATGACGGCTCGTCCTATAGCGGATTTGCCGAGCAGCCGGGGCAGACGACGGTTGCCGGAGAGCTGCGTCTTGCCATAGAGACGCTCTTGCGCCGCTCAGTCGATTTGACGTGTGCCGGGCGCACCGATGCAGGGGTGCATGCGGTGGCCCAATACATCAGCGTGCCCGTTATGGACGCTGAGCTCGCTTTAACGCGCCGCAGGTGGCTGCGAGCTATGGATGCGCTGCTGCCCAAAGATATCGCCGTTAATGAGGTCTACAAGGCCCGTAAGGGCTTTTCTGCGCGTTTTGACGCACGTTCTCGGACCTATACCTACCGCATTGCAGATCGCGATGCGCGTCCGGTGCTATCGCGTGGCGCAGTATGGTGGCATCGTTATCCTTTGGACGTGGATGCGATGGCAGGCGCCTGCCCAGCGCTTTTGGGCGAACAGGACTTTAAGAGCTTTTGTAAGGTCGCTTCTGCCGTGGGCAAGCCAACGCATCGTTGCGTGATGCGTGCCGAGTTTGGCCACGAGGTCGCCTTTGGCGAGGATATCCTCACGTTTACCATCGAAGGCAATGCGTTTTTGCATTCGATGGTGCGCACCATCGTGGGAACGCTCGTCGAGATCGGCATGCATCGCCGCGATCCCGAGTGGATGCGCGAGGTGATTGACGCTTGCGATCGTACTGCTGCGGGTCCCACGGCGCCGGCGTGCGGCCTTACCTTTATGGGCGTAGATTATGACCCCACCGAGCTCGTCGCGCTCGAATAGGGGAGAAGCGAGAGCCATCTAAGTATGCTGCTCGTGTGGGCGAGCCGTGTGCAACATCTGTTCTTGGCGTGCAGCGCATCAGGCGACTCATTGCGTTTATTGCCGGGGTGTACCATGAACGGCAGTTGATTATTGCTGTCGAGAGGATGGATAACTTGCTTCGACGTGGCTCGCTTCCGCGACTTTCGGTGATCCTTGTTGTGGAGGGTTCGCCCAGCTACGCGATGCGCGCACTCGAAAGCGTCCAAAACCAAGACCTCTACGATATGCAGATTGTCGTTGCATGTCGCAACGCTGCGCCGGGCGTTCGTCATTCGCTCGATGTTGCCGCGGGCAGAGATATTCACATCGATTTGATAGACGTTGACGATCCGTCGAGCGGAGCTTGCCTTCGCGAGGGTTTTGCCGCTTCGCGCGGGGCCCACATTATCGCTATGAGCGCCGATGAGTGGTTTGCGCCGCACGCGTTTTTGGCAATGCTCGATGTCGCTTGTGAGACCTCGGCAGATATCGTATTTCCCTCGGTGTCGCTCGATCGCTACGATACGCATCGGGAACGCCATTCTCGTATGTTGGATGCGCAATCCATTGCCCTTGCCGACGATGGAGACCGGGCTTCAGGCCTGGCCAAGCTGGTCGAGAGCGGTCTGGTTTGTCAACATTCCGGCGTGATGTATGAACGCGCCCTGTTTGAGTTGTGTCTGCAGCATGCCGAGTCGTATCGTGCGATCGCCTTTTTGGCGCCTGCCCTTTCGCATGCGGAACGCGTATTTGGGTGCGCCGAAGCTTGTTTCCATACGGCCGCGCCATCGGTTGCGGATTCATTCGACCCCACCATGTTCTCGCGACTTTCCGATGACGCCAAGGCGCTTGAAGAGCTTTGCGTGCCATTTGACGCAATAGATGACGATAACCATCTAAAGCTGGCCTGCCAACGGTTTTACTATGGCCGCTTGGTTGCTTGTATCGAGAATTTGTGCCTGAGCCCCCATGGGGTGTCTTCAATTGAGCGCACGGCACGATTGCGTGATATGCTCAACGACGTGCGGACCCGCCAGATGGCGGTGGCCCTTAAGGGAGAGCGCCGAGGCCTTGGGCTTTTGTTTGGGCCGATTGCCAACGTTAAGCCTATGCGCTGCGTTATGTATGCGCATCTGGCTGCTTTTTTGAACAGAACGGGCGCAAGGATAGCCTAGCTGTGTCATATTCGAAAATAATTTGCATATAATTGTTTCGAAATGCGTTCTTATTCACAAATAGCCTCAAATAGCGCTAAACTATTCAATCACTGATAGATTGTCTTCGCCATCTATGGAGTGAGGTTTTATATGGCTAAAAAACGCAACGGGCGCCAGGATGCCATCAGAGATATCGTGCGCAATAAAGACGTGCGTACGCAGCGCGTGCTGGTGGACGAACTCCGCGCCATGGGCTTTGATTGCACGCAGGCGACGGTTTCGCGTGACATCGCCGATATGGGGCTGCGCAAACTGCCCGAGGGCATCTATGTTCTGGCTGAGGACCTGCACCTGCAGCGCATGGTCTCCGAGCTGGTTACCGGTGTGTTGCGTACCGACAACCTGGTTATGATTAAGGCTCAGCCCGGCACCGCCTCGGGCATTGCCGCGGCTGTCGATGCGGCCGAGCTGCCCGATGTGCTCGGATCGCTTGCCGGCAATGACACGATTTTGGTTATCGCTCAGACTGCCGAGGATGGCGAACGCCTCGAAGCGCTGATTAACAAGCTCAGTGCCGCGCGTAAATAGCTTTACGCACGTAAACAACGCCAGCTAAGACGGTAGAAATACAGGGGCGTCGGTTTTGAGCTGACGCCCTTTTTGTGACAGTCCTGTCGTGGCATCTCGATTGCGCGCGATATGCCATGTATGTCCCAACAAAAAGCGCCCGAGCATTTGAGCTGCTCGGGCGCATTGCTATCTACTGACCTGTGGAGGGATCGGGGGTCGGGCTAGGGCTGGGATCGGGGGTCGGGCTAGGGTCGGGGCTGGGGCTGGGGCTGGGGTCGGGGCTGGGGCTGGGGTCGGGGTTGGGAGTAGGGGTGGTACCGCCGCCATCGCCTTCGCCGCCGGTGTTACCGCCCTCGCTGCCGCTCCCGCCGGTGGTCTCCTCCTCTTCTTCCTCGTCTTCGTCCTTATCCTCGCCCTCTTCCTTCTTCTTGTTGTTTGTGCCGTAGAACTTCCAGACGTTATTGTTCTTGTACGTGGGAGCCGTTCCGGTCGGGAACTCCTCGCGCTCGGCGCCCGCAAGAACGGTGTTCATGAACTTCTTAAAGACGGGCAGGTTGGTGCTGTCGCCCAGCAGGTCCGAACCGTACTTTTGGATGGGAATCTCGCCTGCGGAATAACCGGTCCACAGGGCGCATGCCAGTTGCGGCGTGTAGCCGCAGAACCACAGGTTGGTGGTGTTGTCAGTGGTGCCCGTTTTGCCGGCATAGGGCTGGTTGACGTTCAGCGCGCCGGCGGCACCCGTGCCGCTGCCCTGCATGACGCCGGATAGAACGTCGGTAACCGCGGCAGCCTCGCCTTCGGTGAGCACCCGCGTGGGATTGTCGGTGTGCTGGTACAGAACCGAGCCGGTACGCGAGTCGATCTCGGTGATGGCGATCGGCTGGCGATAATAGCCGCCGTTGGCAAAAGCGGCGTAGGCCGATGCCATCTCGAGCGGTGAGATGGACCCGGTGCCGAGCGTCATGACGGGAACGTCCTCGATATTGTCCTTGGCGGGATCGATGCCGAGCTTTTTGACGAGCGACATGATCTTGTCATTGCCGATGGCTTCGGCCACCTGAATGTAGCCGGTGTTGGATGAGTATGCCGTTGCCTGCTTAAGCGTGATGTTGCCATAGCTCTGCTTGCCATAGTTTTGCACCTCGGTCGTGGTGCCCTTGGCCTTGAGTGGCGAGTTGCAGTTGAGACTGACGTTGGGGTTCATGCCGTTTTGGATGGCAGTTGCCAGCGTAAAGGCCTTAAACGTGGAGCCCACGGGGCGCTTTGCCGTAGCGTGGTTCACGTGATTCTCGTCGGCGTTGTAGTCGTAGCCGCCCACCATGCACTTGATGTAGCCGGTCTTGGGGTCAACGACAACCATGCCCATGTCCAGGCCATCGAGCGAAAGCGTGTCGAGCTGTGAGCGCACAGCCTCCTCGGCCACCTGCTGCATGGTGGGGTCGATGGTGGTCTTAACAGTCAGGCCACCCTTAAAGAGCACGTCGGTGGAGAACTCCTGCTCGAGCAGCTGTTTGACATAGGAGATAAAGTAGGGCTGTGAGTATACGTCGACGCCGCTGCCCGAGATCTCGGTCACGTTGAGGGTGATGGGCTCAGCCTGCGCGGCATCGTGCTCTTCCTGCGTGATGTGGCCCAGGCGCAGCATGTTGTCCAGAACCTTGTTGCGGCGGGACAGCGCCAGGTCGGGATTAACCGTGGGGTCGTACTGTGAAGGCGAGTTGGGCAGACCGATGAGCAGCGCGGCCTCGCTCAGGGTGAGGTCGGAAGCACTCTTGGAGAGGTAGGTCTCGGCGGCGGCCTCGATGCCATAGGCGCCGTGGCCATAGTAAATGGTGTTGAGGTACATCATGAGGATCTCGTCTTTGGAGTACATGTCCTCCATCTTGATGGCGATATAGGCCTCGCGTACCTTACGCTCGATGGTCGAGTCGAACTGCTCCTCCTGCAGGATGGTGTTGCGCACCAGCTGCTGGGTGATGGTCGAGGCTCCTTCGTGGCCGCCGGCAAGGGTTGCCACCGAGGCACGCGCGATGCCCAAGAGGTCGATGCCGCCGTGCTCGTAGAAACGCTCGTCCTCGACGTCGATCGTGCCCTGCAGGACGTACGGGGAGACCTGGTCCTTGGTGATGGACTTGCGGTTTTGGGTATAGAAGCTGGCGATCTTGTTGCCGTTGCAGTCAACAATCTCGGTGGGCTCGCTGACCAGATAGGCGTTGGCGTCGGTGTAGTCGGGCAGGTCGGACAGCCAGCGGTTGACGTTGCCGATCATGCCGATGCCAAATGCTACGCCCGCGATGAGCAAAAAGCCCAAAAGCGAAAGCAGGATGACGGGCAGGACGTGCGTCTTAGAGCGACCGTGTCCCTGTCGTTGGCGAGGACCCATATGTTGACCTCCAAGTATGTCGTGCCAGGCGGCGGGTATGCGTCGGGCAGGATGGACATAAGTTATTACACGATAAACCAATCGAGCCGCGCGAAGCCTCGTGTATGCTGGTTGACGGCAATTAACAGAGCGATTGCATACCTTGGTAAGGAGTTTGCCGATGGCGATTTGGGCGACGGAGCCTAGCAGACAATGCGGGAATGGGACGCCAACATCGGGGCTGGCACTGCCCGAGCTGTTGGCTCCTGCTGGCGGGCTCAATCAGATGCTCGCCGCGATCGCGGCAGGTGCCGATGCCATTTATGCCGGGTTGAGCGGATTTAACGCCCGCGTGAGTGCGCACGGGTTTAGTGACGACGAATTTGCGCGCGGGTGTGCCGTGGCGCACGCCCATGGTGTGCGCGTGTACGTGACGCTCAACGTATTCGTGTTCGACGACGAGCTGTCCGAAGCCGTGGCACTGGGGGCACATGCGCATGCGCTGGGCGCCGATGCACTGATCGTGGCAGATGCGGGCCTAGCCCGCGCGCTGCATGCGGCAATTCCGGGGGTCGAGATTCATCTGTCCACCCAAGCGGGCGTCCATAGCAAGGGGGCCGTGCGTTTGGCGGCTGACGAGCTGGGGGTCGAGCGCGTGACGACGGCGCGCGAGCTGACCGTGGCAGAGATTGCGACGCTCTGCGCTACCGGTGTGCCCATCGAGGTGTTCTGCCATGGCGCCATATGCATTGGCTATTCGGGCGCGTGCGAGTTTTCGGCCCTGCGGCGCGGACGGTCGGCGATGCGTGGCGACTGCACGCAGCCGTGCCGCCTGGCATACGATTTGGTGGATGAGGCTGGGGAGAGCGTCGTTGCCGTCGAAGGCGATCGTCTGCTCTGCCCGCGTGACTATCTGGGCATTGCTCATTTACCCGAGCTTGTTGCTGCCGGGGTGGCGTCGCTCAAGATCGAGGGGCGTATGAAGAACCCCGACTACGTCTACAACGTGGTGCGGGCGTGGCGCCGAGCGCTCGATATGCTGCGTGATGGCGCGTGGGATCCCGATGCCGTGCAGGCGCTCGAACGTGAGCTGGGAAGGTCGTTTAACCGCGGGTTTACCGACGCGTATCTGCGAGGCCGCTCGGGCGCGGAGCTTATGAGTTTTGAACGCGCGATCAACCAGGGCGTGCGTGTGGGCCGTTTGGTTGCCGTGGGACATGAGGAAGTGACCGTCGAGCTCGATGCTGCCGTGGCGGCGGGCGATACGCTCGAGATCAGGTTTTACCCGGGCGCCGACGCGCGTCCCGATGTACCTAAACGCTGGCCGCAAGTTCCCTGCCCGGTGGATGCCGCGGCGGGGGAGCGCATCGTTGTCCATTGCAAGCGCAAGGTCGACGCGGGCTGCGAAGTGTATCTGATTCGCAGCGCTGGTGTGCTTGAGCAAACGGCGGCGGCGCTGGATCGCATGCGGGCCGAGGCCGATGCGGCCGTGCTTGCGAAACGCGCTGTCGAGACGCTGCCGTTTGCGGGCGTTCTGATGGATAGCGGAACGCAGCCGGAAGAACCTGCAGAGTCTGTCGCCGCTCGCTTGGTCTTTGCCTGGCAGCTGATGGACCAGGACCCGAACGAAGGGCTCGACCTGTCCGATGCGACTGTTGTGCTCGACGAGGTCTGCCGTGTGGGCGATATCGAGCGGACTCGGTCGCTCATGCAGCGCGCCGGCCGCATCGTCTGTCGTAATCTGGGACAAGTGGCGATAGCTCGCGAACTGCGCGTCGTCTTTGACGTGGCAGCGCCGGTGTTCTGTGCGAACCGGGCAACGCTCGCCTGGTTGCGAGGGCTTGGGGCGCAGCGCGTGTTTTTGCCTGCCGAACTTGTCGCTCACGATGCGAAACGCGTTGCCGAGCTTGCCGCCTGTCCTGGCGTCCTGGGCCCCGTCGATACCGACCGTCCCGAGCTCATGGTGTGCGAGCACTGCCTGCTGACCGCAGAGGGCGTCTGTGCCACCGATGCGACGGGACAGGTCTGTTGCCGCGACTGCTTGCGTCGCCGGCAGACGCGCTATCTGGTTGAGCGTGACGGTACGCGTTTGCCAGTTGCCATCGACGCATGCGGCAGGACGAGGATTTTCCTGTCGTAGGTGCCGCGTCGCGTCAGTTTGTTATCATATGAGAGTTTATGGACTTCCAGCACCGCTGTTTTCGGCGAGGGTGCTATAGCAAAAGGAGGATACCCAATGCTGTCTGTTGACGAGCAAATGCGTATCATCACCTCGGGCGCCGCGAAGATCGTCCCCGAGGCCGACCTTCGTAAGAAGCTTGAGAAGGGTGAGCCCCTCAACATCAAGCTCGGCGTCGATCCCACCAGCCCCGACCTGCACCTGGGCCACGCCGTGCCCCTGCGCAAGATGCGCCAGTTCCAGGACCTGGGCCATAACGTCACCCTGATCATCGGCAACGGTACCGCGCTGATCGGCGATCCTTCGGGCAAGAACTCCACCCGCCCGCAGCTTTCTCAGGAGCAGATCGAGGCCAACGCCGAGACTTACGTGAGCCAGGCCATGAAGATCTTGGACCCCGAGAAGACCACCATCGTGCACAACGGCGACTGGATCTTGTCGATGGACCTGGCCGGTCTGCTGCAGGTGTGCTCCAAGTTCACCGTCGCCCGCATTCTTGAGCGCGATGACTTTACCAAGCGCTATCAGTCCCAGACGCCGATCGCCCTGCACGAGTTCCTGTATCCCGTGATGCAGGCATACGATTCGGTCATGATCAAGGCTGACGTGGAGATGGGCGGCACCGACCAGCTTTTCAACCTGCTCGCCGGCCGTGAGCTCATGGAGAAGATGGGCATGGAGCCGCAGATCGCGCTCACCATGCCGCTGCTCGAGGGCACCGATGGCGTCCGTAAGATGTCCAAGTCCTATGGCAACTACATCGGTCTGACCGACGCGCCCAAGGATATGTTCGGCAAGACCATGTCCATCCCCGACGAGATGATCGGCAAGTACTACCGCCTGGCGAGCTCGCTCACCCCGGCCGAGGTCGACAAGATCGACGCTGCCCTGGCCGATGGCTCTGCCGATCCCTATGAGCTCAAGCGCGCTCTGGGCCGCGACCTGTGCGACACCTACCACGGCGCCGGTGCCGGCGACGAGGCTCAGGCCGAGTTCGACCGCGTGTTCAAGGAGGGCCAGCTCGCCGACTTCCCCGAGAAGCATATTGAGCTGACTGTAAACGACGAGGGCCAGATTTACCTTGCCGGCCTGCTCAAGGACCTGGGTCTTTCGGCCAGCGCCGGCCAGGCTCGTCGCGACATTGACGGCGGCGGTGTCAAGATCAACGGCAAGGCCGTGGCTCCCAAGAGCTACAACATCGACCCCAGTGCCCTCAAGCTGGGTGACACCCTCTCCGTGGGCAAGCGCAAGGGCTTTAAGTTGATTTAGTTACGCGGTTTTACCAAACCGCGTAACAGCTCGACGCTGGGCGGGCTCCAGAGCGACAACTTGTCATTCAAAGAGGACGGCATGACCAGAAGGTCTATGCCGTCCTCTTTTCATGCCAATTTGTTCGCTCTGGAGTCCGCTCGCTGTCCGTCCTCCACCTACGGCGTTGTCCCGGTTGGCACTTAGGGACGTTTCTTTTTGGTGCAAAGCAGCCTGTCCCCATTGCGCCAAGTGGTGTGTGCCGTTAAGCAGAGGGGCGTATTGCTGGCCCATCGTTTGGGCATACAATGGCTATTGGCTTGCTGCGGTGAAGGTCTGTCCGCTCCGCAGCTTTTTTCTACGGTTAAAGGAGTATGTATGTCCGTTGAGGTCATGAGGTCTGTGATCGATGCCGCCGAGGGCCGCGTGCCCGTCGACACGCTGTTTGCCAACGCACAGATCGTTGATGTGTACGGTCAGCGCGTGGCGCCCGGTAGCGTCGCCGTCAAGGACGGCGTGATCGTCGGTGTTCTCTACGATGGTCGAGATGACGCTGCTGGCACGTACGAGGCAGCTGAGGTCATCGACTGTCAGGGTCGCTATCTCGCACCCGGTTTTATTGACGGACACTTGCATATCGAGTCTTCGAACATCCGTCCCGCCGAGTATGCGCGCATGGCGGCGACGCGTGGCACCACCACCGCTATTGCCGACAGCCACGAGATCGCTAACGTTTCCGGCCTAGACGGCCTGCGCTTTATGATCGAGGACGGTTGTCGCGCACCCATCTCCATCAAGTACATGATGCCTTCGTGCGTGCCCGCACTGCCCGACGAGCAGGCCGGTGCCGTCATCACCGCTGCCGATATGCAGGCGTTTTTTGCCGAGCATCCGGGCGACGTCTTTGGTCTGGGCGAAATGATGAACCTGCCGGGTGTCTTTATGGCCGACCCCGAGACCTGCGCTCGCATCGATGCTGCCAACCAGACACCGTCCAAGCAGGTTGACGGTCATGCTCCGCTTGTTGCCGGCAAGGATCTCAACGCCTATGCCGCGGCGGGTATTATCGCCGACCACGAGTCGACGATTCCCGAGGAAGCGCTCGACAAGCTATCCCGCGGCATGTATGTCATGCTGCGCGAGGGTACGTGTAGCCACGACCTGGCCAACCTGTCGCCGATGCTGCTGGAAAACCCCGCCCGTGCTCGCCGCTGCTGCTTTGCGACCGACGACCGCGCTCCCTCCGACGCGCTTTCGACCGGCATGATCGACAACGCCTGCCGCGTGGCTATCGAGGCCGGTATTGACCCCGTGGTTGCCATCTCCATGGCGTCCCTTTCCACGGCCGAGGCCTTTGGCCTGGACCACGGTTGCCGCGACCCGCATGAGCTCCGCGGCGCCATCGCTCCGGGCAAGCGTGCCGACCTGCTGGTGCTCAACGATCTGACGTTTGCCACGGCCCCGCATCGCGTATATGCCGCCGGTGCTCTGGTGGCGCAGGATGGCACCTTTGTGGGCGAGATCGCACCCGAGATGGCTGAGGTTGCAGCCCTTGCCGACGAGCTGCGCGCCTCTGTTAAGCTGCCGAAGCTTTCGCTCGACGTGTTCGACTATGCCTTTAAACCGGGCGAGGCCGTTATCGATGTAGTCCCGGGCATGGCTATCACGGGCACGGTTCGTCCCGAGACTGACGAGGATTTGCGCCGCATTATGCTGATTGAGCGCCATGGCCGCGGCGTGTCGCTGCAAGCCGAGGGCGTCGACGGCGACGGCCCCGCTGGCCTGGGCCTGGTCGGCAAGCATATCGGTCGCGGCTGGGTGCGCGGTTTCACCATCACCGGTGGTGCCATTGCCTCCACGATCGGCCACGACTCGCACAACGTGTGCGTGGTGGGCGACAACGCCGCCGATATGATGGCTGCTGTTGAGGCTGTGGGCCAGGGCGGTCACGTGCTGGTGCGCAACGGCGAGGTCGTGGCGCGCATTCCGCTGGCGCTCGGTGGCCTGATGAGCGAGGGCACGGCCGAGGATGTCGCGGCGCAGCACGACGACTTTATGGTCAAGGCGCGCGCCATGGGTATTGAGCCGCCGCTCGACCCCATCATGGGCATCATCTTCCTGCCCCTGCCGGTCATCCCGACGCTCCGCATCCGCCCCGAGGGCATGTTCGACGTCACGACCTTCACCTACGCCGACTAGTCATCGGGGACGTTCTTAAACGACTAGTCGCTGGGGACACTCTTTGGCGTGTCGCCTGACGCCGCGACCGTGGGCTCTCTGGCGCGCGTGAGCTATTTGCCAGGTCTATGTAACGTTTATGACTGCGGGGTCTTATTTGAGCTCCCTTTGGGTACGTTGGAATCGGATACACGTTCGATTCCAGCAAGCCCGAAGGGAGCTTTTCTATGTTTAAGCTGATTGCATCCGATATGGACGGCACACTGCTTGACGAAAATGGCCAGGTGCCTCCCGAGACCTACGAATTGATCCTGGCACTACGCGAGCATGGCGTGCATTTTGCCGCGTCGTCAGGCCGCCGCTACGATCGCCTGTGCGAGTTCTTTGCGCCCGTTCGCGACAAAATGGACTTTGTCGCAGCTAACGGTGCCCAGGTCTACGCCGACGGCAAAATGGTAGACCGCGAGGTGTATTCGCACCTGGCGATTCGAAAGCTCGCCCAGGCCGTCGCGACGTTTCCCAATTTGCATCTTGCACTCTTTGACCGAACCAAGTCCTTTTTGCTCGATGACGAGTGCAAGTTCGTACGCGAGGTCGATAAGGACCTTCCCAATGCCGAGCGCATTTGGGAGCTGCCCGATCCCAGCGTAAATATCATCAAGGCGAGTATCTTTTGCGATGATGGTGCCGTTATGGACAGCGCTTACGTACTGCAGCGCGAGCTCGGCCAGTTCTTTACCTTTGCGCCTTCGGGCAACGCGTGGATCGATGCCATGCAGCCCGGTGTGTCGAAGGCCTCGGGCATCGCACAGCTCATGGAGCACTATGGCGTCGAACGCGACGAGGTCATGGCGTTTGGCGACTCGATGAACGACTACGAGATCATTCGTTTTGTCGGCACGGGCTGCGCGATGGAAAACGCGCGCCCCGCGCTCAAGGCAGTCGCCGATCGCGTGGTGGGGTGCAACCGCGACCACGCCGTCCAGCAGGAGCTCCGTCGCGTGCTGGAGAGTCTCGCCTAATTCGGCAGATGGGGACAGTCCTTGCAGCGCCCCGCGAAGAGTGCCCCCAACGACTACTGTGACCAGGGTAGCTAAAAAAGCCCCGTCCCAAATTAGCTACCCTGCCGGGTTGCTGCTGCTAGGCGAGGGCGGCCATGATGGCGCGGGCGACGCCGTCGTGGTCGTTGTCGTATTCGGTGATGGCGCCAGCGGCTTCGCGGTCCTCGGGCTCGGCATTGATCATCGCCGTACCGTGGCCCGCTACCTGCAGCATGGGGATGTCGTTGATGTTGTCGCCGAACGCCCAGGCGTCGGCGAGAGGCTCGCCCAGATGCCCACATAGCCAAGCCAATGCCGTTCCCTTGGTGGCGCCCCCGCCCATGACCTCGATATTCATGGCGTACGAACGCGTGACCTCAATGCCTTCGAGTGTGTCGAGCGCCGCCACGATAGCATCGCGGTCGGCTGAGTCGTGCCAGTACATGGCGATGCGTTCGAGCACCTCGACCTCGTCGATTTTGCTGTCGATATCCATGTCGATCGGCGTTCGCGTGCGCTTGAGCGAAGCCGCGATGTGAGGATCTCCGCCGCAGAATTCGTCCAGGCGCGTGTAGAGCGAGCGGGGGAGGAAGCACCGCCCGTCCGCGAAGATATCGAAGGTCACATCGTGGCCGGCGGCAATGCTATGGACGCGGTGGGCGATGGCGCGGTCGAGCGGTCGGCTCAATATGCGCGTGGCGCGTGAGGCATCGGTGGGCACATCCTCGTCGAGCTGCCAGACGCTAGCGCCATTGGCGCAGACTGCGTAGTGCACGGCAGGATGGGCGAGGATGGCCTCAAAGACGCCCGACAGCGGACGCCCCGTGCACGGTACAAACTCAATGCCGCGACGTGCGAGCTCGTCGAGCATCGTCCAGGTGGCGTCGCTCATCTGCTTGTCACTCGTCAACAGTGTTCCATCCATATCGGAAAAAACAATCATTCGATGCAGCCCTTTCTGCTGGCATAAAAAGCGTGGCCGAGGGCGGTGATACCCTGGCCACGCTCGTGCTCTATAACGGTGCGCGTCCTAACGGTCGGCGAGTGGCTTGTACTCCAGTGGCTCGATCACCGGACGGTATGCCGGGCGAATAATACGGTGTGCGCAGAAGAGCTCTTCCATGCGGTGTGCCGACCAGCCGGCCATGCGGGCCACGGCGAACATCGGCGTAAAGAGCGTCTCGGGTACGCCGAGCATCTTGTAGATAAAGCCTGTGTACAGGTCAATATTGGCGCAGATAGGCTTGGTCATGCCGTGGTCGCGCATGACCTGGGGCGCCAGGCGCTCGATGCGCTCGATCAACGCGAATTCCTCGCCCAGATCTTTCTTGGCGGCGAGCGAACGTGCGTAGTGGCGGCAGACCTCGGCGCGCGGGTCGCTGAGCGTGTAGACGGCGTGCCCCATGCCGTAGATGAGCCCCGTGCCGTCAAAGGCCTGCTTGTCGAGTATCTTGCTCAGATATGCAGCAACCTCGTCATCGTCTTCCCAGTTGGAAACATGCGCGCGAATGTCCTCGTGCATGGATACGACCTTGGCGTTGGCACCGCCGTGACGCGGGCCCTTGAGCGAGCCGATAGCCGAGGCGTAGGCGGAATACGGGTCGGTGGCCGAAGACGACAGCACGCGGCAGGCGAAGGTGGAGTTGTTACCGCCGCCGTGCTCGGCGTGGAGCATGAGCATCACGTCGAGCAGCATGGCCTCGTCGCGGGTGAACGCCATGCCGCCGCGCAGGACCTGCAGAATGGTCTCGGCGGTGGAGAGACCGGGCGTGGGGTGCGGCACGTGCATCTCCGAACCGTGGCACTTTGCGATCGATGCCATGTGCGCAAAAGCGGCGATGCGGGGCAGGCGTGCCAGCATGGAAATGGCAACGTCGATCTCGTGCTCGGGTGTGATTACATCGGGTTCGGCATCGAAGGCATAGAGCAGCAACACGGCGCGCTGAAGCACGTTCATGATGCTCGAGGATACCGTGGTCATGGGGAACACGCGGACGTATTCGTCGCTCAGGTGCCTAAAAGCACCCAGGCGTTCGCAAAAACCGTCAAGCTCTTCCTTGGTGGGCAGAGAGCCCGTGATGAGCAGGTAGGCGACTTCTTCGTAGCCGTAGCGGTTCTCGGCCTGGGCATTGTTGACCAGATCTTCGATGCTGTAGCCACGAAGCGTGAGCTTACCCTGATCGGGCACAACCTTTCCGTCGACCTTGTTGTAACCATGCACATCCGAGATGCGAGTGAGGCCTGCAACCACGCCCGAGCCATCTGCATTGCGCAGGCCGCGCTTGACATCGTGCTCGACAAACAGCTCCTCGTCATAAGGGTCGGTCGGCAGGCCGTAGTATAGATTTTCGCTTTCGGGCGAAATCTGGCGGCTTGCTTCGTAGTCCAAGACCAGGCGGCTCAGGTGGTCGTCGAAGCGGTAATAGATTTTCTTGGCGTCGTAGGCCATGCGCGCTCCTCTCCGGGCTATGTGGCGACGTTGCGCCTGGGCGCACGTTGGGCCGTCGTCACGCAGCCTGTTCGCTACAGGCGGTACATAAAGTTAAAGACGTCCTCGCGCTGGATGGACACGTTGACGCCCGAAAGCTCGCCGGCCTCGGCCAGGGCCTTCTGCAGCTCGGCGAAGTCGAGCTTGGACTCGGCGGTGTCGGCCAGCATGGTCATGGTGAAGATGTCCTCGATAATGGACTGCGTAATGTCGCGGATGTCGACATTGGCTTCGCCCAGGACGCGGGTGACGCCGGCGACAATGCCGGGGCGGTTCTTGCCAAGGACGGTGATGACGATACGGGAGGACGAGATCTCGGCCATGGGAAACCCTTTCGCGTGTTAGCGGTGCGCGGCGGCGCTCCTCTACGGTACAGTGTTCATCATTGTACCTGTCCCGTGCAAAAAGGGGCACCTTTGCTGCGGCGTTACACGTCTGCAACATGGAGCGCTTGTCTCGTAGGGTGTATTTTTGGCACCCTGGACAGCTCGGGCGACTCTGTTGGCGCCGCGATCGGGCAGATTCGCCTGTGCGCTCCGGCGTAAAGACCGTGAACCTTTTGTGGGACGCTCGGCGCCGTGGTAACATAGCCGAGTTTGTTGTCTTGGTCGGAAACCAAGACGCCTTATGCGCTGATCGGTAACCAGCGCCTGACCAATAAGGAGTCCTACCATGAAGCAGGGTATCCATCCCCAGTATGTCGAGTGCACGGTGACGTGCTCCTGCGGCAACACCTTCAAGACGCACGCTACCGTGTCCGAGATGAGGGTCGAGCTTTGCAACGAGTGCCACCCGTTCTACACCGGCCAGCAGAAGTTCGTCGACACCGGTGGACGCGTCCAGCGCTTCGCCGACAAGTTCGGTGGCGCCGCTGCCGCCCAGCTCAAGAAGGCCGAGGAGGCCAAGGCCGCCAAGGCCGCCAAGGCTGCTGAGGCCGAGGCCGCTCGCAAGGCCGCCGCTGAGGCTAAGGCTGCCGAGAAGGCCAAGCGTGCCGCTAAGTTTGCCGAGGAGGCTGCCAAGCAGGCCGCCGAGGCTCCCGCAGAGGCTCCCGTCGAGGAGGCCGCTGCCGAGGCCGAGACCACCGAGGCTGCTGAGTAAATAGCTCGCCGAGGAATCGCTCGCATTCATGGCAAAAGGGCCGTGCATCCAATTGGGTGCACGGCCCTTTTCTTATCGACGCAAAGTAGCACGTCCTCTTTGCACCGAACGGTGGGGATTTTTCGTTTGCCCAGATAAAACCTGCCAAAATAAACCTGTCCCTTTTTGGCAGGTAACCGATAGGAGGCTACGTGGACACATCGACGTCCTTGGGCAATCGCGAGCTCGCGGTGGCAAAGAAGCGTGCGCTCGATGCTGCCTATTTTAGGAAGGGTATCGCTGTCGCGGCGCTTTCGAGCTGCATGTATGCGCTGTACACGGCCTTTGTTACCGCCGGTCAGCTCTTTGGCGTTTGGGCCGGTTGGTTCGATGCGTTTGCTCCCTCCGGCCTTTTGGCGGTATTCATCTTGCCCACAATCGCCTCGGGCGTCAATGACGTGCTGAGTGCAGTCTGGGCCACGTTTTTCACTGCCGGTCAGGGCAAACTCGCCGACCTAGGCCGCTGCATCGCCTCAAAGCCCGGCGTCATCGTTATCGCCGCCGCCTTCATTGGCGGGCCCATCGCTTCTGCCGCCTACGTTATCGCGCTTTCGCAGGCAGGCACGCTTGCCGTGCCCATCGCCGCGCTCAACCCCGCGATCGGTGCGGTGCTCGCCCGCGTGCTCTACCGACAGCCGCTTAGCCCCCGTGTCGTCACCGGCATCGTTGTCTGCGTGGTCGCCGGCGCTATGATCGGTAGCGCCGGCCTAAGCGGGCAGGCATCTTCCGGCATGCCGCTTGGCTTGGGCCTGGCGCTGTTAGCCGCCCTGTGCTGGGGCGTCGAGGGATGCGTGGGCGGCCGCGCCACCTGCATGATCGATCCTCAGATCGCCATCAACATCCGTCAGCTTGTCTCGGGCGTCGGCAACCTGTGCTTGGTACTGCCGGCCCTAACCTTGGCATGCGGAGAGCCCCTTGGTCAGAGTTACGTCCTTGTCGCCCAAGCGCTCACCGACAAATCCTCCGTCGTGTTTTTCGCCTGCTCCGGTTTTGCCGCCTACTTTTCGTTTATGAGCTGGTATCGCGCCAACTCCATGTGCGGCACGGCGCTGGGCATGGCCATCAACGGCACCTATACCTTTACAGCGCCGCTGTTTACGTGGATTATCGTCGGCCTGGTCTTGGGCTTTGACGGCTACGCGCTTCCGTCCGTCGCATGGGTGGCGGCCGTCGTCAACCTCGTCGGCATTTGCCTGATCGCCGTGAATCCCCTCGACATGGTTAAAAAGGACGGTGATCGGGATGCTTCCGCTTAACTATGCCATGTTCGATTATTTTGTTTGCCATGACGAGGCTTGCGTCGACGATGTGATGGCCGATCTCGCGGCCGAGTACGCATCGTTTGCCGCCTTTGCAAGGCCGCGCATGCAGGAGGCGCTCATGACCGCGCACAAGAATGGCCTGATTGACGAGACGCGCTTTGATTTGAATGCCGAAGGCGAGCTTCGCGTCTACTATCGGGCGAGCGCCGAGCAGCGCAAAGTTATCGGCGCCTATCTGGGCCGTAGCCACTAAAATAAAACGTCCCTTTTTGGCAGGTCGGTCGTAGTTATTACGTGGGGGATGAGGTCGAGCGTATAGCGTGCGTCCCGTTTGGCTAAAGTACAACTATCTGTGTTTAACTCGCCCAGTGCAGTGCGCTACGGGCGATGGCCAAAAAAGGAAAACCGCATGGGATTCATGTCAAAGCTGCTGTCCTTTGGATCCGATAAGGACCTTAAGCGCTACTACAAGATCGTTGACCAGATCAACGGGCTTGAGCCTCAGTTTGAGAAGATGACCGAGGAGGAGCTTCGCGGCCAGACCGACAAGTTCCGCGAGCGTTATGCTAACGGCGAGTCGCTTGACGACATGCTCCCCGAGGCCTTTGCCACCGTGCGCGAGGCTTCAAAGCGCATCACGGGCATGCGTCACTTTGACGTACAGCTCATCGGCGCCATGGCGCTGCACGAGGGTCATATCGCCGAGATGAAGACCGGCGAAGGCAAGACGCTCGTCTCCACCCTGGCCGGCTATCTTAACGCCATCGCCGGCAAGGGCGTGCATGTCGTTACCGTCAACGACTACCTGGCAAAGCGCGACTCCGAGTGGATGGGCCGCATCTACAAGTATTTGGGCATGACCGTCGGCCTGCTGCAGAACAACATGCCGCTCGAGCTTAAGCGCCCGGCCTACCAGGCCGATGTCACCTACGGCACCAACTCCGAGTTTGGCTTTGACTACCTGCGCGACAACATGGTCACCCGCCCCGAGCAGCGCGTCCAGCGCGGCCACAGCTACGCTATCGTCGACGAGGTCGACTCCATCCTGATCGACGAGGCCAGGACCCCGCTGATCATCTCGGGCGCCGGCACCAAGTCGGCCAGCACCTACAAGGACTTCGCGCGCGCCGTGCGCGGGCTGGAGCGCGGCGAGGACGTGTCGCACGATATGCTCACCGCCACCGAGGACGTGGAGCCCACGGGCGACTACGTCATGGACGAGGCCAAGCACACCATTGCCGCCACCGAGCGCGGCCTCAAGAAGATCGAGCGCCGCCTGGGTATCGAGGACATCTACGCCGACCTTTCGGGCCAGCTGGTCAACCACCTGCAGCAGGCGTTGAAGGCCCAATACATGTTCCACCGCGACAAGCAGTACGTCGTTACCAACGGCGAGGTCAAGATTGTCGATGAGTTCACCGGCCGCATCATGGAGGGCCGTCGCTACTCCGAGGGCCTGCATCAGGCTATCGAGGCCAAAGAGGGCGTGCTCGTGCGCGAGGAGAACCAGACCCTTGCCACCATCACCCTGCAGAACTACTTCCGTCTGTATGACAAGCTCTCCGGCATGACCGGTACGGCGCTTACCGAGGACGCCGAGTTCCGCGAGATCTACAAGCTGCCCGTCGAGGTCATCCCCTCCAACAAGCCCGTGCAGCGTGTCGATCACGAGGACCTGGTGTACCGCACCATCCAGGCCAAGTACAACGCCGTTGCCGACGACGTCGAGCGACGTCACGCCAAGGGCCAGCCGGTCCTGGTCGGTACCGTCTCCATCGAAAGCTCCGAGAAGCTGTCGGCCGCCCTTACCAAGCGCGGCATCGCGCACGAGGTCCTCAACGCAAAGCATCACGAGCGCGAGGCTCATATCGTTGCCCAGGCCGGTCGTTACGGCGCCGTGACCATCGCCACCAACATGGCCGGTCGTGGTACGGACATCTTGCTGGGCGGCAACCCCGACGAGCTGGTGCGCGAGCGCCTTGAGTACGAGGGCCTGACCATGGAGGACGTGACGCCCGAGCAGCTCGAGCAGTTTAACGCCGAGGCCAAGGAGACCTGCAAGGCCGAGCGCGAGCGCGTGCTTGCCGCCGGCGGTCTGACCGTCATCGGCACCGAACGCCATGAGTCCCGCCGTATCGACAATCAGCTGCGTGGCCGTTCTGGCCGTCAGGGCGATCCGGGCGAGACCCAGTTCTACCTGTCGCTCGAGGACGATCTGATGCGCCTGTTCGGTGGCGACAAGATGGACCGCGTCTCCAAGATGATGGTCACGGCAGAAATGGGCGACGACATGCCCATCCAGCACAAGATCATCTCCAAGGCCGTCGAGAGCGCTCAGCACAAGGTCGAGAGCATCAACTTCTCCATGCGCAAGAGCGTTCTTGAGTACGACGACGTGATGAACAAGCAGCGCCAGGTTATCTACGCCGAGCGCAACAAGATTCTGGACGGTAAGGACCTGACCGACCACATCACCGAGGTCATGCACGACACCGTGTACCGCTGCGTGCAGGAGTTTTGCACTAAGGACAGCCACGACGGCGAGCGCGACCTCGATGGCCTGCGCAAGTGGGTCGTGGAGCTGACCGGCCATATCGATACGCCCAAGTTCCCCGACGAGGATTACGAGGCCCTTGCTGCCGATGTCCTGGCCTACGTCGAGAAGTGCTACAACATGAAGGCCGAGCGCTTGGGCGAGGACCTCATGCGCGAGCTCAACACCCAGGTCATGCTGCGCGTCATCGATACCCGCTGGATGAACTACCTGCAGGAGATGGACTATCTCAAGACCGGTATCGGCCTGCGCGGCTTTGGTCAGCGCGACCCGCTGGTCGAGTACAAGACTGAGGCCTATGGTGCCTTCCAGATGCTCGTTGACACCATGTATGAGGATTACCTGCGCACCGTCCTGCGCATCGAGATCAAGGCCGCCCCGCAGGCTGTGGAGCGCAAGGAGGACCCCGCGCTCGAGGGTGCGCGCTTCTCCGGCCCCGCCGACGTCGATGGCGACAACGGCAACTCGGTCCTGCGCAAGGAGGCACGGGCGCAGGCTCGCACGGCCGTCCAGGGCGGACCGGCAGCTGTCAACAACGGCGCTAAGGTGACCACCTACCGCAAGTCCGAGAGCGACGACCCGTATGTCAACGTGGGTCGCAACGAACCGTGCCCTTGCGGCAGCGGCAAGAAGTTCAAGTACTGCCACGGCAGGAATCGTTAATGGCCGAGGCTTTAGAGGTAACGCCCGCCGAGCTGGACAAGTTTGCGGACCGGCTCGGCGAGGTTGAGTCGTATCTTCATTTGGACGAGAAGCGCACCCACGTGACCGAGCTCGAGGCCAAGAGCGTCGCTCCCGGCTTTTGGGACGACGCCGATGCCGCTCGCGCCACGATGGAAGAGATTGCGCGCGCCAAGGAGGATATCGCCGCCGTGGATACCGCGCGCGGCGAGCTCTCCGATGCCCGCGCGGCGCTGGAACTTGCCGAGGAAATGGGCGATGACCCCGATGCCGCTGCACTGCGTGAGGAGGCTGCCGCCACGGCTGATCGTCTGGCGCGCGCCATCGATGAGCTCGAACTTTCGAGCTGGTTTACCGGTGAGTTCGATCACGGTGACGCGATTGTGACCATCAAGCCCGGACAGGGCGGCTTGGAGGCGCAGGACTGGACCTTCATGCTCTTTAAGATGTACATGAAGTACTGCCAGCGCCGCGGCTGGAAGGTCACCATCAACGATTGCCCCGCTGCCGAGGTCATTGGCATTGATCGCGCGACCTTTACCGTTGAGGGCAAGGATGCCTTCGGTATGCTTCGTGCCGAGGCCGGCGTTCACCGTTTGGTGCGCATTAGCCCCACCGATGACAAGAAGCGTCGACAGACTACGTTTGCCGGCGTCGAGGTCATTCCGGTGCTGCCCGACGATATCGATATCGAGATCAACCCCGACGATATCCGCGTCGACGTGTACCACGCAAGCGGCCCGGGCGGCCAGGGCGTCAACACCACCGACTCCGCCGTGCGCGTGACGCATTTTCCCAGCGGCATTGTAGTGACCTGCCAAAATGAGCGCAGCCAGATTCAGAACAAGGCCGCGTGTATGCAGATTCTCAAGGCCCGCCTGTACGAGATTGAGCTCGAGAAGCGCGCCGAGGCGCTCGACGAGATCCGCGGTCCCAAGACCACGATTGGCTTTGGCAACCAGATCCGCAGCTACGTGCTCTATCCGTATCAGATGGTCAAGGACCTGCGCTCGGGCGTGGAGACCAGCAACGTCGAGGCCGTTCTCGACGATGGCGACTTGGATCCGTTTGTGATCGGCTACCATCGCTGGGCTACCGGCAATGCTGATGCGGAGTCTCCGTCCGCTTAAGCCCCGGGTGAGTCGCGGACCGACACTAAACTCTGGACAGGCGGTTTTATATCCAGAGCAAACCCGCCGCGGGGTGGCTTTTGCTCGGCGAATCGGTAGAATCAAATACGGTAAGAAGTTCAAAGCGCACCCAATGGGGTGCGCTTTTTTGAGGGAGGCAGCATGGCATATCGTCTGGATATTAAGCGCATTCTTTCAATGAACTTCTTCCGCGATCTGCCCCAGATCATGCTTGGGTGCGCTTTGGCGGCCATCGCGACCGACCTGTTTTTGATTCCCAACGGTCTTGCCGCCGGTGGCGTTACGGGCCTTGCGACTATTATCCAGGCGGTCGGTGCCGCGCGGGGCGTGTCGCTGCCCGTCGGTATCCAAACCATCGTGATGAATGCCTTGCTGTTGCTGGTCGTAATGCGCGAGGGCGGCATGTTCTATGTGGTACAGACGGCGACAGGCTTTGTGCTACTGGGCTTCTTTACCGACCTGTTTGCCCCGTTTGTAGCGCCTCTGGCAGATGCAGACCTGATGCTTCCCGCTATGTGGGGCGGCATTATCACGGGCATTGGTTACGGCATGGTGTTACGCGCCGGCGCCAACACCGGCGGCTCCGACACCATCGGCCAGATTATCTCGCGTAATACCTCGCTGCCGGTGGGTTCGACCGTCATGGCGATCGATGTCGCCGTATGCGCGGCATCGGCCCCCGTCTTCTCTCTGGAGAACGCGCTGTATGCAGGGCTTTCGATGGTAATTAGCGGCTATGTGATCGACGCTGTGGTCGATGGCGGCAACAAGCGCCGCATGGTGCTCATCATCTCGGAGAATTTCCCCGATATCGCGGCCGATATCATGTATGGCCTGGGTCGCGGCTGCACTAAATTAAAGGCGACCGGCATGTATTCGGGCGCTGAGAAGCCGGTGATTATGGTGATCGTTAGCCGCCGCGAGCTCAATACACTCAAGACCATCGTGCGCGAGCGCGATCCTCAAGCTATCGTGACGGTCGCCGACGTTACGGAAGCCTTCGGCGAGGGGTTCAAGGACATTAACGCGTAGGGCAGACTGCGCTCCATCCAAAAGACGTTCACATTGATAAACCGATTCATCAGCGGGTCTGCCAGCTAAATTATTCAAATAATGATAAAAACTCTGGTAAAGCCTTCAGTTTCCAGCATAATGAATGGCGCACGTGCATTGCGGCTGGGTTGGGATTACCTTCTGCGCCGTGCGCATCTTGTCTAAAGAGGATGAAAGGAAGGCACAATGAGCGACGAAGAGCTCAAAAAGGTTGCCAACGAGGTAAGGAAGGGCATCGTCACCGGCGTGCACGCTGCCAAGTCCGGCCATCCGGGCGGTTCGCTCGGCTCTGCCGACATCATGACTTATCTGTACTTTGAGGAAATGAATGTCGACCCGGCCGATCCTCGCAAGGCCGACCGCGACCGCTTTGTGCTCTCCAAGGGCCATTGCGCTCCGGGTCTGTACGCCGTGCTCGCCGAGCGCGGATTCTTCCCCAAGGAGGACCTCGAGACGCTGCGCCATATCGGCAGCCACCTGCAGGGCCACCCCAACATGAACGACACCCCGGGCGTCGACATGTCCACCGGCTCACTGGGCCAGGGCATCTCCGCCGCCGTGGGCATGGCCGTCGCCGCCAAGCACTGGGGCGATACTTACCGCACGTACGCCCTGCTGGGCGACGGCGAGAGCGAGGAGGGCCAGGTCTGGGAGGCCGCCATGTTTGCCGGCAATCAGCAGCTCGACAACCTCTGCGTGATCGTTGACCACAACGGCCTGCAGATTGACGGTCCCGTCGAGGAGGTCAACGATCCCATGCCGCTCGCCGAAAAGTTCCGCGCCTTTAAGTTCCACGTGGTGGAGCTCGCCGACGGCAACGACTTCGGTCAGATTCGCGCCGCCTTTGCCGAGGCTCGCGCCACCAAGGGTCAGCCTACCGCCATTATCGCCGAGACCATGAAGGGCAAGGGCGTTTCCTTTATGGAAAACCAGGTTGGTTGGCACGGCAAGGCCCCCAACGATGAACAGTTTGAGCAGGCCATGGCAGAGCTCACGGCCGCCGGAGAGGAGCTCTAGGATGGCAGACGTCAAGAAAATCGCCACGCGTGTAAGCTACGGCGAGGCCCTCGTTGAGCTCGCTGCCGAGCACGACGACTTTGTGGTCCTCGACGCCGATCTGGCCGCCGCCACGCAGACCGGTAAGTTTAAGGCCGCCTGCCCCGACCGCTTCTTTGATGTGGGCATTGCCGAGAGCAACCTGATGGGTGTCGCCGCCGGTATCGCGACCACCGGTCGTACTGCCTTTGCGAGCACCTTTGCCATGTTTGCCGCCGGCCGCGCTTTTGAGCAGGTCCGTAACTCCATCGGCTATCCGCACCTCAACGTCAAGATCGGCGCCACGCACGCCGGTATTTCGGTGGGCGAGGACGGTGCCACGCACCAGTGCTGCGAGGATATCGCCCTTATGCGTGTTATCCCTGGCATGACCGTGATTGTCCCGGCCGACGACGTGGAGGCCCGCGCCGTGGTCCGCGCCGCCTACGAGTGCGACGGCCCCGTGTACATGCGCTTTGCCCGTTTGGCCTCGCCGGTCATCAACGACCCCGAGACCTACAAGTTCGAGCCGGGCCGCGGCATCGTCATGCGTGAGGGCGCCGATGTGACCATCATCGCCTGCGGCCTGATGGTTGGCGAGGCTCTCGAGGCTGCCGAGCAGCTCGCTGCCGAGGGCATCGACGCCGAGGTCATCAACATGCACACCATTAAGCCCATCGACGCCGATCTGATCGTCAAGAGCGCCGCCAAGACCGGCCACGTCGTGACCGTCGAGGAGCACTCCGTGATCGGTGGCCTGGGCAGCGCCGTTGCCGACGTGCTCTGCGAGCAGTGCCCGACGCCGCTCAAGAAGATTGGCGTCAACGACACCTTTGGCGAGTCCGGCCCGGGCGCCGAGCTCCTGCACAAGTACGGCCTGGATGCCGCCAACATCGTGGCAACCACCAAGGAGTTCTTGGCCTAGGGCAAGACGAGGCGAAGTATCGCTTCAGCAACCGTAAGCAAGCCAGAACAGGGGCGCCCCCAAAGAGGGCGCCCCTGTTTTTGTCGGTAACAAACAAATTAGGCCCGCACCAAGCAAGGGCTTCCTCCGGGAAGCGGGCCCAGACCAGCAAAGTGCAACTCAGCCTGACGCCTCCAACGGTGATGTTGGCGAAAGCCTCCGGACGGGGCTCGCTTTGAAAACAATCCGCAGCGCGAAACCTGCTTATCTGGAGCTCCGCAGGAGCAAGATAAGCAGGTTTTATGCGCGAGGACGTTTTCAAAGCGAGCCCCGTCCGGAGGCTGGTGGGGGTTGCAAAACCGTGCGTCTTATGTGCAGCGAAGCTAATGCTGCTAAAATACAAAGCGCTCATGTAGTTTAAACGCACGATGATAAGGAGCACCAGTGGGTAACCACTTCCGTACCTCCGGTGCGGGCGATGAGGCCCCCAAGACACGGCAAGGTGTCCCGGGCACACGTTTCGCCACTCCGGATTCAGAGGGCCAGCATATTGCCCAGGCCCCCGCACAGCCGGCAGATCAGGCACGGCCGGTATCCGATCCCTTTGCCTACAATCCCACCAGCGATGCCGAGCTTTCCGCCGCTGCGGGCTTTGAGCCCGTCCAAAAGGTGACTGCTCGCGTGAACCAGCCTCAGACGTCAGCTGAGCCTCAGCCGACCATGGCGGGCATTCCCGATCCCATGGCTCCTGCTACGCCCGCGCCGCAGCCGGCGCAGTCCGGCCTCTTTGCCGGCATTCCCGATCCTACGCAGCCCGCTGCGCCCATGGTCGAGAATGATCAGGCTGCCGAGGTCGCAAGTCTTGACAACGCGCTCAACAACCCCGATTTTACGTCGGTGTTCGCGCCTATCGATCCGCAGGCAAGTCGCAAGAAGATGGCCAAGCAGGCCGGTGTCGAGCCCGTCATTCTGATGGAGCATGTCACCAAGATCTACCCGGCACAGCCCAACAAGCCCGCACTCGACGACATCAACATCGAGATCTATCCGGGTGAGTTCGTCTTCTTGGTCGGTCATTCCGGATCGGGTAAGACCACGCTGCTTTCCACGCTCAACCGTGATGTCAGGCCTACGAGCGGTCGCATTTTGGTCGCCGGTCAGGATCTCATGAAAATCAAGAACCGCAAGGTTCCCTTCCTGCGCCGCCAGATTGGCGCCGTGTTCCAGGACTTTAAGCTTCTGCCGCAAAAGACCGCCTATGAAAACGTGGCGTTTGCCCTGCAGTGCATAGGCAAGCCCAAGGGCGTCATTCGCAGCCAGGTGCCCGAGGTACTGCGTCTGGTCGGTTTGGCCGATCAGATGGACTCGCTGCCCGATCAGCTTTCCGGCGGCGAGCAACAGCGCGTGGCCGTCGCCCGCGCCATGGTCAACCGTCCGCCGCTGCTGATTTGCGACGAGCCAACGGGCAACCTCGACCCGGCAATTTCGCTCGGCATCATGAAGCTGCTCGAGCGCATTAACCGCACCGGCACGACCGTGATCGTGGCTACCCACGATCGCGAGATGGTCGATAGTATGCATCGTCGCGTGATCGCCCTCGAGGGCGGCCACGTAATCCGCGACCAGGAGAGGGGAGGTTACGGCAACTATGGCACCAACTAACGTGGGCTATTCGCTCAAAGAGGCAATGAGCCACTTCTTCCGTAACTGGACCACCTCGCTCGGCGCCGTCATCACGATTTTCCTATCGCTGTTTATCATCGGCCTGTTCATCATGGGTTCCGCGATGCTGAACTCCGTGATCGGCACCGTTGAGGATCAGGTTGTTATCAACGCGTTTATTAGCGATGACGCCGACCAGGCCGACGTCCAGGCTTTCGAGAGTGAGCTCAAGACGTGGAACAACGTTAAGTCCGTGACCTATAAGGACAAGGACGACGCGCTGGCCGAGTACACGAGCAAGATGTCGGGTAACGCCGACGCCACTCTGAGCGCACTTGATGGCCAGAATCCGCTGCCTGCTTCGTTCGCGATCGAGATGGACGATCCGTCCCAGGTCGAGAGCACGGCCAAGAAGCTCAAGAAGAACTCCGATTTCCAGAAGATCGCGGATGACGGTGACGTTGATGCGAGCGTTCTGTACGGTCAGGAGGAAGTGAGCCGCCTGTTCCAGGTGACGAACTACATCCGCATCGCTGCCGTTGTGCTTGTTGGTTTGCTGACGTTTATCGCGTTCATCTTTATCAACAACACGATTCGCCTGTCGATTACGGCTCGCCGCCGCGAGATTGCTATCATGCGCCTGGTGGGCGCCAGCAATGGCTTTATTCGCGGTCCGTTTATCACCGAGGGCGTGCTGCAGGCCGTTTTGGGCTCGCTGCTTTCCATCGGTGTTTTGGAGCTGCTTCGCAACCTGTTGGTTCCGCGTCTTCAGGAGAGCATTGGCTGGATGTCGTTTGCGCTGCCGATGCAATACTACCTGGTGACGTATGCCGCACTGATCCTGGTCGGCGTGATCATCGGTCTCTTTGGTTCCGCCATTGCCATGCGTCGCTACCTGCGCGTGTAGACACAGCTGGAATTAGTTTTGCTAACGGGCCGTCCCGCTCTGGGGCGGCCCGTTTTTTGATCCCGTGCGACGGAGGAAAAGGGCTCACCGGCAGTTCGGCTTGTCTCGATAATTCGATTTTCTCCGTCACATAGGGATCATGACGCGAGGTGCGTGCCCTGTTGTTGATTGGGTAGACTCTTTGATGCGTGCGGTTTAGGCCTGCACGGTGTTTTGACGTGATGCGGTTGCGCCTGCGGGCCCCGCAACAGATAGTAAGGAGGCGCCATGGGGCGCAATAACAAACATAAGCGTAGCGCTCGCAACAAGCGCGCGCCGGTGCGCAGCGAGCGGCGTCCCAGCCTGACGGGCCGCGTGCAGCTCCATGAGCACAGCGCCTATGTTGTCACCGATAATGGCGACTATAAGGTTATGGGTCGCGGCAAGCGCGAGATTATGGACGGCGACATCGTGGCCGTGAGCATTAAGACCGGACCGCGCGGCGATCGCCGTGCGGTGATCGAGGGCGTTGTCGAGCGCGCGGCCATAAGCGTGGTGGGCACGTATCAGACGGCAGGCCCCCTCGGTGTGATCGAGCCGCTTGATTCGCGTCTCAAGGCCGATTTCTTTATTTTGCCCGAGGATACTTCGGCGGAGCGTTTGGGCGTGCATCCGGGCGATGCAGTCGTCGCACGCATCTTGACCTATCCGACACGCTTGGAATCGGGCACCGTGACTCTTGAGCGCCGCATTGGCGGTGACGATGCACCCGACTTGGGCGTTCAATATGTCATGGCTCGTTACGGCTATACCGATAGTTATCCCGAGACCGCCCTTGCCGAGGCCGAGGAGCTATCGCTCGACGTGGCGACGGCTCTTAAGGACCCGCTTCGCCGTGATCTGCGCGACCGTTTTATCATCACGATCGATCCGGTCGACGCGCGCGACTTTGACGACGCCATCTCGTTGGAGCGCACGACGCAGGGCGGCTACAAGCTGGGTGTCCATATCGCCGATGTATCGCATTATGTGGCCTGGGACGGACATATCGACCTAGAGGCTCGCCATCGCACGACGTCGGTGTACCTTGCCGATCGTGTGCTCCCCATGTTGCCCGAGCGCCTGTCGAATGACCTGTGTTCCTTGCGCCCCGACGAGGATCGCCTGGCGTTTACCGTCGACATCGAGCTCGATGCGCAGGGGCACGTCCGCCACTACGATCCGTATCCCAGTGTGATTCGCTCGCGCGTGCGCATGGACTATGACGGTGCCGAGGCACTGCTGGTGCGTGCCGGTGCGGTGGAGTACTCCGTGTTGAAAGGTGCCGCCGAGGATGTTGCTGCAGCCGAGGCGTCGCGCGAGGAGGCGCTTGAGCGCGGTTTGACTTGCGAAGAGACTGCCCGCGACTACGACGTGGATCTGAGCGATTTCCTAGTCGCTGCCAACGAGCTTGCCGAGCGACGCCGTCGCATTCGCCGTGCGCGCGGCTCGGTCGACTTTGACACGGCGGAGATTCGCGCTTTGCTGGACGAGGACGGCATTCCCGTGCAGATCGTGGCCCGCGAGCGCTCGTGTGCCACGTCGCTCATCGAGGAAGCTATGCTGCTTGCCAACGAGTGCGTTGCCGAGTGGCTGGCAGACCGCGATATTGAGGCATGCTATCGCGTGCATGAGGATCCCAGCCCCGACAGCTTGCACGGGGCCGCTGTGGCGCTGGCGCAGCTGGGTATCATCGACGATCGCCGCGCGGCCGGCATTGCCCTGGGAAGTCCCGATGAGCTGCAGGCGGCGGTTGACGCTGCCGCTGGCACGGCAAATGCCCCGCTTGTCAACACGTTGCTATTGCGCAGTATGCAGCGCGCGCTGTACAAGCCGCGCAACGAGGGCCACTTTGCGCTCGCCGCGCCGTGCTACTGCCACTTTACGAGCCCTATCCGACGCTATCCGGACCTTGTTGTCCATCGCGTGCTCAAATTGCAGCTGGCGTATGAGCAGCTGGGCGGCAAGGATGCCTTGGCGCGCACGCCGCGGCTGATCGGCAAGGGTCGCGAGTCGCTGCCGCGCATCTTGCCGCAGATTTGCCGTGCATGCAGCGATGCCGAGCGTGCGGCCGACGCCGCCAGCCATGCGACGCAAAAGATCAAGATTGCCCAGTATTACGAGGATCGTCTGGGCGAGCGCTATGCCGGAACCATTTCGTGGGTCAGCAGCATGGGCCTCTTTGTGCGCCTCGACCTGACACAGGTCGAGGGCTTGGTCTCGATTAAGAGCTTGGGAAGCGAGTGGTTCGAGTTTGACGAGGACGCGCTCACGTTGACGGGTGCCGACACGGGGCGCCGTTTTGAGTTGGGGCAACGCGTGATCATCGAGGTCTCGCGCGTCAATACCACGCGCGGGCACTTGGATTTCAGGCTTATTCATTAGCCGGAATTTGGTGATTGATAGAGAACGGGGCGGTCTTTTGGGGCTGCCTTTTTCGTGGCGGTTCAATCGTCTTGCCGCTCGCGCGCTTGCGTCTTCCGCCTGCTATAGGGGAGATAAAACCTACCAAAATAAACCTGTCCCTTTTTGGGAGGTTTACGAGAGAGCGGGGATGAGATGACAACGGTGTACGGGTATGCGCGGGTGAGCTCGCGTGATCAAAATCTGAATCGGCAGCTGGATGCGCTGGGCGCCTATGGCGTGGAACCGGCGAATATCTTTGCCGACCATGCGAGTGGCAAGGACTTCGATCGACCGCGGTATCGCGAGCTGCTGTGCGCGTTGGATTCCGGCGATGTGCTGGTGGTACTTTCCATTGATCGGCTGGGCCGTAACTACAGCGAGATCCTCGAGGAATGGCGGTGCATAACCAAAGAGCTCGGCGCCGCCATCGTGGTGCTGGACATGCCATTGCTCGACACGCGCGCCAGAGACTGTGGTGGGTCGGACGTGACGAGTACGTTGATTGCCGATATTGTTTTGCAGCTGCTGAGCTATGTGGCACAGGTGGAGCGCGAGAACATCCACCGGCGCCAAGCCGAGGGCATTGCGGCGGCGCGAGCGCGCGGCGTGCGCTTTGGCCGGCCCCGCAAGCCCTGTCCCCCGCAATTCGAGCTGGTACGCGATGCCTACGAGGCGGGTGATATCACGCGGAGTCAGGCGGCAAAGCGGCTAGGCGTGTGCGTGGGGACGTTCGATCGCTGGATGCGCGAGATGGAATCGGGGCGCCACGGTCCTTTGGCGCCCCGATTCGAACATTTTGGATTTCGCTACGGCGACAACTGCATTTGGGGGTACACTCGCTGCTGCTCAAAAAATGACGGAGGTTAGCCCTTGGCGCGTGTGAAGCACATAGTCGGATGGATTTCGATTGTCCTGCTGGTCGTGACGCTGGCAAGTATTTGGATGCTGACGGAGCAAAACGTGGAGCAGACGTCGTCGCTCAGCGAGTCCACCGCGCGTGCGGTGGAAGGACGGGCCGCGGACGTGCGGCCCGACGCCACGCAGGAGTTCCAGGCGGGGGATGCCGTCGAGGGCACGGATTCAACGACTGCCACTGTTCATCCCGACCCGCTTGCGCCCGTTCGTCTGTGGATGGGTGCCAACATTCGTCGCGTCGCACATACCGTTGAGTTCTTCTTTGTAGGACTGTTTGCTTTGGCGACAGTGGCATGCCTGGGCGAGTGCCTGCCATGCGCGCGATTCCGGTACGTACTCGCTCTGCTCTTTTGCGCCGTCTGCTCTGTCGGTGACCAAGTGCACAAGATCTTTGTTCCTGGTCGTCATTTCGACATGATCGACCTGGGCTTCGATGCCGCGGGTTACGTTGTCGCCATGCTGTTGGTGCTGTTGGCCGCCGCGCTGGTTCAGCGCGCGACCTGTCCCATTGGCGCCCATGCGAGGCGCTAACCTCAAGATGGAAAATCGCGACCGCCTGTACGTCGGCGCTGGTTACAATATCGGCATCGGTCGCAGATGGCCATCGATGCGCTGTTTGCCAGACACTTGTCTTTTCTAAGAAGGGAATCCCCATGGCAGTGCTGTTTGTTGAATACCCCAAATGCTCGACGTGTAAAAAGGCCAAGGCCTGGTTGGACGAGCATGGGGTTGAGTACGTCGATCGCGATATTGTTACAGACAATCCTTCGGCTGAGGAACTTGCGACCTGGATTGCTCGTTCGGGGCTGCCGGTGCGACGCTTCTTTAACTCGTCGGGCATGAAATATCGAGAGCTTGGTCTGAAAGCGCGCCTGGATGCGGGTATGACGGACCAGGAATGCTGCGAGCTGCTGGCGACTGACGGCATGCTGGTTAAGCGCCCGCTGCTGGTGGGCGACGACTTTACGATCCCCGGCTTTAGGGAAGCGGCTTGGACCGAGGCGTTGCTGTAGCGGCTTCGGAAAGTGCGTCCCATTTTGAGTGCTGATTCTGGGATGCGCTTTCCGGTTGAGGGCTCTATCGGAAATGACATCCCGTTTCGAGTGCTGATTCTGGGACACGGTTTCCGGTTGAGGGCTCGACGGGAAAGTGGGGACCAGTTTGAGCTTGAAATCTGGGATGCGCTTTCTGCCGGCGGGCCTACTCCAGGGCGGGCCTGCCCCAGTCAGTCCTTCAGCTGCGCCCATTCGTGTGGGTCGTAGATCTTTACGTGCTTGTCGGGCGTGTCGCTCCAGTACTCTTCGTCCATAAAGGGCAGGTATGCCTGAATGCCGGGGCAGATAAACGGAATTCGTTGCCGCTGCAGGCGCTCGCGCTGCCGCCGCTCCAGGTTCGTCTCGGATATGACGGTCGGCATGCCGGACAGCTCGACGAGGCTTGCCTGGATGCGCTTGAGGTCGGGGAGCGCCGCATGCCATGACGTCCGCATGATCAAAAGATACTTCGATTGTGTTGCCTGGTGCTATCGTTTTCGCGTTAGTATCTGCCAACGGTTGACGGTTACCGCTCGCGGCGTTTTGCCCTTCGTGTACAGCGGTCGGCATCACAGGTCCTTCACGGGTTGGACGAAATTAGGCCAATTTGACCGAATTTTAAAAAAGTCAAAATTGGGGCTTGCGTCACGGAGCGACTTCCCGTATATTTCTTTCTTGCGCAAAGGCACAGCCGAGCGCAGCGATGCAATCATTGGGATGTCGTCTAATGGCAGGACAGCGGATTCTGGTTCCGTCAATGGGGGTTCGACTCCCTCCATCCCAGCCATTGCATTTGCTACATATGGCCCGTTCGTCTAGCGGTTTAGGACGCCGCCCTCTCAAGGCGGAGATCACCAGTTCGAATCTGGTACGGGCTACCACAAATTGAATGCCCGGGCCTCGCAAGAGACCCGGGTTTTGTGTATACACCGTATGTGTGGAATGAGCCGCGTTTCACCTGGACCGAGGAGTTGCCATGGACCTGCCCATCAGCCTACAAGACATTACGTATGCCGAGAATTACCTGGCGCAGGGAGACCTGGCCACGGCGACGCCGCTGCTGGAGCGTTTGGTGGAGCTCGCCGAGGAGTATATCGATGCCGAGTGCAAAACGGAGGAGAACCGCCAGTACTTTAGCTTCGATAGCAAGTTTGAGCGCCTGGCCTACCGCCGCGTGGAAAAGGATCCACGCGAGCTGGTGCAGGTCGAGGTGCCCTTTGATCGCCTGTACTCCGACATGGCGTTTGCCTACATCCGTCAGCAGGATTATGTGAGCGCCCGCAATGCCTTGATGCAGGCCGTGCGCTGGGACCCCATGAACTGCAACTACCGACTGGATCTGGCCGAGCTGTTCCGTGCGCTCGAGGACAAGCAGGAGTGGGCTTCGCTTTCGTTTTCGGTGCTGGAGCGTGCGAGTGACGGCAGGTGCGCCGCCCGCGCCTACGCCAACTTGGGCCAGTACTTTTTGGAGCCCGAGACCGAGAACGTCTCGGCGGCCGTGGGTTGCGCACGTCTGGCGCTGCGCTTGGCCCCTGGCGATTCACATACGACGCGCTTGCTCAGCAAGATCCATGCCACCTATCCGGATGCCGCCGACGAGAGTGATGAGCATGTGATGGGCGAGCTGGCGTTGCAGGGCGTACCGACCTCGCCTTCGGCCGAGATTGCCATTTGTCTGATTATGTGTGCGACCGACGCTGCGGGCGACGGTGACAAGCAGGAGGCTACACGCCTGACGGTCCGTGCCCGCGACCTGGTGGGCGAGGAGGCATGCGCGGCGATCATTAAGCTGGTGCGCGAAAGCGATGCCGAGCTCAACGCCGAGCGCAAGGCCAAACGCGAGGCCGCGAGCGGGAAAGCCGATGACGCCGAGGAGGCCGGCGATGCCCAGTAAGCGCGAGCGCAAGCTCATCTCCAAGAATCGTTCGGCGCATCACGAATACTTTATCGACGAGACATTCGAATGCGGCATTGAGCTGAGCGGTACCGAGGTCAAGTCGATTCGCGAGCGCGCCTGTCAGATTACCGATACTTTTGCGCTGATTCGCGGCGGCGAGTGCTGGCTGGTGGGTTTGCACATCCATCCCTATAGTCACGGTGGCGTGTGGAACCGTGATCCCGATCGCCGGCGCCGTCTGCTGCTGCATCGCAAGGAGATTGATTTTCTTGACGGCAAACTGCGCAACCGCGGCTATGCACTGGTGCCGCTCGAGCTCTACTTTAATACCGATGGTCGCGTTAAGCTGCTGTTGGGCCTGGGCCGTGGCAAAAAGCTCTACGACAAACGCGAGGACATGGCCAAACGTGACGTTCAGCGCGAAATCGATCGCGCGCTTAAGGAGCGTAATCGCTAAGGGTTGATATCCGGGCGGGCGGGGATGTTCATCCATCACTGTTGTCGTACTCCCGGTCTGCTCCTCGCAAGTTGCGGTGGAATAGTTCCTGCTTGTTGGGTATCCAGGCTTAAACAGGGACTTTTTCACCGCAACTGCGTGTGGCTCATTTTTCTTACCGTTCTGACACATATGTCTCATTGTGGGTATATACGTCTGCAAGGCTCAATTCCGAGTTAGGGGAGTGATCGTTTTGGATAAAACTGCGTTCTTTACGATGCCGTGCGGGCTGTATGTGGTGAGTGCCGCGGCAGATGGATCGCGCGCCGGCTGCATTATCAACACCGCAGTGCAGGTGACGTCCACGCCGCCGCGCATTTCGGTTGCCGTGAACAAGGAAAATGTCACGTCTAGCGTTATCTCGTCTGCCAAGGCCTTTGCGCTGACCGTGATCGATCAGACGGCCGATATGCCCTACATTGGTAACTTTGGATTCCGTACCAGCAGCAACTTTGACAAATTTGCCAAGTACGAGACGCGCGAGACCGCACTGGGCATGCCCTATGTTCCCGAGCATGCGGCGGCCTTGTTTAGCTGCCGTTTGATCGACACAGTGGATGTGGGCACGCATCTACTGTTTATCGGCGAGGTCGAGGATGCCGAGCGCCTGAGCGACGAGACGCCGCTCACCTACGATTACTACCATAAGGTCCTGAAGGGCAAGACGCCGCCCAAGGCGTCTTCGTACCAAGGGTAGAAATGCGGTAAAACCGCTTGCATTATATTATTAAGAATATATACTAATAAGCAAAGTACATCAGCAGCCACGTTCGAGAGGAGAACATCATGGCCGAGGAAAAGAAGACGTACAAGTTCGTGTGCACCGTTTGCGGTTACGAGGTAGAGGTCGACACGCCCGAGCTGCCCGAGGATTACGTGTGCCCGGTGTGTGGCGTCGGTCCCGATCAGTTTGAGCTCGTCGAGGAGTAGCTCGTAGACACACGACTTGCAGCAACATATAGCTCTGTCCAAGGGCCCCGGTCGGATATCCCGGCCGGGGCCCTTTTCCTCCGTCCCCAAGGGATCACGGCTGCTATTAGCCGATCCTGTCTGTTGTGAGTCCGGCCGACCTTTTGTCTTAACCTGCAACATCTAACGGCTCAAAACGGGTCTTCCTGTTACAGAACGAGACAAACCAAAACCATCATTCTCAAAATCTCAATCTATAACATTTAGGCACGTAAACCCCCTCTACTTGTTACAGATCGAGACAAAAGGTTGGGGCTGAAGAAATATCTCGATCTGTAACATCTGGGCGCGGAAATTGGGTCCACTTGTTACAGATCGAGACAAACTGAAACTATCTCTCAGAAAATCTCAATCTGTAACATCTAAGGGCTCAAAGCGGCCTCACGTGTTACAGATTGAGACGTTATATCTGGACAGTCACGCCATCCCATTACATCCCCGTTAGCAGTACGATGTCGAGAATCGTCACGATGACACCGATCCCTACGAGCAACGCGTTGAGCGGGCGCGAGTTGGCGTATTTGCCCATGACGCGGGGCGAGCTGGTGAGTCGTATGAGCACAAAGACCGTAATCGGCAGCTGAAGCGACAACAGTGCCTGACTCCAAATGAGACCCTCAAAAGGATTCGGGACGATCAGGCACGCCGCCACTGCGCCGACGAAACAGGCCGCCACTCCGATCGAGGAATGTCGGTCGTGGATGTCGTATTCCTCGTCGAATATGCCCGCGGTGATGGTGCCCGCCGCCATGCCCGCCGTCACGCTACTCGATATGCCCGCAAACAGCAGTGCCACCGCAAAGATGGTCGAGCTTGCCGGGCCCAGAATGGGGGAGAGCGTGGCCGCTGCGACGGCGAGGTCGTCTACGACAATGCCGTGCGCAAAGAAGGTCGTTGCGGCCAGGATGACCATGGCCGAGTTGATTGCCCAGCCCACACCCATCGAAAAGAGCGTGTCGAAGAGCTCGTAGTGCAGGCGTTCTTCGATAACCTGCTCGCCTTGGCCTTCGAAGTGCATGGATTGGATGACCTCGGAGTGCAGGAAGAGGTTGTGGGGCATAACGACCGCGCCTAGGACACTTACGATAATCGCGACTGAGCCGGTGGGCATACTGGGTGTAATCCAGCTTGTGGCGGCTTGCGGCCAGTCGACCTTGACCAGCAGAAGCTCGGCTAAAAACGAAAGTCCCACCACGCCCACGAAGGCGATGATCCAGCGTTCGGCGCGTTTGTAGGAGCTTGTCATGAGCATGACAATCGATGCCGCCGCCACGATGATGCAGCCGGCACGTACGGGCAGGCCAAAGAGCATTTGAAGTGCGATCGCACCGCCCAGGACTTCGGCCATGGCGGTGGCGACCGTGGCTAGATACGCGCTGCCGAGTATCGCACGCCCGACGAGGCGGGGCAGGTGGCGCGTCGTGGCCTCGGCAAGACACATGCCCGTGGCGATGCCCAAGTGAGCCGCGTTGTGTTGCAGCACGATGAGCATGATCGTGGACAGCGTGACGATCCACAGCAGCGCGTAGCCAAACTGCGAGCCGGCGGCCATATTGGAGGCCCAATTGCCCGGGTCGATAAAGCCGACGGTCACGAGCAGCCCGGGGCCGATATGCCGTGCGATGTCGAGTCCGCCGTGGCCGCCGGTGCGCGGGGAACCAAAGTGATGTTTGAGTTGGTCGATCATGGTGCACTCCTGCGTGCCGTTTGTTTGACGCCGCAAAGGATACCCGTTTTAGGCTCGAAATTTGACCATGACTAACAAAATTGTTGTATTTGAATAGGATGGTAAAAGGGGGTTGCCGAAATGTCTTGATCTGTAACAACTAGGGATGGAAATTGGGCCTAGGTGTTACAGATCGAGACAGGAAGAAATGGTCCTATGGAAAATCTCGATCCGTAACAGCTGACCGCCAAAACCGCCCCTTCGTGTTACAGATTGAGACATTCGTAACCGTCTCTCGAGAACATCTCAATCTGTAACCGTTAGTCGTCGAAATTGGGTCTTCCTGTTACAGATTGAGATGTTTGAAGCGGTGAGCTTACAGGCCGAACCTGGGGCCCTTGTTGTTGCCCTTGAGGTCGGCGGTGTCCACTCGTAGGGCGTGCGTTACGCAATTGTTTCGAAACGGGCGGGAAACACAATGGGCCGGCGATGCTTCTAGTATGCCTATTCAACTGACTGTCTAAATATCTAGGGGAGGATCGCGATGCAGGCAGATTCCGCTCAGCAGCAGGGCCTTTATCGCCCCGAATTCGACCACGATGCATGTGGCATCGGCGCGCTTGCCGATATCAACGGTGAGCGCCACCACCAGATTCTGGACGATGCGCTGTCCATTCTGGTCAACCTGGAGCACCGCGGTGGCACGGGACTCGAGAAGAATACCGGCGACGGCGCCGGCATCCTGTTCCAGGTTCCGCATCACTTTTTCCGCAAAGAGGCTCAAAAGTGCGGCCAGATTCTGCCGGCAGAGGGCGACTATGGCGTGGCCATGCTGTTCTTCCCGCAAGACGACAAGGGCGTAGAGGATGCCCGCCGCGTGTTTGAGGAAGGCTGTGCCGAGGCCGGCGTGCCGCTGCTCTTTTGGCGCGAGGTGCCGGTCGACCCTCACGATCTGGGCGAGACGGCCCGCGCCTGCATGCCCACCATCCTGCAGGCCTTCCTGGGCCGTCCGGACGACACGCTCGCCGGCGATGCCTTTGAGCGTCGCCTGTACGTGTGCCGCCGTACCATCGAAAAGAAGGCCGACGCCGAGTTTGCCCTGCGTGACAAGATCTTCTATGTGTGCTCCATGAGCTCGCGCACCATCGTGTACAAGGGCATGCTGGTCGCCACGCAGATGCGCCGCTTCTTTATCGATCTCAACGACGCCGCCGTCAAGACGGCCGTGGCGCTCGTCCACTCGCGCTACTCCACCAACACCACGCCTAGCTGGGAGCGCGCACATCCCAACCGCTTTATTATCCACAACGGCGAGATCAACACCCTCAAGGGCAACGTCAACTGGATTCGCGCCCGCGAACCTAACCTGTACAGTCCCGTGCTGCAGCATGATCTTGAGCGTGTGATGCCCATCATCAACCGCGAGGGTTCCGACTCCGCGATTCTGGATAATGTACTCGAGTTTTTGGTCATGAACGGCCGTCCGCTCACGCGTGCCGCGTCCATGTTGCTGCCCGAGCCGTGGGACCACAACGACAACCTGAGCGAGGAGCGCCGCGCCTACGATGCCTACCAGTCCATGCTCATGGAGCCCTGGGACGGCCCGGCGGCCATCGCCTTTACCGACGGCCGTACGCTGGGTGCCGCCCTCGACCGCAACGGCCTGCGCCCGGCTCGCTACTACGTGACGCGCGACGGCCGCTTTATGCTGGCAAGCGAGGTGGGCACCATCGAGGTGCGCCCCGAGAATATCCTGACAAGCGGTTGTTTGGGACCGGGCCAGATGCTCGAGGTCGATTTTGCCCGCGGCCGTGTGATCTACAATGATGAGCTGCGCGCCCGCTATGCCAAGGAAAAGCCCTACCGCGATTGGATTGCCGAAGAGACGCTGACCGTTGACGCGCTCGACAAGCCCGCCGCGGCAACGCCCGCCGAGGATGCCGAGGTGCCTGCCGCCGTGCGTATGGCCAAGCTCGGGTATCACTGGGATGATGTTGACGAGGTCGTGCGCCCCATGGCCCAGCAGGGCAAGGCCCCGCTCGCCTCGATGGGTATCGATGCGCCGCTGGCCTGCCTGTCCAAGAAGACATGCTCGTTCTTTGACTACTTCTATCAACTGTTCGCCCAGGTCACGAACCCGCCGATCGACGCCCTGCGCGAGCATATGGTCACCTCGACCACGCTCTACCTGGGCAACCACGGCAACCTGCTCGAGGATTCTCGTACGGCCTGCCAACTCGTGCGTCTGGAGCGCCCACTGCTGAGCGAGGAGGAGTTCGACCGCATTTGCGCGATTGACCGTGTTGGCTTTAAGACCCGCCGTTTCCGTGCCGTTTACCGCCGCGATGCCGGCGAGGGCGCGCTGCAGGCTGCGCTCAAGCAGCTTGCAGAGGACGTTGAGGCTGCGGTCCGCGACGGCGTGAACATCGTGGTGTTGAGCGATCGCGCCGGAGCGGACGAGGTACCCGTGCCGTCACTGCTCGCCGTGGGCTGCGTGCACAACCACCTGATCCGCGCCGGCGTGCGTACCTTTGCCGACATCGTGGTGGAGTGTGGCGACGCCGTGTCTCCGCACGACTTTGCGGCGCTGGTGGGCTACTCCGCGAGCGGCATCTATCCGTACAACGCGCATGCGTGCATTCGCGACCTGGCGGCGCACGGCGATCTGGACGTGACAGCCGAGCAGGGCATCGCCAACTACAATAAGGCTGCGACCGCCGGCATCGTTTCCATCATGTCCAAGATGGGCATCTCCACGGTGCAGAGCTACCATTCGGCGCAGATCTTCGAGGCCGTGGGCTTTACGCCGGAGTTCGTCAACGCGTACTTCGCCGGCACGGTGAGCCGTGTGGGCGGTATGGGTGTCGAGGACGTTGAGCGCGAGCAAAACGAGCGCTACGACGCCGCGCTCGCTATCCTTAAGAGCCCGGCTCCCGATCAGCTGCCCACGCTGGGTCTGACCAAGTGGCGCCCGCTCGGCGGCGAGGATCACCTCATTGATCCGCAGACTGTCTACTTGCTGCAGACCGCCTGCCGTGAGGACAGCTACGACACCTTTAAGGAGTACAGCGCCCGCCTGCACCGCACCGGCCGTGCCGTGCGCCTGCGTGACTTGCTCGACTTTAATGCCAACGGCCGCACGCCGGTTTCGCTCGACGAGGTGGAGCCCGCGCGCAACATCGTCCGCCGCTTTAACACCGGTGCCATGTCGTACGGTTCTATCAGCAAAGAGGCGCACGAGTGCATGGCCATCGCCATGAACCGCCTGCATGGACGCTCTAACTCGGGCGAGGGCGGCGAGGATCCGCGTCGCGAGACCCCGCTGGCTAACGGTGACTCCAAGAACTCCGCCATCAAGCAGGTGGCAAGTGCGCGCTTTGGCGTAACGAGCCGCTACCTGTGCAGCGCCTTCGAGATTCAGATCAAGATGGCCCAGGGCGCCAAGCCCGGCGAGGGTGGCCACCTGCCCGGTAAGAAGGTCTACCCCTGGATCGCCGAGGTCCGTCAGTCCACGCCCGGCATCGGCCTGATCTCGCCTCCGCCGCACCACGACATCTACTCCATCGAGGACCTGGCAGAGCTGATCTTTGATCTTAAGAACGCCAACCCCGGTGCGCGCGTGTCGGTCAAGCTGGTCAGCGAGGCCGGCGTCGGCACCATCGCCACCGGTGTGGCCAAGGGTGCCGCCGACAAGATCTTGATCAGCGGCCACAATGGCGGCTCGGGTGCCGCGGCGCGCGATTCCATTTGGCACGCCGGCCTGCCGCTGGAGCTCGGCCTTGCCGAGGCTCAGCAGACGTTGCTGCAAAACGGCCTGCGCTCCCGCGTGGTGCTCGAGGCCGACGGCAAGCTCATGGACGGCACCGATGTTGCCGTCGCCTGCCTGCTGGGCGCCGAGGAATTTGGCTTTGCGACCATGCCGCTCATCTCCATGGGCTGCCTCATGCAGCGCGACTGCCAGCAGGACACCTGCCCGGCCGGCATCGCCACGCAAAACTGTCGCCTGCGTCGCGGCTTCCGCGGCAAGCCCGAGCACGTTGAGCACTTTATGCTCTTTGTTGCCGAGCAGCTGCGTGAGGTCATGGCGAGCCTGGGCTTCCGCACCGTCGACGAGATGGTCGGCCATCCCGAGTGCCTGCGCCAGATCGAGGTACCGGGCAACCGCAAGGCCAACCTGCTTGATCTGTCGCCCGTGCTGGCGAGCGCGACCTGCGAGTTCGGTGCCCATATCCCGGGCGCCGACGGTCGCCACTTCCTGCCGCAGATGGCTGCGGACAGCGAGCTCGACAAGACGCTCGACTCCACGTTGTTCGTGCCCTATACGGCCGATGCCCGTGCGCACCTGCGCCCGATTCGGTTCCGCGCCGATATCGCCAACGTCAACCGTTGCGTGGGCACCATCCTGGGCAATGCGGTGACCAAGGCGCATCCCGAGGGCCTGCCCGCCGGCTCCATCACCATCGATTGCGATGGTTCGGCCGGTCAGAGCTTTGGCGCCTTTCTGCCGCGCGGCATTACGCTCAACGTGTGCGGCGACGCCAACGACTACTTTGGCAAGGGCCTTTCGGGCGGCGAGGTGTCGGTGCGCCCCAACCCGCATGCGACCTACAAGTTCGACGAGAACATCATCGTGGGCAACGTGGCGTTCTTTGGTGCCACGAGCGGACGCGGCTTTATTAACGGCCTGGCAGGCCAGCGCTTTGGCGTGCGTAACTCCGGTGCCACTGTGGTGGTCGAGGGCTGCGGCAACCATGGCTGCGAGTACATGACGGGCGGCCTGGCGCTCATCTTGGGAGAGGTCGGGCAGAACTTCGCCGCCGGTATGACGGGTGGCGTGGCCTATGTCTTTGACCAGTACGGCACGCTCGAGGCCCGTGTGAACCACGAGAGCGTGGAACTCAAGGCCCCGACGGCTGGCGAGCTGGCGCAGATTCGCGCGCTCATCCAGGAGCACGTGGACGCGACGCAGAGCCCGCGCGGCATTAAGCTGCTCTACAGCTTCGACTCGATGAGCAAGCACTTTGTGAAGGTCATTCCGACCGAGTACGAGCGCGTGCTGGCGATTGTCGCTGCGGCCGAGGCCGTGGGCAAGACGCATGCGCAGGCCGAGGAGTTGGCGTTTGACATCGTGACCGGCCGCGCGAGCGCCGCGGATGTCGCTCGCTTTGATGTCGCGGGCGGTGCAGCGGGCACTGCGCCCGTGGCTGTCAGCTCTGTTGCTTCGACCAAGAAGGAGGCGTAAGTGCCATGGGTAAGCCCGGTGCTTTTCTTGATATCGATCGCGTGACCCACGAGCTGCGCCCCGTGGAGGAGCGCAGCCGCGATTTCGATCCGCTGTATGTGGAGCTCGACGACGATGCGCGCCGCGCCCAGGCGAGCCGCTGCATGATGTGCGGCGTGGCGTTTTGCCAGATGGGTGCGAGCTTTGGCAAGGCGCGTCCGAGTGGCTGTCCGCTGCACAACCTGATTCCCGAGTGGAACGAGCTGGTGTATCGCGGTCGCTGGGACGAGGCGGCCGAGCGCCTGTCGCTCACCTCGCCCATGCCCGAGTTTACGAGCCGCGTGTGCCCGGCACTGTGCGAGGCTGCGTGCAACCTGGGTTCGGTCGACGGCCAGCCCACAACGATTCACGATAACGAGCGCGCGATCAGCGACCACGAATGGGCAAACGGCGGCCCGCGTCGCTTTGAGCCGGCAGGGGAGGACGCGCCCTCGGTCGCCGTGGTTGGTTCTGGCCCGGCTGGCCTGGTGGCTGCATGGGAACTTGCGCGTCGCGGTGCCCGCGTGATGGTGTTTGAGCGCGACGACCGCCCAGGCGGTCTGCTCATGTACGGCATTCCCAACATGAAGCTCGAGAAGTCCGTGGTCGAGCGCCGCGTGGCGCTCATGCGCGAGCTGGGCATTGTCTTTGAGCTGGGTACTGACGTTACGAACCCTGCGGTGGCGGCCAAGCTCAATGGTTTTGACGCCGTTGTGGTGGCTGCCGGTGCTCGTACGCCCCGCGGTCTTTTGGCTACGAATGTGGATGCCCCGGGCGTGGTGTATGCCGTGGACTACCTGACGGCTTCGACCGTCTCGGTGCTCGATGGCGGTGAGCCCGCGGTGAACGCGCGCGGCCTGGACGTTGTGGTCATTGGCGGCGGCGATACCGGCAACGACTGCGTGGGTACCGCGGTGCGCCAGGGTGCACGCAGTGTGCGTCAGTTTGAGTTCTTGCCGGCTGCGCCCGATAAGCGTGCGGCGAGCAATTCCTGGCCGCAGTGGCCCAACGTTAAGAAGACCGACTACGGTCAGCAGGAGGCTATCGCTGCCATGGGCGGCGAGATGCGTGCTTGGGGCGTGGATACGCTCGAGGTATTGCTGGACAAGAAGGGCGCTGCCGCGGGCCTGCGCGTGGTCGATCTGGACTGGTCGGCCGGCAAGCCCGAACGCATTGCGGGCTCCGAGCACGAGGTGCCGGCCCAGCTGGTGCTGATCGCCTGTGGCTTTACGGGTCCGGAGCACGGCGTGTTCGACGCTGTTGACGTGCCTATTGCCACGGCGGGCCGTCCGTTGCCCGTGATGGCCTCCGATGACTCGCATCTTGCGGCTCGCGTGGATGGCGTTGCCGCAGATGCCGCGCCGGTGTATGTGGCCGGCGATGCCCGCAACGGTAGCTCGCTCGTGGTGAGTGCCATGGCCGATGCCCTCGCCTGCGCAGCCGAGGTCGCCGAGGCGCTGGGGCTGTAAGACAATCACGGAGTTACTCAACAATCGAATCGGCAAGGGCTGTCCCCAACGGCCGGCACGTAAGGAGCGTCCCCAAGTGCCGGCAGCTGGGGACGTTCCTTACGTGCCGGCATCCGGGGACACTCCTTGCGGGTTTGCGAGCGTTTTGCTCGTTTGCCGACGTTTGGCTGCCTACCCGTTGGCGTTTGCGCTCGTTGCGCTCTGCTGTTTATGTGGCGGCTTTAGTTGTTTGCGGACAGCGGCGCGGGTGATTCGTCTAGTTCTACCCGCGATTTTGTGGCAATTTGCATAATCTGCAAGTATCCCGTCAAGTGCTTGGTCAGCATCTGGTTTGCAGCCCGATGCCCATTTCGCCCGTGATGGCGGCGACCACCCGCCCTCCTCGTAAGCTCAAATTGAGGTTTATCAGTTTGAGGAGGATGCCATGGCTGATCATGTTTTGGACCGGGGACGTCTGGCCGAGGCCGTCGGTGACGATATCGCCGGCATGGCCCAGTTTTGGATGCTGCGCAAGTTTCAGTTTTTGGAGTCGGCGCGTACACAGTTCGAAGTGATAGTCGATCCATGGCTCAGCTATTGTGAGGAGCCCTCGCAAAATGAAATCATGGCCTATAACATGGCATTTACCGATTGGCTGCTGTTTGAGCGTCCCTATTACCATGGCAAGACGCTGCTTGAGCTGTATGTTGACGAGCCGCCGGCGTCGCTTTCGCCTACTTCGCTCAGACGGCTCGGGCAGGTGCGCGACACGCACTATTTCTCGCGCTTTGGCATTTTGGATAAGGATCCCGCGACCGGCATGGTCGCGCTGCGTGACACGCGTACCGACCGTCGCTTTGACGTCTACGATCCGCATATCGTGCAAAAGGAGCACTGGCGCGATGGCGCGATTGCAGTGCGCCTCGCGTGCGTCGACGATGTCTGGCTGACGGCGGGGCAGCTCTACCTCTACGACATTGCGCGCCTGAGCGACACGGCGGTCGACGGGCCTGGCGCCGTGCATCCTGAGGACCTAGAAGATGGCTTCGATACCTCGTGTATCAGCTTCTTCTTACGGCTGGTTCGCGACATCATGGGTGCCCAGGGGCGCTACGTAAAGTCACTCAACATCTACAAACAGGAATGGGAGTAGGGGATGGGCATCTGCCGCCGCCGCCCGTCTATTTGTCTCGGTCTGTAACGTCAAGGGACAAAAAACCGGTCTACCCGTTACAGATTGAGACGAATGCTTGGGCGTTGCTGGTTTGTCTAAATCTGTAACGTTTAGGGGTCTGGAGAACGTCTAACTGTTACAGATTGAGACGTTTGGCACCCGGCAGGGGGGGGATGTCTCGATCTGTAACATCTGCAGGCCAAAACTCGATCTAACTGTTACAGATTGAGACGTTTGGCACCTAGCTGGGGAAATGTCTCAACCTGTAACATCTACAGGCCAAAATTCGACCTAACTGTTACAGATCGAGACAAAGGTTGGCCGTGGTACCGAACAATCTAAATCTGTAACAACTAGTGGCTCAAAGATTGTCTTCCTGTTACAGATCAAGACATTTGTCAGCGGAGGCAACGGTGACGATGGTCCATTTGTCTGACGTGGTGGTGATGAAAGTGTCTAATACCGTTTTCAAACACAAACATGCAGTACGTAGCACCTTGGCGCGGAATAGGATGCTCGCCAGGCTCACGGAGGCGGCTGAACAAGGCGTGCTGCTTGCGACGCACGACAATGCCGAGCTCATGTGGCTGCGGCGCCATGTGGGCACAGACGATATTGCGGAGCCCGAATCGCACCTATTCTGTTTTCAGCATGAATGGGATGTGTTGACGCCGCCGGAGCGGGCTCGGCGGACCATCAAGGGGCTTGCGGAGTTTCATCCCGATTGGGCGTTTTGGGGGTATGACGCCGCGCTGATATGGGGTCTGGAGGTGCCTAATGATCTGCTCGGGCCGCGTTACTTGGTCAAGACGGGTTGTTCGGTGGCGTTGAGTACGGGATATAGGCTGCTGCGTCCGCAGGCGTCGGGTGCGCTTGAGCGCGTCGACGGCGTGCGAGTGACGCCGTTTTGGCGCACGGTGGAGGATTGTCTGCTGCGTGCGCCGTTTTCATATGGTCTGGCGATTGCCGATTCTGCGCTGCGGGCGAAGGGCATATCGCGCGACGACCTCTGCGAACGGCTCCAGGCCGATTGCGAGGGCAGACGCGGGTATCGCAGAGCTCAGGTGATTGCGTCGCATGCGGACGGGCTGTCCGAAAATGGTGGCGAGTCTCGGTTCCGAGCGTTCTTTATTGCATACGGTTTTCCGGTGCCAGAGTTGCAGGTGGAGTTTCGCGATCCGCTCGATTCGAGACAGGTGTTTCGGGTCGATTATTTCTGGAGGCTCGAGGACGGGACGTGCGTGATTGGCGAGCTCGACGGAAGAGGAAAGTATACCCTGCAGGATGGTGGGGATCGGGAGTCGGTCGATCCGTTCGTAGCAGAGCGTCAGCGGGAATCTCATCTGACAATGCTCGGGCACAAGGTGCTGAGGTTCACGTTTGATGAACTCAAGAACTCGGGGAAGCTGGCTGAAAAGATGAGGCTGGCGGGTATTTCGCAGCGGGCCGATTTGGCTGAGGGATGGAAGCGTCAGTGGTATGGGCGCTGAGGGATACGACTAACGCGGATGTGGTTGTTCCTGTCGATTTTGTCTCGATCTGTAACAACAAGGGGCCGTTTGGCCTCGTAACTGTTACAGATCGAGACAGAAGGTTGGCTGCCGCTAAAAGATCTAAATCTGTAACATCTAGAGGCCGAAAACCTGTCTACATGTTACAGATTTAGATGTTTGACGACAGGGCTGGAGAATATCTCGATCTGTAACATCTGACGGCCAAAATTCGACCCAACTGTTACAGATTGAGACAAAGGCTGGCCGCGGTGCCGAAAGATCTCGATCTGTAACATCTAGCGGCCAAAATTCGACCCAACTGTTACAGATTGAGACAAAGGTTGGCCGCGGTGCCGAAAGATCTTGATCTGTAACATCTGGCTGCTAAAACCTGGTCTACCTGTTACAAATCAAGACGTTTTGCTGGAACGGCCGGAGCATTGCCGTGCTGTCTCCGTTTGCCCTCACAGCTCTCTCGTCCCTCCGCTAACCGATATGTTCGACTTTAGTTTGCTGCATTAGGTGATAATGGACAAATGTTCAAGTTAATCGTGAGGGAGGAGCTCGATATGGCGTCTGCCGATCGTTCCACGTTGTTTATCAATGCGACCGTCCTGGATGGTTCGGAGCATATGGAGCCGCAGCCCGACATGGCCGTGGCCGTTGAGCGCGGTGTCATCACGTGGATGGGGCCGAGCGCTGTTGCGCAGGCGCCTGCAGGTGCCGAGGTCCTTGACCTGGCCGGGGCGTATCTCATGCCGGGCCTCATCAATATGCATGTGCATCTGTGCGGCTCGGGCAAGCCGGTTTCGGCGGGCGATGCGGGCGCGCTGATGAAGAAGCTCGATAATCCCGTGGGGCGCGCTATCGTGCGCCATATTCTTAAGGGCAGCGCCCAACAGCAGCTGGCAAGCGGCGTGACCACGGTGCGCGGCGCGGGCGACCCGCTGTTTGCCGATCTGGCCGTGCGCGATGCTATCGACGCCGGCAAGTATCAGGGTCCGCGTTTGGTGGCGCCGGGAACGGGCGTCACGGTGCCGGGTGGCCACGGCGCGGGCTTGTTCGCCCAGGTGGCCAACAGTCCCTCCGAGGCGGCCGAACAGGTGCGCGACCTGTATGCGCGCGGTGCCGACGTCATTAAACTGTTCGTAACGGGCGGTGTGTTCGATGCGACCGAGGTGGGCGAGCCGGGCGTGCTGCGTATGCCGGTGGAGGTTGCCGCGGCGGCGTGCAAGGCAGCGCACGATATGGGCCTTCCGGTTATGGCTCATGTCGAGAGCACCGAGGGCGTACGCGCCGCGCTCGAGGCCGGCGTCGATACGATCGAGCACGGCGCTCCGTTGACGCCCGAGATCCTGGAGCTGTACCGCGGCGCCGCGGGAACTCAGCTCGAGGGGCGTGCGCCGAGTGTGACCTGCACGATCAGCCCCGCACTGCCGTTTGTGCTGCTCGATCCGGAAAAGACTCATTCGACTGACACGCAAAAGAAGAACGGCGATATCGTGTGCTCGGGCATTATCGAGAGCGCTCGTGCGGCGCTGGAAGCCGGTATCAAGGTAGGTTTGGGTACGGATTCGAGCTGCCCGTTCGTGACCCAGTACGACATGTGGCGCGAGGTGGCCTATTTTGCCAAGTACGTGGGCGTGAGCAATGCATTTGCGCTGCATACGGCTACGCAGGTCAATGCTGAGCTGCTGGGGCTGGGCGGCGAGACCGGTGCGATCGAGTGCGGCAAGGCTGCCGATATCCTGGTGACGCGTGAGAACCCACTCGATGACCTGTGCGCTCTGCGCGAGCCGATGCACGTGATGTGCCGTGGCGATCTGGTGCGCAAACTCAAGGTGAAGCGTATTCCCGAGGTGGACGCCGAGCTCGACACGATTATGGCCATGCCAGCCGAGGCGCTTTCCGAGGAGCTTGCCCGCGACGGCGTGGCGTAGGTGTGACGGGGGCGGGCCCTTTGTCGCATTCAAAAAAGCCGAGGTCCCGGTGCGAGGCCTCGGCTTTTATTTTGTCCTGCGGTATGGCGGCTACGAGCGCGTCTCCATCTTGGCGTGGCACTTGGGGCAGGTGACGCGGATCTTGCCCTTGCCCTTGGGGACGGAGAGCATCTGGCCGCAGTTGGGGCACTTGAGGTATGCCGTGGTCTTGCGACCCTTCCACATCTTCTTGGCCGTGCGCTTGGCGCGCTCAAAGTCTTCCTTACTGGTGCCGGCCGCGCGTGAGGTGCTGGCCGCTGCAGCGCCGCCACCCAAGCTGGCGACAAACTTGCCCAAGCCGGGGACCTTAGCCGAGCCGGCGACAAAGGCCTCGTTCTCCTTGCGACGTGCGTCGATGTTTTTGGACAGGCCGCGCAGTACGCCGATCACGATGACGGCGATGGCGATCCAACTGAGCCACTGGACGCGGGTCATCGATCCGATCATCGCGATGACGATGCCCGCAAAACCCATCACGATGGTGAGCTCGTCGGCGCCATTGCGGCCCTTCATAAAGTCATTCATGCAAATTGCCTTTCGTTCGATATGCCGCACGCCTTTATACCCGATTTAGAGCAAGGGGGACAGGTTAATCTGCACCAATGTGGTGCAAACATACCTGTCCTCGGAACATCAAGACGGTGCAAAGTGGTTTGTCCTCAATGCGCCGATTACTTAGAGAGCTTGTCGACGACGCGTTCGATCTCGGCGAGCTTCGCGGCTTTGAGGTCTTCGTCGCCCGATTCGATTGCCGAAGTCACGCAGCCCTCGATATGCGCCTTGAGTACGTCGGCGTTAATGCGCGCGAGGAGTGCCTGTGTGGCCATGAGCTGCGTGGAAATATCGACGCAGTAGCGGTCCTCCTCGACCATCCGCAGGATGCCGTCGATCTGGCCGCGCGCCGTCTTGAGCATACGGTTCACCGATTTGCGGTCTGCCATCATGGCGGGTCCTCGTTTCTGGTCGATGGGGTCGAATGCTTCTGGTAGCAGCTAGGCTGCGGTCACGGACAGGGCGTGGAACTTCTCGCCGGCGCTCTCGACGGCGGCAGCGAGCTGCTCAGCGGCCACGGTGTCGGCGCACTCCACCTGTACCGTCTGAGTCTCGTGATCGGCATCGGCGTCGGTCACGCCGGCAACGTTGAGCAGTGCCGTCTCGACAGTAGCGTCGCAGTGGCCACACATAAGGCCGGAAGTCTTAATTGTGTAACGCATGGGTATTCCTCTCTGTTATGTCGGCTTTCCCAGGCACCCGACCTTGACCTTCAAGCCGTCGCTCGCGTACCAAAGTACGCGTCGCTCCTCTTTCAGGTCAATCTCGGGCACCTGGAAAACCCGTTCTAAGTGGACGTAATGGTGAGCCTATTTTGTCACTTTAGGCTTAAAGGATTTCAGGCGCAGCGCGTTGCTTACGACGCACACGCTCGACAGGCTCATGGCTGCGGCGCCAAACATCGGCGAGAGCTGCCAGCCGGTGAGGGGGAAGAACACGCCCGCAGCGAGCGGAATGCCGATGCCGTTGTAGAACAGCGCCCAGAACAGGTCTTGCTTGATGTTGCGAATCGTGGCGCGCGAAAGCTCGATGGCGCGGGCGACGTCCATGAGGTCGCTGCGCATGAGTACCACATCTGCCCCTTCCTTGGCGATGTCGGCACCGGTGCCGATAGCAAGGCCCACGTCGGCGCGCGCCAGGGCGGGGGAGTCGTTGATGCCGTCGCCCACCATGGCGACCTTGCCGCCCGCATCCTGCAGTTCGCGCACGTGGCGTTCCTTGTCGGCGGGCAGGACATCGGCGATGACCTGCTTGCTGCTCAGTCCTACGCGGCGGGCGATTGCTTCGGCCGTCACACGGTTGTCGCCGGTGAGCATGTGCACGTCGACGCCGAGCGAACGCATTACAGCGATGGCCTCAGCGCTCGTCTCCTTGACCTCGTCAGCTACGGCAATGGTGCCGACAAGCTCGCCGTTCTTGGCAAAGAACAACGGTGTCTTGCCCTCGGCGGCGAATCGCTCGGCAAGACCGGCGGGCACGGTGATACCCAGCTCGCCCATTAAGCGCACGTTACCGGCAGCGATGGCGTTTTGTCCCTCGCGCGCCGTAACGCCTCGTCCAGGCACGGCGGCAAAGTCCTCGACCATGCGCGCCACGATTCCGCGCGCCTCGCACTCGGTCATAATCGCCTCGGCCAGCGGATGCTCGCTCGAACGCTCCAGCGCGGCAGCGAGCTTCAGTAACGCCTTTTCACTCATGGCGGGCGAGCCATCGGCGCGCGTGGCTACCGCGATATCGGTCACGGCAGGTTTGCCGCGGGTGACCGTACCCGTCTTATCGAGCACTACGGTACCCACGCCGCGCAGGTTCTCCAGCGCCTCGGCGCTCTTAAACAGAATGCCCATCTCGGCACCCTTGCCGGTGCCCACCATAATGGCGACGGGCGTGGCTAGGCCGAGCGCGCAGGGACAACTGATCACCAGCACGGCCACGGCGGAGGTAAGTGCCTCGTTTATGCTGCCGGTCAGTGCCATCCACACCGCCAAGGTCACGGCCGAGATCACGAACACCACGGGCACGAACACGCCGGCGACCTTGTCGGCCATGCGGGCGATGGGCGCCTTGGTGGCGTTGGCGTCCTCGACGAGCTGGATGATCTTGGCGAGTGATGTCTCGGCACCAACCCGCGTGGCGCGGAAGGTAAACGAGCCGGTGCGGTTGACGGTGGCGGCGTTGACGGTGTCGCCGGCGGTCTTTTCCACGGGGATTGACTCGCCGGTGAGCGCACTCTCGTCCACGGCCGAGCTACCCTCGAGCACCACGCCGTCGACGGGGATTGACTCGCCGGGGTGCACGCGCAGGACCTGGCCGGGAAGGATGCTATCGACGTCGACGGTGGTTTCGCTGCCGTCGTCGGCAACGACGGTCGCGGTTTTAGGCGCCAGATCGATGAGCGCCTCGATGGCGCCGCCGGTTTTGGACTTACTGCGCGTCTCGAGGTATTTGCCCACGGTGACGAGCGACAGGATCGTGCCCGCGCTCTCAAAATACAGATTGTCCATGCCTGTCATCATGGCCTCGTGCACCTGAGCTGTGGCCAGCTGGTCGGCCATGATGAACATGGCGTAGAGCGACCAGGCAATGGAAGCGGTGGCGCCCACGGCAATAAGGGCATCCATGGTGGGTGCGCCGTGCGCGAGCGATTTAAACCCGTTGATAAAGTACGCGTCGTTGACGTAGACGATGGGGATGATCAGGACAAGCTCGGTGAGGGCGAGCGTCATGCTGTGGATATGGTCGGTGAAAATGCCGGGCAGCGGCCAGCCGAGCATGTGTCCCATGCCTATGTAGAACAGTGGGATGAGGAAGACGATCGAGACGATGAGGCGGGTGCGCATGGCAGAGGCGGCGGCCTCCAGCTTTTTGGTGGGCGACTCCATATGGGCGGCGCCAGACCTGGCTTGTGCGCTGCCGTTTGAGCCGGCGGCACCGGTGCCCGTGCTGACGGGCGAGGCCGAGTAGCCCGCGCGGTCGACGGCGGTGCAGATATCGTCGGGGGAGACCTGCGCGGGGTCGTAGTCGACCATCATGGAACCGGCGAGTAGGTTGACCGCGACGCTTTGGACGCCGTCGAGCTTGCTCACGGCACGGTCCACGTGTGCCTGGCAGGCGGCGCATGTCATGCCGCCTACGTCGAACTTATCTTGAGCCATGGCCTCTCCTTTCTGTGGTTCGGTGTTGGAATTGTTAACCTCCCGATACTATACACCCATACCCCCTGGGGGTGTCTAGTAATAGTTGGAATGTATGACTTTTCATTACAGATGAGGGCTGCTGCTCAATCGGTGGCCGCCTCTGCCAAACATCTCAATCTGTAGCGTCTGGACCGGTTTTTGAACCATAGTTGTTACAGATTTAGACAAACATTTCAGCCGAAAACTAACGTCTCGATCTGTAACATTTAGACCCGGTTTTACCGAGTATTTGTTACAGATCAAGACAAACAGCTGGCAGGAAACTCAATGTCTCAATCTGTAACGTCTGGCGGAAAATATAACCTCTAACTGTTACAGATCGAGACGGACCGTCCGCGGTCAACTCAAATGTCTTGATCTGTAACATCTAGAGAGGTTTTTGACCCCTTACTGTTACAGATTGAGATGTTGTCTCGCGGGGCTGGGGTTTTGTTTCGATCTGTAACAACTAGACCGGTTTTTGGGCTCTAACTGTTACAGATTAAGACGATTACCGGGGTGGGGTCCCGTCACGGCAAGACGCCCGCTGCCTAGATGCAGAATCCGGGAATCACGCAGGTTCGCTTGTTTGGCTTTTCCGCAGGCGTTGCGTACATAAAGACGTCGCCGTCGTGCCCCACGCGGTTCATATAGAGTGTGCCTTCGCTCTCCGATGTGTCGGGGCTCGCCGTTCGTTCCCACCAACAGGTGTCCTTGCCCTTCCACTGGCGGACCATCGTCTCGTTCGTGGAATACGGGCTCACCTTGAGCTCGCGGAAGAGCTGATACTCCTTGCCCTCGCCGTTGTAGATGTCTGCCAGGTAGTGATAGTCCTCGGCAAACGAATCGGGCGGTTGCGTACCGCACAGCTCGACCATGGCGGGCAGCCAAAGGGTTGCGGGCAACTCGCTCAGACACGATGCGCTTCTGGCAGCGCCAACGTTATTCGAGATCTTTTTGACAGATTTAATGAGTGCGCGCAACTCGTTGGGCAGCAGCTTAAGGCCATCGTTATCGAGCCATTCCCGCAGCTCGCAATCTGCCCAGCCGGCGCTCAACGGTTGGGCCGCGGCATCGCGCTCGGCGATGCCGGCATCGAACATAAACGTCAGTCCGGCCTTGCCCGTACCGTCTAGAAGCTCGTCGTGACGGATGCCCACGAGTTGTGCGCCGACCTCCAGCCCGTTGGTGAGCGTGACGCGCTTGGTGCATGGATAGGGGATATGACCGTCATCGTCGAGCAGATGATAGCGCTTGGCGATCTCGCGTGCCTCGCTACGGGTCTCGGCAGCCTTAATCTTGAGCGAAATCTCCTGCAGCTGATCCCAGGTGTAGTCGTCAAGCGAACCGCGGATGCCGTCCAGGTAGTCGGGGATGCCAAAGCCATGGGTTGCCGCCCCGATAACGCCGAGCCCCGCAACGGCCGCGACAACGCCACCGATAATAAAGCGGCGGCGGGTCATGGCATCGTGCCGGGCCTGCTCCAGAATCTCTCGCGCTCGCTCGCCGGCGACGTCGACCTTAAGGTGCGTACCAGAATCGATATCAATCGCGGCCTCGTCTCTTGCGCCTTCGCGGCCCTCGGATTCGGCATCGGTGAGGTATGCCGAGAGCACCTCGAGCATCTGCTGCTCGGTGGGACGATCGCACTGCTCGACTGAGATGCCTTTCATGATGATCTGGACGAGCGCTTTGTCGCCCTCGCAGCGCGGCTCGAGCGGTGCCGGATTGGTCTTGGTCTTTATGAGGTAGAACGAGCCGGTTGCCGCGGCGCCCGTCGACTCCACATCGAACGGCTTGCGACCGCTGTAGAGCTGGTACAGAATGCTCGAAAGCGCGTAGACGTCGATTGCGGGCGAGCGGCGAAGGGCCGCGATGCCTTCGATATCCTGCGTGAGCATCTCGGGCGCGGCGTATGCGGGTGTGGCAAAGCGCCAGATGTCGGCGCGCCGGGTGATCGTGTCGTCGCCGAGGGCCATGGTCGCGGAGCCCATGTCGATGAGGCAGGGGTCAAAGGAGCAATCGGCGATCTGCTGCTCGAGCGTTCGACTGGTGGTACGGAACATGATATTGGCGGGCGACAGATCGCGATGGACGACCGGATTTACGAGTCCCTGGGTCATCAGGAGTGCGCGAAGCACGGCGTTTCCAACGGCGGCCACCATCTGGGTGGTTAGCCCGCCCGAGGCATCGTGCGGAAGCAAGGGCAGCGCCTGCTTGAGCGAGGTGCCCTTGACCCACTCCATGAGGATGAGCGGGTCGTCCTCGCACGATCCATAGCCATAGACGCGCGGAAATCCGCGCAGGTGCGAGACGGTGCACAGATGACGGTACTCCTCGAACAACGCGGCGGTGTTGGCCAGGTGCGCAGCCGCTTGCTCGGCGGAGCGATCGGGTGTTTGGTCAGAAAGGATGGCGTTGTCCTTGAGCAGCTTGACGGCAAAGACCTCGCCGCTTGTGTTGGTCGCGCGAAGCACGTGTCCGATATTGCCGCCGTCGCGGTATGCCGTCTGAAGAATAAGCGTCATAAACCGGCGCTTGGCGTCGTCCTCGGCGCTGGGGTCGACCGCCACAGCGGTATCGAACGTGTCGAGACGGATGAGTTTATTACCTTCGACGATATCCATGAGAATGCTCCTGTCAATACGAATAAAGCTGGGTCATCAAGACGAGGAGAGCGGAAGGGAAACGATTTGACCCGTCATGATAGATATTGCCAGCGGCTATTTAGCCAAGGATACGACAAGGAAGGAAGTATCCGTTCCCAGCTGAAGAATGTCACCATTTGCAATGATTGCGGAGGGAGAGGCCTCTGAAATTCCTCGTTTGCTTCGGGGCATTTCGAGCGTCCGCTCTTTTCCGTTCGATCCACTGATGAGAATCGTCCCGTTTGTAGAATGAAGCCCCCTTGCGTACCAGGTGCCGTTTTCGAGCCAGATATGAAGATGCCGGCGTGACACCGAGCTTCCAACATCAGTGATATCGGAGGCGTTGTAACTAATGGAGCCAATGACCGTTCCCTCGGGTTCAATAGACAGGGGGTGAATCGGGGGGACGATCGAGCTGCCGATTACGCGAATTAACCCCAGCTGGGTTTGATCGGGTTTGCGGGAAGCTCGTTTCGGATTACCCGGGCTTGTCAGTTCTGTCTTCAAAGAGACGGCAAGGCTCGCGTTGGCAAACATCTCGGTGCTCTCAACGGCGGCCGAGGCGTTTTGCAGACAGCCGCACGCGATAAAGAGATGCAGATATAAGATGTCGCGGTCCAGCTCTGATTTGAGCGTCCCGTTATTAATTCTGTGCAGCGCGTTGGCATAGACGCTTGCGTCCTCGCCGATGCAGGTTAGAGCTTCTTGCATGTTAAGTGCCGCCGGTCCCGCATAGTGCGCGGACACGAGACGGCGCGCATTTGCCCCGCCCAAATTCGAGATGATTTTCGAAAACAACGTCTGAGTGCTAATGCCAAAGTTAGAAAACTCGGCGGGATCGATGGAACCCGGAGCGGCGTTTGTAATCTTTCGCGAAAGAAACGGACGATTGGAGACATGGCTGAACAGATCAGACTTGCTCGAAATGAGAATCGAGGCGGCAGTGCAGTTAGTGATGCCGCCGAAGCTTCGCAAGTCGCTGTACATCTCTGAACTTGGTGTACGCATACTCCTCCGTTTCCATCGTTAGCCTGACGAGCCTTTAAAATGTGCGCGCCGATTGCAGGGCTTAGGCCAACTCGTAAGGAATGTGCTGGTGGGCGCATTCGGCGTTCGGCGCGATGACACGGGTAGCACGAATCGAATGATGGTCACGCAAAGCAACGGGCAGGGTGTCCCGACCGCCGTTCGCGTAACCTTTTGCGACCATTTTAGATGTTGCGCAACACTTCTCGCAATTTCAGCGATAGAAATAATACGAAAGTTCACCAGCTGAAAGGAAAGAGTTATGGCGCTTTACGACGAAGCTCGGACCATACCTTATGACACCTTTGACTATAAAGCGGAGTGCGATGCATACGATAGGGCGTCCTCGGACTGGGACAAGTTTATGCAGGCCGCCGCTCTCGCGAAGTTCGCTAGCCGCAATGGTGACCGACGCGGCGAGGAAGACTGGCTTTTGCGCGCACTGTGCTGGGCTGATTGCGATTCGTCGTGTAGCGAGGTCGCGTATGCACTTGCCGATCATTGCGATAGGTACGGCGTCTATATTAGCTACTGCTTGGGGAACGACGATGTGCCCACCCGCATGGACGGCAGGCTTTGGAGAAAGTTTGCTAGGGGAGAAAGCCTTAGCGATGACTCTTCAACGGACTCGCAGGATGGTTCCGGTCCCTCTGCCGAGGCCGCGGCTCAGGTTGGCGCGGCGGCTTCGAAGGGCCTGATCGACGAGGTTGGCTGGGGCACCGTTATCCTGCTGCCCTTTGGCGTCTTTATGATTGGCAAGTTTATCCTCGATACCTACGGCGATATTATCTTTGGCTTCCTGAAGACTGCGGGCATCGTGGTCGCCATCATCGCGGTGTTGTTTGTCATTACAAAGTTCATTCTTCCAAGATTTCGTGGTTAATAGCGAACGTGTAAGGAGTTCACATGCAATGCGTGGCTTGCGGAAAAACAATTCCCGATAGCATGGCTTTTTGCCCTTATTGCGGAGCCGCTCAGACAGGAGGTGCGTCTGGCTCGACGAGCTCATCGGCGGATTCCGGAACGGGGTCGTCTTCTGATTCTGGTTCTGATTCGTCATCCGGGGCTAGCGCGACGACGTCCTCCGGTCCTGCTCCTACCCCCGCGCCCAGCCCCACGCCTGGTGCTGGAACGACTTCGGGCTCCTCTGCAGGCGGAAGCGCCGCTGCTTCTGCACCCGTCGCACCGACGCAGTACGAGTCGGACAAGCGCCTGGGACAAATAGCCTGCGTCCTTTCTGCCGTTGCTTTGGTTCTCGTAATCGCTGGCCTTCAGAAGGCATACATCGGTCTCGGCGTAATCATCGCTGCTTACTTGCTGATCAACATTTTTAGGAAGTAGGAGGAGGCAAACGCATGTTAGAGGTATTCGGACTCATTGCAGTTCTGTTTCTTTTGTTTGTCATCTACACGATCGTGAGGGCTTTTCAAGCCCAGATCACCTTTGTTCTTGGCGCTATTGTTTTGAGTTTCTGCGCGTATGGCGTTTTTAAGGCTTTTAAGAATTACGCGGCTGCATTTAAGAAAAATGCGATTGATTCGAACAGGAGCTAGCGATTATGGCATTGACTGACGAGCGCTATAACCAGACGGCTGCTCTTTTGCCGCCCGAGCCTTCTCGTGCTGAGTACTGGCTCGATAAGGGTTTCTCTGATCTTGGAGCGACGATTCGAGAGGCGATCGTCCTTAACAGGGTTACGCGCGGGGAATTAATTACCGAGCTCTACAACGGTGGCTTTATCCACAAGGTCCTGTGGGGCATCTGCTTCCTCTCGTTTCTTGTTGCGGGCGTTGCGGGAACGGTAATCTTTGCATTCATCCATTCGGCCGTCATCATGGTCGTAATGGTGCTCGTTTACATCCTCTTTGGTCTCTCGCGCGCATTGGATGCTTGGTATCGTAAAACGCGCAAAATGGAGTTTGTCTGCGAGCAGTGCAAGCATGTTTGGCCGACCCCTGGGTATGTTTGCCCCAAGTGCGGCAAGGTTCATTCCTACCTTCGTCCCAACACGTTTGGCTTCTATACGCATGTGTGCGAGTGCGGCCAAAAGCTCCCGTGCACCTTCTTTGCGTCTGCTAAGGGGCCTGATGGATCGACCATCCATCGCTCTGACTTGGAGCAGTGCTGCCCTAATCCCAATTGCGCCCATTCGGTCGCTTCGGGTGAGGCCAGGACGATGTCTATTCCCGTTGTTGGTGGCCGTTCGGTAGGAAAGACCTCCTACATTGCGGCACTTGCCCACGACCTTGTGCTCGACCGCGCAGCCAAGGAGGGCTATGACACCGATTTTCTCGATGATGACAAGCGAGGGCTCTTCTCCGAGCTCGAGAAGATTTATCAATCGGGCGATGCGAGCATGACGAGTGAGGACTCAGACGTCAAGCACGCCTCCGCATTCTCGCTGAGCGTCTTTATCCGCAAGGACGGGCTCGATCCCGACCGTCTAATTCATCTCTACGACGTCGCCGGTGAGACCTTCCTTAATAACGACGAGCACGAGGACCAACTTCAGTACGCATACGCCGAAGGCGCCGTGCTGCTGGTGGACCCCATGAGCATCCCGGATTTGGCAAGCGAGCTCGAGGAAGGGCTTTCGGCAACGGATGCCGCCGTTTCTGGCCGCTCGAACCCCGACGACGTCTTGGCTTCCTTGATCGAGAAAGTCAAAAGCGTTGCCAAGCCGGATCGTCAGGGCAGATTCACCATGCCCCTTGCCGTGGTGCTGAGCAAGGCGGATCTTCCGGGCTTGGATGAAAAAATCGGACAGGCCGCCTGCGATGCGTATCTTGCTGCAAATCCCGAGTGTCCTGCCGCCGACGCGCAGGATGCCGTACTCCGCGATTTCCTGCTCGAATATGGCATGGGCAACTTCTTGACGTCGCTTAAGGCGAGCTTCCGCTCGTATCGCTTCTTTGCAGCCTCTGCCGTTGGCCACGAGCGTCTCGCCGGCGCTTACGATCCCAAGGGCGTTGTCGAGCCGTTTTCATGGATTGCGGGCCAGGCGGACCCGACGTTTGCCACGGCGATTTCTCTCCCCGTTGAGAACGCTGTTTCTTATGCCCAACAGCTCGAGATCGATCGAAGGAAGAAGAGGTAGACGCACATGACTGACGATGTTTTTGTTCCCTCGTTTGAGGACGTCGCGCCCGAAGAACCTGTATGCGAAGAGGTGGGGTGCGCTAGCGAACCCGTTGAGACTGCCGAGCCTGCTGCGGAGTCGCCCGAGCCCGTTGAGGCTGAGGCGCCTGCCACCGACGACACGGCCGTCGAGGAGGGGGAGTGCGATTGCGACGCGAATGCCACTGCTGGTGTTGAAGCCGGCGAGTCGACTCCCGTTATGCCTGCCGGGGAGCTGGGGCGTCGCCTCGATGCTTTGGATGAGGGGATTGCTCAACTAACAGGGCTCTTCCGTCAGAAGATTGATCGCACCACCTTTGAGGAGGAAGTGCTCAAGAACAACAGTGCAGAAATTGAGCGGTATCGCTCCGGTGTGTACGAGAAAATCACCACGCCCCTGCTTAAGCGCGTGACGTCGGTGATTGATGCCATGAACAAGACGCTAGCCTATCTTGGCACCGTTGAGGGGGATGCGGCTCAGCAGCAGGCGGAGGATCTCTCCGTCTATCGCGAAATGCTCGTCGAGGTTCTTTGCGATTTTGGCGTCACCTCGTTTGCGCCCGAACCGGGAGAACGGTTTGAGAGCGGTCGTCATACGCTGGCTATGCCACGCACCTTAACGGGCGATCCTGAAAAGCGCGGCGTCATTATCGAGGTCCTGTCGCCGGGCTATGAGCTTTCGGGGTCTGTTCTCGATCCGGCATTTGTCCGCGCGTATACGTATAAAAAGGGTTACGTCGAGCCCGAGCAGCAATTAGACAAAGACGACGAGTAGGCATAGAACCTAGTCGTCTCATTCAACCTAGTCACCATTAAAGGAAGGAAATAATCATGAGTGACGAGAAGACAACGGTAATCGGCATCGACCTGGGTACCACCTACTCTTGCCTCTCTTACATCGACGAGACGGGTAACCCGGTGGTGGTCAAGAACTCCGAGGGCTCCAACACCACGCCCTCTGTGGTGCACTTTGATCCGGATGACCCCTCCAAGTACGACGTGGGTCAGCCTGCCAAGGACAATGCTTTGATCGACCCCGATTTCACGGCCTCTTTTGTTAAGCGCATTATCGGCGACAGTCCCGTTGCCATCACGATAAGCGGCAAGGACGAGAACGATGAAGAATGGACGCAGACCTACTCGCCCGAGCAGATTTCTGCCTATGTGCTCAAGAAGCTCACCTATGACGCTGCCCAAAACATGCCCATGGGCTACGATGGCTGCGTCATCACCGTTCCTGCTTACTTTGGCGATGCCGAGACACAGGCAACGCTTGCTGCGGCAAAGATCGCTGGCCTCAATGTGTACGGTACGGTGCAGGAGCCTGTTGCTGCCGCCATCAACTACGGCTGCGACAAGAGCGATAAGGACGAGGACGTTATCGTTTACGATCTGGGCGGTGGTACCTTTGACGTTTCCGCGGTTTCGTTTAGCCATAGCTCGGGCTCCAAGAACATCGAGGTCGTCTGCAACCAGGGCGATAAGAATTTGGGCGGCGGCGACTGGGATGCCGCCATCGTTGCGTACCTCAAGGATAAGTTCTGCGAAGAGGCGAAGGTAGACGAGGACATCTTTGATGAATATGCCGACCAGCAGCTCCAGGGCGAAGCCGAGAAGCTCAAGTTTGCCCTTACGTCCAAGGACAGCGCCAATGCAGTTCTGAACTTTACGGGTCGGCCCCAAAGGATCGGCCTTACCATCGATGACTTTAACGATATGACGTCCGATTTGCTCTCTCGTACCATCGACATCATGCGTACCTGCTTGGACGGCGCTAGGGCTAAGGGCCATAACCCAACCAAGATTCTGCTCGTGGGCGGCTCTACGCGCATGCGTCAGGTTTCCGACTGCCTCAAGCAGGAGTTCCCCGATCTTGAACAGGCCATTAACGATCCGGATGAGGCCGTAGCAAAGGGTGCTGCCCGCTATGCCGCCCAGCTCGCCAGCATGCTGTATCACAAGGCCGAGCAGGAGGGTACCTCCGAGGAGACGGTTGAGGTCGTCGACCAACAAACGCAGGAGGTCAAACAGCAGCAGAACGTCGGCGCTAACAACCTGGCTATGACGTTCGTCAATCCCGAGGACGCGGCTTCTGCCATTAAGATCTCCGTCGTCACGTCGAAGAGCTATGGCGTCGAGGCGTTGGATGACTCGGGTACTCCCTGCATCTTCAACCTGATTCTTAAGAACCAGAAGATTGATCCCGAGAAGGGTTCTTATGAAAACACCCAGCGCTTTGGTACGTCCGAGGCCGGACAGACGTCTGTTCTCGTTCAGGTCTATGAGAACGATGCCGAGCAGGAGAAGGTCGAGAAGGATCGCGAAGCCCTTGCGTCCGCTTCCATTGACCTTTCGGGCACCAACCTGCCTAAGGGCTCTCCTATTGACGTGACGTTTATTTTGAGCGAGCAGGGCATCCTCGACGTTCGCGCCGTTGAGCCTACGTCTGGTCAGTCCTGCGAGGTCGAGGTCGAGGTCAAGGGCGGCCTTACCGAGGACGAGATCCGCGAGGCGCGCTCCAAGGCCACGGCCATGCAGATGGTGCTTTAAGACACTAAGAAGACAGACGAGTTGAGGGAGACGATATGGGTATCGCGGTAGGTATCGATCTGGGGACGACGTTCAGCGCCGTCGCGTGCGTGGGTGCGGATGGCGAGCCCAGGATCCTCCCCAACTCGTCCGGCGAGCATACGACTCCCTCCGTGGTCGCCGTCGCCGAGGACGGCTCGGTCGTCTGCGGCGAGGCGGCCAAGGAGGCCCAGCTCATGGGCGATGCCAATGTGGCCTCCTTTTACAAGACGAATATGGGCAATGCCGGTTACGTGGAGTGCCTGCGCGGCTGCGAGTTCGACGCGACCACGCTCTCGTCCACGTTTCTGCGCCATCTGATCGCGGACGTCTCCCGCGCCAACGGTGTCCAGATCGACTCCGCGGTGGTGACGGTGCCCGCGTACTTCGAGGCGCCCCAGCGCGAGGCGACGCTCGAGGCCCTGCGGCGCACGGGCGTGCGCGCCCTGGGCACGCTGAACGAGCCCTCGGCCGCCGCCTACGCCTACGGACTCATGAGCGCGGACGCCGCCGGCGAGCGCACGATCCTCATCTACGACCTGGGCGGCGGCACGTTCGACGTCACGGTGGCCAGGCTCTCGGGGCGCGAGATCCGCGTCCTGTCCTCCACGGGCAATCACCAGCTGGGCGGCCGCCAGTGGGACAGCGCCCTCTCGGACTTTATCCTGGACCAGCTCTGCGACGCCAGGGGGCTAGACCGCGACGATGTCGAGTCGGACCTCACGCCCTCCGACATCAACACGCTTGCCGTCGTGTCCGAGCAGGTCAAGCGAGACCTTACGAACCGCGCACGCACGCGCGCCCGCGTTATGGCGGAATCGGTTTCCGGAACCGTCGAGGTCACGCGCGAGGACTTTGAGGAGGCCACGCGCCACCTGCTGACGCTCACGACGGATTGCTGCGAGGAGGCGCTGCGCGAGGCGGGGCTTACGTGGGCGCAGGTCGACGGCTACATCCTCGTGGGCGGTTCCACCAAGATGCCGCAGGTGCGCGAGTACCTCACCGGCAAGGTGGGCAGCGGCCCCATCGGCGGCAACGTCAACCCCGACGAGGCCGTGGCCCTGGGCGCCGCCGTGTACGCGGCCCAGAAGTGCGGCACCGCGTTCTCGCTCCCCGGCGCTTCTGCCGCCGCCCCGCGCTTCTCGCTGGGCGCCCTCCCCAAGCTGGTGGACTGCACGGCGCACTCCATGGGCATGATCGCGGAGAGCGAGGACCGCTCGCGCTACGTGAACTCCACCATCATCGCCAAGAACACGCCCGTCCCCGCCACCAATAGCCGCGAGTACGCCGTGCGCGCCACGCCGGGCCGTCCGGGCTCGCTCGAGATCTACCTTCTGCAGGGAGACGACCCGGCGCCCCTCAACAACACGGTCGTGGGCAAGTACGTGGTCCCAAAGATTCCGGGCGAGCGCGGGCGAGAGACGCACGTCTTGGTCTCGTATTCCTACACCGAGAACGCCACCATCGAGGTGGGCGCAGCGCTCGCGTCCTCGGGCAAGGCGCTCGAGGTGGAGCGCGCCGAGGTCGAGTCCGACCTCTCGCGCTTCCTGAACGCGCCGACGGACAACGATGCAACAGTTGAAAACCATGGCGTGAGTGCTGATGTCATGATTTGTATTGATGTCTCTGGCTCCATGTACGGCGAGGGTTTTGAGGCGGCCGAGAAGGCTGCAACGGCGTTCCTCGATTCCATTGAAGGGTCGGGCGTTCATGTTGGCGTGATGTACTTTGGGTCTAATGCAAAAGTCTGCTGTGATCCAACGCTGGATTACGGCAAAGTTTCGCTGCTCACGAGCAATAGCGATAGGGGCTTTCGGTCCACGCTCGCTTCCGAATGCGGCGGAGGAACGTACAACCCGCTGGGCGTTTATGCGGATTGGTTGGATGCAAAAATGGATAGGAGCGACGCGAAGGCGGACGTTCTCCTCATCCTTACCGATGGGTGCTGGTGCGACGCTGACAAAGCTATTCAGGATGCAGAGTCGCTTAAAGACGATGGCGTGACCATCATCGGTATCGGCACCCCTGATGCCGATCTTGAGTTCCTCAAGGAGATTTCCACCTCCGATAGCTACGCGGGCCTCTTCGACTTCTCCGAACTCGGCACCGCGTTCTCGAGCATCGGCCGCTCCATCTCGAGCGGATCCGGCATCAGCATTTAGGGAGCCTCTTTTATGGGAGCGGCCTTACCGAGGACGAGATCCGCGAGGCGCGCTCCAAGGCCACGGCCATGCAGATGGTGCTTTAAGACACTAAGAAGACAGACGAGTTGAGGGAGACGATATGGGTATCGCGGTAGGTATCGATCTGGGGACGACGTTCAGCGCCGTCGCGTGCGTGGGTGCGGATGGCGAGCCCAGGATCCTCCCCAACTCGTCCGGCGAGCATACGACTCCCTCCGTGGTCGCCGTCGCCGAGGACGGCTCGGTCGTCTGCGGCGAGGCGGCCAAGGAGGCCCAGCTCATGGGCGATGCCAATGTGGCCTCCTTTTACAAGACGAATATGGGCAATGCCGGTTACGTGGAGTGCCTGCGCGGCTGCGAGTTCGACGCGACCACGCTCTCGTCCACGTTTCTGCGCCATCTGATCGCGGACGTCTCCCGCGCCAACGGTGTCCAGATCGACTCCGCGGTGGTGACGGTGCCCGCGTACTTCGAGGCGCCCCAGCGCGAGGCGACGCTCGAGGCCCTGCGGCGCACGGGCGTGCGCGCCCTGGGCACGCTGAACGAGCCCTCGGCCGCCGCCTACGCCTACGGACTCATGAGCGCGGACGCCGCCGGCGAGCGCACGATCCTCATCTACGACCTGGGCGGCGGCACGTTCGACGTCACGGTGGCCAGGCTCTCGGGGCGCGAGATCCGCGTCCTGTCCTCCACGGGCAATCACCAGCTGGGCGGCCGCCAGTGGGACAGCGCCCTCTCGGACTTTATCCTGGACCAGCTCTGCGACGCCAGGGGGCTAGACCGCGACGATGTCGAGTCGGACCTCACGCCCTCCGACATCAACACGCTTGCCGTCGTGTCCGAGCAGGTCAAGCGAGACCTTACGAACCGCGCACGCACGCGCGCCCGCGTTATGGCGGAATCGGTTTCCGGAACCGTCGAGGTCACGCGCGAGGACTTTGAGGAGGCCACGCGCCACCTGCTGACGCTCACGACGGATTGCTGCGAGGAGGCGCTGCGCGAGGCGGGGCTTACGTGGGCGCAGGTCGACGGCTACATCCTCGTGGGCGGTTCCACCAAGATGCCGCAGGTGCGCGAGTACCTCACCGGCAAGGTGGGCAGCGGCCCCATCGGCGGCAACGTCAACCCCGACGAGGCCGTGGCCCTGGGCGCCGCCGTGTACGCGGCCCAGAAGTGCGGCACCGCGTTCTCGCTCCCCGGCGCTTCTGCCGCCGCCCCGCGCTTCTCGCTGGGCGCCCTCCCCAAGCTGGTGGACTGCACGGCGCACTCCATGGGCATGATCGCGGAGAGCGAGGACCGCTCGCGCTACGTGAACTCCACCATCATCGCCAAGAACACGCCCGTCCCCGCCACCAATAGCCGCGAGTACGCCGTGCGCGCCACGCCGGGCCGTCCGGGCTCGCTCGAGATCTACCTTCTGCAGGGAGACGACCCGGCGCCCCTCAACAACACGGTCGTGGGCAAGTACGTGGTCCCAAAGATTCCGGGCGAGCGCGGGCGAGAGACGCACGTCTTGGTCTCGTATTCCTACACCGAGAACGCCACCATCGAGGTGGGCGCAGCGCTCGCGTCCTCGGGCAAGGCGCTCGAGGTGGAGCGCGCCGAGGTCGAGTCCGACCTCTCGCGCTTCCTGAACGCGCCGACGGACAACGATGTTAAGGGCGAGGGCCAGGGCCCCGTCGACGCCCGGGTGATGATCTGCGTTGACGTTTCGGGGTCTATGGATGGAGAGGGCTTGAGGGCGGCGGACGAAGCAGCCTATGCGTTTCTTCAGTCTGTTTCCTCTTCTGGCACTAAGATTGGCGTGATGTATTTTGGGAACATGCCCAAAGTGGTTTGCAATCCTACATCGGATTACAATAGGGTACGTGAGCTCACAAAAGACGATAGTTCTGGTTTTAAATCGTGGTACGCCCGAGACTGCGCAAGCACACTTTTGCTATCTGAAAACGGCGTATGCAAGAGCTGCCCCCGCATCGGCTGCGATATTTGTGGAACTCGTAGCCCCTTGCTTGCTTATTCCAAATGGCTATCTACGGATGAGTGCGAGGATGAGGCCGACATTCTTCTCATCCTTACCGATGGGTGTTGGTGCGACGCTGACAAAGCTATTCAGGATGCAGAGTCGCTTAAAGACGATGGCGTCACCATTATCGGTATTGGCATAGCAGACGCCGACCTGGAATTCCTCAAAAAGATTTCCACCTCAGATAGCTACGCGGGCCTCTTCGACTTCTCCGAACTCGGCACCGCGTTCTCGAGCATCGGCCGCTCCATCTCGAGCGGATCCGGCATCAGCATTTAGGGAGCCTATTTATGGAACAAGAACTCAACTTGCTACTCGTCGTCGGCGCGCCGCTTGACCCCGTTCCTTCACAGGAAAAGCTACGGCAGCTGCTCACGGATGCACGTGTGGTGTGGGGCCCCAAGGCCTCGCGCGGTACGGACCAGATTATCTACAAGCGCTTCTTGGGCGAGGTTCCCAACATGGAGAAAGCGTTTGCCGATGGCAACGAGGCCCAGGTCTCTGCCATCGCGGCAAACGCTCTTAAGGTTGTGAACGGCGCGCTCGATCCGGTACTCGAGGCGGCGGCGGAAAACAATCAGATTTCCGCCGGTCAGCTGGATCTTATCTGCAACAAGACCAAGAAGCGCATTAAGAAAACCCACTTTGGCGTTGAGTATCAGGTGGACGAGGCTCTTGTGCGCAAGCGTGCTGCCGAGCTTAAGTACACGGTTGCCGAGGGCGGTGCCACCGCATCTACCAACGACGGATCAAACGATGTCTACAAACGCTACATGGAAGATAAGCTTCCTGGTTGGGCGGGCTATAAAAAGGAGACGGATCTTATTGCCCTGGGCAAGAGCGACCTGTATGACTTTGCCTGCCCCGACGGCTGCGCCGACCCCTATCGCGCCCGGAGCGCAGACCTGCTTGCGAAGGCAAAACAGGTGGCGGGATCGTTCCGCGCTAACACGCCCGAGCAGGCGGCCGCGGCGAGCCTTGAGGCCCTGTGCCGCAAGGCCTTTGGCACAGACGACGCTCGTAAAGAGTACGACGCATGCCTCAATCGCCTTAAGCTCAACCGTGTCTTTGATGAGCTCGACGAGCTCGCATCGTTCTCGGACAACAGCTTAAGGGTCGAGCAGCAACGTGCTGCCGTTGAGACCCTTGCTCCCTTTGTGGCAGACAAGACCGAGGCGCGTTCCCTGCTCGTTGGTCACTGCAAAAAGAAGGGTATTTCGCTTGAGCGAGATGCAGAGCTCGACTCGCTCGTTCAGTGCCGCTGCGGTCATATGAACGACAAATCTGCTGCCACGTGCGGTCGCTGCGGTTTGCCGCTTATGCTCGAGTGCCCCTCGTGCCACAAGAAATACCCCAACACCAACGATCGCTGCCCCGGTTGCGGCGCGCCTTTGGGTGCGGCCATCGAGGATGCGGAGCGCCTGTGCGACGCTGCCGATAAGCTTGCGGGCTGGCTCAACTTTGAGGGTGCGAAGGCAAATCTCGCTCAGGCGCGCTCGGCGTGGCCGTCCTTGCCCCGCGTTGCCGAGGTCGACACAAAAGTCGCTCAGCTCCAGGCTGCCGCGGGCGATTTGGGCGCCAAGCTCACGTCCGCCATTGCGGAGCGTCGCTTTGCGGAGGCGGATGGACTCTTAAGGCGCGCCCTGCTCGTACCGGGCGTCGATGCTGCCTATCTTAAGGCGCGTGAGGCGGAAGTTTCTTCGGGCGTAACCGAGGCGGACGACCTTGTGCGTCAAGCTCAGGGGACGACAGATGCGGAGGAGGCAGCCGAGCTCTGTGAGCAGGCGCTCGCTCGCTGCGCCGACCACGCCGCTGCCCGTTCGTTCCTTGCGTCGCATGCCCCGCAGTCGGTTTCCAACTTGGAGGCTCGCGGCAATGCCGAGACTTCGACCGTAAGCCTTGTCTGGCAGCCGAGCCGTTCGCGCGGTGCGCTTGTGTACGAGATCTACGTTGTCGAGGGTGACGGTTCTTCCGGCGATCAGCTCCTTGGCACGACTGACCAGCCCTCATATACCCACGAGCATGCTCCCCAGGGGTGTGCGCTTGCATACAAGGTGGTTGTCGTACGCGTCGGTGTGCGTTCCCAGCCTGCTACGAGCGAGGTTATCGCTCTTGCGCCCGACCTTACGGACGTGCGCTTTATGCCGGCGCATGAACAGATCGAGGTGTCTTGGAAGCCGCTGCCGTCGAGTGCGACCGTTCAGATTACGCCGCTCGATGGCGGGGACCCCATTACCGTCCCATCTGGTGGTCACTACGTTATCGGCGGCCTTACGGACGGCGTGACGTATCACTACGAGATGAGTGCTTCCTTCGATATCGTTGGCTTGGGCCGTCGCCAGACGCATCCGCAGACATTCGAGGCGACCCCGCTCGATGCTACGCGCTATGTAGACGGCCTTGTCTCGCGTGCTCATAAGGGCGCGGAAGGCGTCTTTGATCTTGAGTGGGAGGATGTTGGCGCCGAGGTGCGTTTCTTTGGCTCCGTGGACGCCAAATCCATTCCCCAGCCGGGGTCGACGTCCGATGTGGCGTCGCTCGAGCGAGATTTTGAAGTTGTGAGCGTGAACGTTGCCGGGCCGGGCAAAGGCACGCTCACCTGGAAGAGCGATGAGGTCCTTTACTTCTTTGCGGCCACGGTTTGCGGTAGCTCCGCTATCGTGGGCGCCAAGGCTCGTGTGTCAAACGGCGGCAAGGTGGGTATCGACTCCATCGAGGAGGCAAACGGCAAGCTGCTTATCTATGTCTCGGTAAAGGATCGCGCGGTGACGGGATTTAGTGTTGCCGTGAGTGAGACAAGCTTTGTGGACGACCTTTCGGACTCCTCGTGCCAGCCGCGACCCGTTTCCAAGAAAAACTGGGAGCGCGATGGCTGCCTAACCGTACCGGCACCCGACGGACAGAGGCTTTACGTCTCGGTCTTTTCGCGTAAGGGCAGTGTGGGCAGCTTTGAGTTCTCGGATCCTGCGCAGCAGATTTTTGAACGTCGCCATGCACATGTATGCTACGAGCGCACGGATAGCAAGAAGCTCTTTGGTCCTCGAGAGTCTACGTTTACGTTTTCGGCCCAAGAGGGCGGCTCCTTCACGTTGCCTAAGACAAGGATCGCTTATTGCATCGGCAACCTGTCGCCCGCGTTATCGGTCGATTCCGTAACGCTTGAGGAGTTTGGTCCCGTCGAGGTCGATGGAACCTACAGCATCACGGTTACGTTGCCCAAGGCCAAGAAGATATCTATCCAGGCGTTTCCCGCTTCGGGCATTAAGTCTGTGGAGGACGCCTACATTACCTCTTCCGGTTATCTCGTTCAGTAAAGGGTTTTCATTATGGGTTTCTTTTCGTCATTATTCGGATCGGCTGCTACGCCTTCCGGCATGCCGTCCTTCTCGTCGAGCAGCATTGTGTGTCCGTTTTGCTTTGAGCAGTTCGGGGCCGATGCCGTAGAGTATCGCTGCACAAATCGCCAGTGCGACGCCGGCCCTTCGGGGTCTGCTGCCGAGGTGGACGAGAAGTACTCGACGTTTCGCGGATGGCCGCGGCCCAGACCCGTGGGACACGTCTTTAAGCCCCAAAAACAGGGCCACTTTGGTGGCGGCTCCGTGTGCTGCGACGTATGTCACTCCAACACGCCCGTGCCCATTTGCCCTTCGTGTCACAGTCCGCTGCCGCAGTCTTCGATTGATGGCAACAACGAGATCATCGCTATCGTGGGCACGCGCGGCTCGGGCAAGAGCCATTACATTACCGTGCTTATCGACCAGCTCACGCGCCGCGTCGGGCATGTCATGGATGCCGGTGTAAACCCGTTCCTTACCATGGACGGTCTTTATAACTGCCGTGAGCTGTACCAAGAGACCAAGTACAAGCCGCTGTTCGAGGAGCAGCATACGCTCGAGGCAACGTCGCGCGCGCTGGGCGGTGGCGACCGCAAGGACAAGATGCCGCTCATCTACACGTGGAACTATACCGAGGCGTCGCGTGGCCGCAAAAAGGCATTTACGCTTTCGTTCTTCGACGCCGCTGGCGAAGACCTGGAGGACCCGCAGGCCGTTGCCACGGTCAACCGTTACCTGCAGCATGCGCGCGGCATCATCTTCCTTGTCGACCCACTCCAGATTGCGGGCATTCGGGAACAGCTCGAGGCAGCGGGCGAGACGGACCTTACGAGCAGCCTTCGCGGCGTTCAGGGCACGACGGGTTTCGAAGGCGTGCTCAGCGCCATCACGACGCTTATCCGCACGGCGCGCGGCATTCGCGAGGGGGACGCCATCGATGTTCCCGTGGCCATCGCTTTTTCTAAGTTTGACCAGCTGACGCCCATTTGCGGTGCGGCGGTTACCGTTCAGCAGCCAAGCCCGCATGCTAAGCACGGTGCCTTCGTCGAGGCGGATCAGCAGGCCGTCGATGCCGAGCTGCGTGCGCTGCTCGAAAACTGGGATGAGGGCGCCATCGTCTCGAGTGTTCAAAGTAATTTCCGCGATGTTGCCTTCTTTGGCGTGTCTGCCCTGGGCCTGCATAATGCTCCGGACGAGAGCGGCTCGGTTAAGCGCCCTCGTCCGCTGCGCGTGGAGGACCCCCTGCTGTGGATTATGGCCAAGAATCACCTTATTACCAAGGAGTAGAACATGGCTGCTCACCAGATTATCTATACCTCGTGTCGCCGCGGCATAGAGGGGACCTCCGATGGCTTCCAGGTCTTCTCGTACGACGAGAAGCTTCCGTCTATTCCCGCAGCCGGTTCATCTCAGGGTTACAACGCCCTGTTTGTCGACTCTGTTCCGCACGATTTGGGCTTCTCTATCTTTGGCTATCATCCGCTCGATGGGGACTACTGTCTATACTGCAACAACACCCGGCTGCCTCACGACTACATGGGGCCGCAGGGGCGTTCGGGCAATATGTTGCGCCAGTCGTTTCTTGTTCCCTGGGCTGATATGTCGTTTGCGCCCATTGAACTCATGGGTTCGTCTGTGCTGCGTTCGCAGATGGGGCCCGAAGTTCAGAGCGCGGAGAAGCCCGACTATCTGCCGTGCGTAGATTTGGCCCCCGCTGGCAATATTACTTTTGATGAAGTCTGCGAATGGCTCGAGGACGAGGACATGGCAGACTCCATGGGGGAGCTGCTGGCAAAGCTCTTTGCGGCAAAGATGGGCGGCAAGCAGCTTGTTGTCGTTGCCACGGCGGAGGAGGCGGCTCAGATTATCGGAGCCATTTCTTATGCCTTGCCGCTGCGTTTGTCACGCCAAATTTCCTTTGTGCTGGGTGCCGATGATGCAACCGAGGCATCGGGCGATATCATCAACGCTTCTGCCGAGGCCATCGCGGCGGCTCCGGATTACGTGACAAGTGGTTGGATCGTCTTTGATCCCCATAACCCGGACAGCAATGGATCCTACGCAGGTGTTGACGGATATCTGGGATTTGTCGAGCTTTCCTATTCGCTGAACCCCAAGCGCCTCGCGGATTTCTGCAGCTTTGTCCAGGAGCACACGACGGCCAAATTCATGTTGGGCGCACTGGACGATGCCCATGATTTGTGGGCACTGCTTGGAAAGAGCGAGCCGGATGCGGACGCGGGCAGGCTTCTACGTGCACTCTCCTTTGCAGAGGCTTCGTCCGACGAGGCAACAAACGCGCAACTCACCAATCAGCTCGTAGATTCGCTTGATACGCTGGCGGATATGGGTCTTGGCGTGCTCATCCCTGTTTTGAGCTATCTGCTGCGGCGTGTAGGCGGAATGGATGCCGAGAGGCGCGAGGGCGTGTGCGCCGTCGCGGCCGCTACGGTATCGCGTCTGCTTTCCGATGCCTCGGTGGCGCCGCGGGACTTCCCCAAACAGATGAGCTCGCTATGCGAATCTTGCTCACGTGCCGGCCTCGACCTTTTGGCAATTCTTCAGCGCGGCGGCGATTCTTCGTGGCTGTTTGCGCCGGGCGAGGTATCGGACGTTCAAAAGATTATCGATTTGCTGGATCTGTTCTCTAAATCTGCTGCGGCCCGCAAGTGTACGCTGGAGGAAGCTGGTCCCGACGGCGAGCTTGGACGCTTTGCCGCTGGGGCCCTGCAAGCGGCCTTTGCTCTTGATCGCGTGAAGCTATCGACGGCTGTGATTGCCTATGTCAACGGGTTCACCCATTCGCTCGATGTTTACGAATCTGCCGTCGAGGCAGCGGTGACGGCGGTGTGCGCTGTTGCCCCGAAGGAGATTAATGGCATTTGGGGGGTCATCGCTGCTCGCGCTCCGTATGCCAAGGTTGGAGAACTTCCGCGTGGTCTTGTGTGGCTGAGCGACCATGGACGCGAACAAGACATGGGAACCATGTTCTCGTTTGGCTTGGGTCACGTCGAGGGCGTAGAGGCTGCGTCGGATCTGTATAAAATCTGCTGTAGGGAAGGATTCCCTACTCATAAGGCGCTTGCCATAGGTTATACCGATGCTACGTCCTTATATGTTGCTTACCTGTTGAGCTGTCGCAGCGAAAAAGCGACCTCAATACTTCGTGAGCTTGTTGAATCGCTTGCCAAGGCGGCTCCCAGTAACAAGTTGGTGTGTTGCCCACCCATGGTAAAAACGATGGGCACTGCTTCGCATGGCCTTACGGATGGAATCGATCCTTTGAATCCCTCAAAAGAAGATCTTAGGACGTTGCGCGCCCTTTATGGCTATTCCCGGGCTGCGAATGCGGCGGTGCTTGGTCGCCAGGGCATGCTCGCACTGGCACTTGCGGAGTTGGGGAGGGCTTCTCAGGCGAGCGCGGATTTCAGGGCATATCAGGGAATTCCCGATATCCTAAAAAGCTACCGTGGGGCTGTCGATTTTTCCGACGTTGAGGGCCGTGACCGAGATAGGATCTGCGACGCTTTCGCCCAGGGTGTTTTGGGATGTTGCAAGGACCTTGGCGATTTTGCCTTTGCCATGGCTGCAATGTCGGCCACTTGCTGGTTGCCTGCCTTCGAGGCCTGCGCTCAGCTTGCTTTAAAGTATTCGCGCGGCAGACAGGGATCGTTCGATCGCTTGGCACTGGTTCTTTCGTACCTAGCGGTTTACGGAGTGAATCGCGAAGACATGCACGCCGCTATGGGCAAGGTCCTTCCCAAAGTTAAGCTCGAAAACCATGGCGCCCTTAAGCACGAATGTGCCCGTTACTGCGGGCCCCGCGCGCTCGAGGCGCTGGGAATTACGGCTCCTGCCGATGTTGCGCAACAGATTGACGCGATTCTCGCTGACAATGTCAAAAAGGGCGGGTTGCCGTTCTTTAGAAAGTAGGTAAGTTTAAGCAGACGGGTGATGACCATGGGGTTGTTTAATAAGGTTTCTGGGCTGGCGCAGGGCGCTTACGGTAAGGCGGCAGGCTATTCCGATGCCGATGAGTCGTTTATCGGCGCCGATGTCGATGGCATGATTTGCCATATGGGTCTTTATCCCAACTACATTAAGCTCCGCACTAGGGAGCCGCGCACCGAGCAGATCAAGCGTGCCATGGAAGATCCTATTTCTGCGTTGGTTGGCCCGGCTCAAGAGGTCGAGCGCATCATCCGCGTGGGCAGCCACGTTCGAGATTTTGAGCGTTGGACCGAGTTTGGCAAGCGTTGCTATACGCTCAAGATTATGGGCACCAGAAAGCTTGTTCGCATTCGCTTGGTTCCGGCTGATGGCCAGCGCTTTGAGAACTACGTAATGAGTCATTGGATGTAACGAGGACGGCGGGTTGCTCGTTCTGATAGGAAGAAGGTAAGAAGAATGGCTGGAAGCGGTTCTTGGCGTCCTCAATATGATTCGAGGAGGCAAAAGGGTGGACATGGCGCGTACTCGCCGAGCAAGATGTCCTTTTCTGAGCACAGGAGGCGTGGGCCTTCTGTTTACTTTGCCGCCAACTGGGTGCTCATTGGCGTCGTGGGGGCTTTGGCAATGCTGCTCATCGGCCTTACGGCGCTCATCCGAGGCAACTGGGAAGGCTTTCTGTTTGCCCTGGTGGCTGCGCTTATTTGCTACAAGCTGTTTTTCCATAAGCGCTCGTAGGGGAGCGATGGGATTTAGTTTCCCTGTATGCAACTACTAATCAAAATAGGAGAATACCATGGGACTGTTTGGCTCTTTTGTTCAAGCATTTAAAGACGGATACAACGGCGTAGACGAAGAGCAGGACACTGCGCCTTCCACTAAGGAAAATACTGCTCAAAAACCCGCACCCGCAAAGGAGACTGCCCCTGCTCAAAAGCAGGCTGCCTCCGAGGAGCCAAAGTTCTGCGGCGCATGCGGCGCCTCCCTCGAGCCGGGTACCAAGTTCTGCCCCAAGTGCGGAGAACCGGTGATGGGCGTTGCGCCGGAGCATCAGGCCGTTCCGGTCGAACCTCCGCATCTTATGCCGACTGATACATTGCAAGCGTTTTTGGATACGGGCTGCAACCAGATGTCCTTGCTCGAAGGAGCTGCGGCTTACCAAAAGGTTACACATGCCGATCCTGTTTTTGGAACTGAAGAGGTTAATTCTCATTTCCTACTTCATGGCAATGAGATGGCTATTCAAAAGGTTGCTGGAGTAATCAAAGGCCTATCTGAACAGTTTTTTAAGCATAAGCTCATTGTTAATGTAGACATGCTGCCCGCAGATTATCGACAGGTGGTTCGTATCTATTCTGCTGAGGTGGGGAGGCGCTTGGAAAAAATGATGTATTTCACGCTCGTACGAGAAAACGTGAGAGATGGCGCCGTTTATTACCTGTATATGGTTGGCGATGCTTACGAGCTGCAGGCCAAGGCCGATGCCGGTGTCATCTTGTCCAACGACGAGAATGAGAGACTTGCCAGGTTTGCTGCCCTTCACGACACTTTTAGCGAGTTTATTTCAACTGCAACGAACGGGGTTATCTTTGCCTTTGCTTCTTTGAACGACCGCCAAATGAATGGCCAAGCTAACTTTAAAGACGGATACAACGGCGTGGACGAAGGGCGGGACGCTGCGCCCTCTACGAAGAAGGGCGCTGCCGAAAAACCCGCTCCCGCAGAGGGGGCCTCTCCTGTCCAAAAACCGGTTGCCTCCGAGGAGCAAAAGTTCTGCGGTGCGTGCGGCGCCTCCCTTGAGTCGGGCACCAAGTTCTGCCCCAAGTGCGGAGAACCGGTGATGGGCGTTGCGCCGGAGCATCAGGGCGTTCCGGTCGAACCTCCGCATCTTATGCCGACTGATACATGGCAAGCGTATGTGGATACGGGCTGCAACGAGATGTCCTTGCTCGAAGGGGCCGCGGCTTACCAAAGGGTCACACATGCCGATCCTGTTTTTGGAACTGAAGAGGTTGATTCTTATTTCCTATTTCGTGGCAATGAGGTGGATATTCAACAGGTTGCTGAATATATCAAAAAGTATTCTGAACAGGCTTTTGGGGATAAGCTCATTGTTAATGTAGACATGTTGCCCGCAGATAATCGACAGGTGATACGTATCTATTCTGCTGAGGTGGGGAGGCGCATGGAAAAAATGAGGTATCTCACGCTCTTACAAGAAAACGTGAGAGATGGTGCCGTTTATTACGCGTATATGGTTGACAATGTTTACGAGCTGGTGGCCAAGGACAAGGCTGGTGTCACCTTGTCCAACGACGAGAAAGAGGTAGTTGACGCGTTTATCGCCCTTCTCGGCACTTTTATCGATTTTCATACAGCTGCAATCATGGCGGTTCTCTCGACTTTTGCTACTTTGAACGATATCCTAATGAATGGCTAAGCTAACTTTGAGGGCTCCAAGGTGTAAAAAGACTCGCCAATTCTTGTGTTGATCAACTGTAAGCACGCAAGCTATATCATCCGTCCTCATTTCTTGCTTAAGGAAATGAGGGCGGATTTGTTGTTAGGGCCAGAGGTTCATCTTGTTATAAGAATGGGGCGGTCAAAGCCGCCCCATTTACATATTATGCTAGGGGAGTGTCGTCGCTCCCATTGCTGTGCTTTCGGTTGCAATGTTGCCGATGGCCTTCATAAGGCTTTCGACTTGTTTGTTGGTCGCTGCATTGTTTCCGGAGAGATCACAGCGCCACGCCATGAGCTTTGCGTTGCTAGAGCATGCTTCTACCGTTATGTAGATGCGTGCCGGTCCTTCGGGACGAAGCAGATTTAGTTCTAAGGCTCGCAGGCGCTTTCCAAAAAAGACACCTCCCTGGATTGCCTCGAGTCCCGTACGCACGGTTATGCGCAACTCCTCTTGCTTTGCGGCCCGAAATGCAAAATCGGACCATGTCGTGTCTGCAAAGCACTGAGCTCCGGACACCACTATGGGCCCCATGGGGTATCCGGGCGCGCATCGTTTCTGTAGTTGTTCGACAGTGATATCTGATGCGGTCATGTGGCCTCCTCTCACAATTTGCCTGCATAGGGCAGGCGTACTCTCAGTGCAAATTATCCGACAGCCCTTTTCGTGCCTGTTGCGCAACATATTCGAGCATGCCTGCGTGATACTTTTGCTCAGACGATTGCAATGGGGGAGCCATGGATAATTTGGAACAGCTCGAGGTTGTGCAGCTTGATGGTTTTACGCCCAGCATTCCTGTGGAGCCCGGGCGTGAACAGGAGCTCACATCGCGTTTTGATATGCTCTTTCTTCAACCGGGGAGCACGCTTCATGGTGGTTTTGGTGCGGTTGCCAAGGTGGTGAACCTTTACGAAGAGGTTTTTGCCCTCAAGCGGTTAAACGCACCCGATTCCAACAGCGATTGCTCGCCTTCTGAGCTGAGGGAGATGCTGTTCGAAGAATATAAAAACCAACTCGCAGTATCTAGGCTAAAAGGCTTTCCACAGGTCTATGGCTATGGGTCGTGGAAGGGCGAGCCGCTTATCCTTATGGAATGGATCGAGGGCACCACGCTGGCGCATGCTGTACCCGATCTGCCTCATGAAGGCGACGGTGTTCAGGGTGAAGTCGTGGCACAAGTGGGCATTTCGGTCTTGGAGATCTTGCAGGGTGTCGAGCGCCTGAACAGCCGCCTTGTGCATCGCGATATTTCTCCTAATAACATTATGTTTCGCACCAAGGATATGAGCCTGTCTCAGCAGATTGCTGCCGGCGCCTTCGATACGTGCCTGATCGATTTTGGCAATTCGACCACAGAATGCCAAGATATTCCCATGGCCTTTACGCAGCGTGTGGGCATGATGCGTGGGGCCACGCGAGATTACGCTCCTCCCGAGATGCTGACGGCAGACGTAGAGGGCGTGGAAGAGCTTAGAAACAATCCCGCAATTGATATCTATGCACTCTGCAGCGTGCTGTATGAACTTTACGCGGGGCATACGCCATTCGACCTTACCCACTCTCTTGGAGGGTCAGATTATCGCACCAAAATGAGCATGGATCCAAAACCGCTTGTTGCCCGGCGCACATACGAGGCGCCGTTGCTCAATGCGATTATGAGCGGTATCAGGCCTTCTCAGGAGGCCAGGCCAACGGTGGATGGCCTTTTGTACGAGCTTGAATGCTGGTATGAGGGTCGTCAACGAAACGGAACGGTCGCAGCTCCTAAGCCGGTTGAAATGCCCGAAAAATATGATGCGGATTCGGGCTGGGATGAAACGACGCCTGTTGGCAATGCGGTGGTCGTACCTCTTACGGAATCCAACCCGTTCGAGAACGACTTTGTGGCTCCGGTGGCAGAATCGGCAACTGTGCCTATGCCGCATGCTGAGGAGCGTTTTGAAGCGTCCCGTAAAACTCCGGTGTCCGAGCCGGAGCCAACAGGGGACGCTTGGTCTGAGCCTGATGTTTATTTTGATGCTTCCGGTGCGGAGCACGTTCCGGTTCCCACGCCGGTGCCCGTGCCTACGCCTGACACCGCACGGAGTGCGGCAGGCGCCGCGGCGGCGGGGGCTGGCGCTGCATCGACGGCGAGGGCCGGCACTGCATCCGCCGCAGCCGCTGCTGGTGCCGCTGCTGGTGCTGCTGCGGGCTCGGCCGCCGCGGGGGCTGCATCGCCGCGACCGAAAAGAGGTGGAGGATCAGGCACTGCCCGCGCCTCGAAACCCCGTTCTGCCTCTGCTTCTTCGAGCCCCGTGCCGCCGCCCCCTGCGCCTCCCGTACCGTCTCCTGCGCCGGCGACTTCTGCACCGGCGCCCCCTGTTCCCTCGGGCTTTTCGAGTTCGAGAAAAAAGAAACGAGGGGCCGTTTCGAGCAGTGGCACATCTATTGGGTTTAGGGACGTTCGTCATTCGCGTCCCGTGCGAAAACTCGGTTGGCGATTGCTAATAATTTTGGCAATCATGTTTGCGCTTAGCGTAGTGTCGTGTGCCGCACGGATTGCGTTTGGGTCGGAACTCCCCGGCCACCAGGAGAGTTCTGAGGTTCAAGAAACGAATTGCGTTAGCGATGATAGCCAGGGCGTAGTCCCTGCTGAGGAGGATGTTTTATGGCAGAGATAACACCGCGCCGTATCATGTTCGAGGATTTAAGGGGGTTTGCGGGCCTCGACTATCACGATGCGTGCTGCCTATTGCTTTCCGTTCGACCTGTTGCCGGCGGGATGTCTCCTCGTGAGTCGCTCGAGGTCATGCATCGTTCGAGCATTATGCGCAACTACGTTGACATTGTCCCATCCAAGACAAATCCCTCGCATTTTGGCGATCTCCAAAACGCCTCGCTCAACGTTATGGCGCGACTGGCGGCACGACAGGGCTCCGGTGCAGCGTCGCGCGTTAAAATTGCCGATCACTACCGCGGACCGGCTGCCCACGCTATGGCCGATGCATTCGATGCGTGGGGGTTGAGCGGGCAGACGTATCTTAATGCGGTCAGGTGTATCGACATGGCAGTGCTTCCTGCCGGCAAGGATAGAGCTGCTCTGTTCGTCATGCTGTTTGTAGTGGCGGGCTGCCTCCAGGATCCGACGCGTGCGGCAGAATTAGTCGAGGACTTTCTGGAGCGATGCATGGGCGGGCACTTTAGCTCAACGACGCTTAGGCTCGATAACGGTAAGAATGATTATGCCTCCGTAACGAGCCCCGTCGATAGCGCTTCTACAACGCTTGGCCTTATCTTGCGGGAAGGCAGCGTCGTGCGCCTGCCGGCATATGAGCTGTCCCAAGATCCAGAAGGCACTGTCATTGGCTATTTGCCAACTGGTACAAACGTGATCGGTGCGCCCGATGGCTGTGTAAGCGCCCGTCACCTTCGTATTTGGTGCGAGGGTGGTCGTTGGTATGCGCAGGGTCTTGGTTCAACAGCGGGAACAGTACTCAAACGCGGCGCCGAAGACTTGACGGTCGTTGAGCCCCCGAGCTCTGAGGCCGAGCCGGGGCGTGAGTACCCGCCGGTGGAAATCAAAGTGGGGGATGAGCTTTGCCTTGGCGGCAAAGTGACGTATATCGTTGCGCGAGGCAAAATCGGATAGCTGCAGCTTCTACATCCAACCGTTCGGCGGTGTTGCGCAACGTTTTTTGTCCTTTTGGGTTTACGAAAAGATAAAGGTATCGTTCCGACGAGAAAGGGCATGTTATGGGCCTATTCGATAATCTAAAGTCTGGGCTGTCATCTGCGGGAAGCGCTCTTAATATCAAAGACGGCTGCCGATGCTGCGGACGTGGCGGCGAGCATCCAGGCGGAGAGCGCATTTTGCACGCAATGCGGTGCTCCGCTATTGCCGGGAGCGATGTTTTGTGGGAAATGCGGCGCTTCGCAGACAGGGACCACCAAAGCGGCTACGACATCAAAGGTGCTGCCCGACTACGTCTTTCCGGACCTTTCGTGGAATGAGGTCGCCGATCGAATTCTTGCGGACCGTCGCTTTCCAAGCGAACTATGGGATCTTGCGGGGAGCGTAAGTAAGCCGCATGAGATTCAGATTTCCGATGTAATTGGCTTTTGCAACATTTCCAACTGTGATGCTTTTATTGTTAGAGGCGGGGGTTCACTCTCTCTGGATGTTTTGGCACTCGAGCTTATCGATGTCGCCGAAGACCACGATCGATCGTCTCTGAAAATAAAAATCGACCGCGACATTACTCGCGGGGGCGGAATTACCATTGCGGCGAATGTTCCAGATCCCGAGAGCCCAATTGAGGCAAACCCCTTCAATTTGATAGTGCAAGAGGCCTATGGGGACGATGCCATTTTCTACTATTACCGTATTCGTAAAACCGACCATCGCGTCTTTGTCGGTCCCGATGCTTTCGGTCGGACCGACTGTGTTGTCGCGATGACGTTTGCTAGGCTCAATTCTAAGGGGGGCGAACCGCTACGCCCTGTGCTCTGGATTGTCGATGCAACTCCATTATGCAATCCAATTGAGGCTTCGCTGACAGAGGCGATAAATGAGAATTCGGACGACCTCCTTGCGCAGGCCGCTGGCTTCAAGAAGGGAAGGTACCCTTCTCCTATCGACGGAGTGATGCGCGACGATATCGAGTCCTATACGATTCTGGACCCATCTGTTAATCCGTATCAAGCGGTCGTCGAACTTGGGCATCGTATGGGCCAGGAGGGCTGGAAAATTGTCCAAGGGCCTGATGATTGGTATTACGGAGGCGACTTAATTCAGTTGGCTCCTTCGGGCGCTGGTATGGGCAAACAGTGGTGGGATACTTTAGTCGTTCGGGTCGAAGCGAAAACAAGGGGTTACATCTTGTACCTCATTCCGCTGTATAATCTGTTATAATCAGGCGTACAGTCTTCGCAAAGAGGGCAAGATGCTGCGTCCAGATATGGAAGCGGCTTTCCAGGCTGTGGCTCCGTTTGCAGACCAAATGTTTGATTTTCTTGAGGCTGCAAAACATACCTTTATTTATGCAGTCGCGCAAATCAACCAAGAGGCAGCCAGCCGGTGCGGCATATCGCTGGATTTAAAGAGATCTTTGCCGCGCGGTTCCTTTGATGAATTTCTCCAGGCTTGTCAGGCAGGTGAGCATGAAAAGGCGAGCAAGTTGGACAACGATCTTACTACGCTTCAATTCCGCCTTTATGATGACCCACTTGCTGACAAGCGATTCTGTGCCTCATATGTAGTCCCCCTTGTGGTACTTGGTTTAGAGAGTCTCGCGAGAATTATTCAGAATTCATCTTCTATTGGGCCCCTGGTTGCCCGCGTGGTCGATCGTCCTGATGGACGTGAAGGCGATCAGCTGATTGAGGTTTTCATTGCCGAAGGAGAGGAAGACAAGCTGTGGCAGAAGGGTTGCCACTGGTTTGTTGCTCGCGGGGAGACGGCAGATGGACTCCCGTTACTTAACGTATTTCTGTCCTCTTGCGAAATGGACAAGGCGATTGCCAAGAACAGGAGCGGCGCTGTTCTACCCCCGGATGTCAAAGCGCTTCTAGTTGATTGCGCGGCGAATTCCGATCGCGTTGTAGAAATGACCGAGTCCGTTATACCCCCTGTGGGACTGGGGCACGTTATTCGTTTGCTCAATAGTGAATGGCTGTCGGAGAAGTCCCAATCGCAGGATTAGGTGCCTTCGTATTAGAAATCGTTTTCTAAGGAGGCCCCGCCGACGTGTCGCTGCGCCAGCGGGGCCTCCTCGTGGTTACATTCCAAAGCAAAACGCCCTCCCAGAAGATTGCTCTTCTGGGAGGGCGTTAGGGATTCTATTCGCTATTTGTTAAGCAAGCTTGTTGCCGCAGCTGGGGCAGAACGCAGCGCCGGCTTCCACGGGGGCACCGCAGTTGGGGCAGAAGCCGCCTGCATTGCCAGCGGCCTGGGCAAAGCTGGACAGGTCTTTACCTGCCGCCGCGTCCTCGAAGTGCTCAAGTACGGTCTGGACGGAATTGCAGAAGTCGGCCTCTGCTGCAATGTCGATGTCGTCGACGAGCTTCTCGGCCTTTTTGGCAAAGCCTTTTCCGATTCCGCGGTTCAGCATGTTGTTGAGGGCGGGACCGTCTTCGTCCATCATGTCTGCCTGCTCCTCGGCGGCCCTTACAGCCTGCTCTGCCGCTTCGGCGCGTGTGCTCGGGCAGCGGTAGGTCTTGAGGTCAGAACCCTGGAGGACGCAAACGTACGTTGCCCAAACCTGGGACTGCATTCCGTATGCGAAAATCTGAAGCGCGGGAATCTGCGTCTTTTTGAAGAGACCGCCATCGACTACCTTGATCTTGCCAACACTGATCTTATAGCTGTAGGGAGAATTAGCCGCGAGGCTGTTGAGAGCATCGTTGGCAATGGTGATGCAGTCCTCGATTGAGCGATTTCCGACCGAGGTGACAATCGGATCTCCGAGATCATTGCTGTACTCGAGGTTAGAGAGCTTAAGTGCCATTGTAGTTCCTTTCCAATTGATGGTTTCGGCTGTCTTTCGACAATTCGTATTCTGGAGCCGCGAAATATGATTCTGTTGCGCAACATCAAGGATTTTTGAGAATGCGGTGTTGTTGACGAGTTGGTCGGTTGCTTGAGGCAGCGCTCTTTGTTGCGCAACGGATTTCTGGAACAACGCCGTATGCTCAACTCGTCCTAAAGATATAAGAGAAAGGACAGGACAATGGCCGAGGTTGAAGTAAGGGCTTTAGGTCCCGACGACGTCGACGAAATGGTCGATCTGGATGAGCAGTCGGGCTACGAGGTCTACGATGCATATGCGGATTACATTGAGGAAGAGGACGAGGACGGCGATGGAGGCGAAGAGAACAATTACCTCTGGGGCGTCTTTGCCGATGATGAGCTGGTCGGTTTTTGCGTAACGGGCGGTGCAGATGACCCCGACCTGCCGGATGCCGTTACGGAGCACCCGCTCAACGAGTACACGTCGACGTTTTTGAGCCATGTGTATGTTGACCCCGACTACCGCGGTAACGGCTATGGCGCGCGCCTGGTGCACGACGCCCTGTTGGGATACTGGGAGAGCGAGGGCGAACAGCAGCCTACATTCCTGAATCTGAGCGAATATCTCTTTGACGATGCTGATGCGGATCCGATTAAGCTCGCGCATCTGCTCATCGACTTCTTTGGCAAGAACGGGTTTGAGCCCATTCCCGACGATGACCACGACATCACCTACACCTGCATGGTCTTGGATCCCAAGAACTTTAAGGATCCGGACGCGGAGTAGGGGTTGCGAGGTGTTGGTTTAGCTTCCCTAGTTGATGTTTGACGGGACCGGACGTTCCAGTTGTGATGGCTGGACGTCCGGTCTTTTTTGGCCTGTCGGGTTTGGTGCTCGGCACGTCTGTCTCGATCTGTAACATCTGGCGGGGGATACGGGGTCTAGTTGTTACAGATTGAGATGTTTGTGAACCGTGTCGACCGTTTGTCTCAATCTGTAACACCTAGACGAAGATTCGGCCTGTAGATGTTACAGATTGAGATGTTAGCCAAGGAGGCTGACTGAATGTCTCGATTCGTAACGTGTAGACCTGGTTTTGCCTCGTAACTGTTACAGATTGAGACAATTGGCCCAGACCCGCCCCGTCCGCCTCGTCATCTGTGGTTTACGTGGGGGCATACGGAGTGCAGGTATACTAACCCGCGGCGAATCTGCTCCATCGCTTAGAGCTGCTGCGTCTGGACGGCGCGTGATATGGCTGCCAAAGCGATCGCCAGCGTGCTGAGCAACGTCCTCTCTGTGCGCACCCGTTTTTGTATGTACTAGCGCACTACCAAGCACGCCCGCGCGGCCGCATGCCGTGCCCCTTGCGCGTGCAGATAAGGAACAACAACATATGCGTAATTCTGTATCCGACGTCACCGACGTCGAGATCCTGGACGAGACCCGCGAGGCCATGGCCCAGGCTGCCTTCGATGCGGCCGACGAGGCCAGCGCCGCCGAGACCGTCGAGTCCGCTACCGAGAACCTGCCCGCCTTTGACGAGCTGGGTCTTTCGGACGAGATACTTCGTGCCATCGAGAACCTGGGTTACACGGCGCCGACGCCCGTGCAGGCCGGTTCGATCCCCGTGGTGCTCGAGGGCCGCGACCTGCTTGCCGCCGCTCAGACCGGCACCGGCAAGACGGCCGCCTTTTTGCTGCCGACCATGAACAATCTGGAGCACATCGCTCCTCCCAAACCTGTGCGCGAGCGCGGCGGCCGTAACCGTCGTCGCGGTGCTAAAAAGCCCGAGGGCAACGGCCGCGGCCCCGTGATGCTCGTCATCACCCCTACGCGCGAGCTCGCCCAGCAAATCGACGAGGTCGCGAGCAAGATCGCCGACGTCACCGGCCATGTTGCCGTGACCGTTGTGGGCGGCGTGAGCTACAAGCCGCAGACCGCTGCCCTCAAGTACGGCTGCGACATCCTGGTCGCAACGCCGGGCCGTCTGGTCGATCTGATCGAGCAGGGTGCATGCCACCTGGACGAGGTCAAGGTGCTGGTGCTCGACGAAGCCGACCGCATGCTTGACATGGGCTTTTTGCCCGCCGTTCGCCGTATTGTGCGCGAGACGCCGGCCGAGCGCCAGACGCTGCTGTTCTCGGCGACCCTCGACGAGGAGGCCGTGGGCGAGATTACCGACCTAGTGAGCGACCCGGCCCGCGTGGAGATCGCGCCCGCCACGTCGACCGCCGACACCGTCGACCAGTTTGTGTTCCCGGTGTCCATCGAGGCCAAGAACAACCTGCTGCCCGAGTTCCTCAAAAAGGAAGGCCCGGAGCGCACCATCGTCTTTATGCGCACCAAGCACCGTGCCGACAGCTGCTGCCGTCGTCTGGAGCGCAAGGGCATCAAGGCCGCCGCGATTCATGGCAACCGCAGCCAGGCCCAGCGCGAGCGCGCACTTTCGGCCTTCCGCGACGGCACCGTCGACGTGCTGGTGGCAACCGACGTGCTCGCCCGCGGCATCGACATCAGCGACGTGCGCTACGTCGTGAACTTTGACGTGCCGGCCGAGCCGACCGACTACATCCACCGTATTGGCCGTACGGGGCGCGCCGGCGAGCTGGGCTGGGCCATCACGTTTGTGACCGAGCAGGACGTGGAAGAGTTCTACGAGATCGAGAAGCTCATGGACAAGACTGCCGACATCTACGAGGCCGGCGACCTGCACGTGGGCCCCAATCCGCCCGCGGTTGACCCCGAGCGCGACCCTGCGGCCTTTAAGGTGAAGAAGAAGACCAAGCGCGGTAAGTCCAAGAGCAAGAAGAAGCTTGAGCAGGCGCGTCGCGACGGCAAGCGCAACGGCGACGATTACGGCGATGTGGCCGGTCGTTCCAACCGCGGTCGCGATGAGCGTCGCGGCGACAGCGAGCGCCCGAGCCGTCCCAAGCGCGGCGGCAAGACCCGCGTGCGCGAGGGCGTTCAGGCTCGCGTGGACGAGGCCGTGGAGAGTGTGGCCCGCGAGGTGGCTGCCGAGGAGCGCGGCGGTGCTGGTGCCGTCGAGCCGGCCCCGCGCGGCAACCGTGCCGAGCGCCGTGCCAAGCAGTTCCAGGGCGAGGCACATCGCCGTCGCCGCGAGGACGAGGACCGCGGTGGTCGTCGCCGTGTTGAGCGCGAGGACGAGGGCCGTGGCTCGCGCGGCGGCAAGCGCGGCGCGGGCGACCGTCGTCGTTCCGGTCGCGATGACGAGCGCGGCGGCCGCGGCGGCGAGTCCCGTGGCGGCAAGCGCTTTGACGAGCGCGGCGGCCGCGGCGGTGAGCGTCGCGAGGATGCTCGCGGCAATGGCGGCCGCAGTGGCGCCGGCCGTTCTGGCGAGTCGCGCGATCGTCGCGACCCGCGTGCCAGCCGCGATCGTCGCGATGATTGGCGCAACTACGACGATACCCGCGAAGAGCGCCGCGGCGGCTATCGCGGCGGACGTGGCGGCAACCAGGCCGGCTCCCGTGGCGGCCGTGCCGGCGGTCGCGATAACCGTGGCAGCTATGGTAACAATCGTGGCGGCAAGCGCGGCGGCAGCTCCCGTCGTCCCGGCGACGGCGGCGGCAAGCGCAAGTAACATATGCGTCGTGCGGTAAGGCGACACGAGTTTGGGCCTCGAGCAGACTATGCTCGGGGCCCTTTTAGTGGGCTCAGTATTAGGTGGGGCCAGTCTTCTTCGTGGAAACGCGCGGAGACGGTCGCGGCAAGGGATACGGGCTATCGACCTAGTTGGAGATTCGCGTATGCGGGGGGCCGACATCAACGCAGGGCATGAGGTTTTCTGCTGACGCGCGGCGGCTGCGGTGCCCGGGCGGACACGCCGGGGATTTCGCCCGCTGCCTGGCGCCCTTGCCGCCATCCGGCTTTCGCGCTCGCATTCTTTTGGATGCGGGCGTGTTTTTCGTGGCGCGCACGGGTCCCCCGGGGCGCGCCGTGCATTTTCGGGAGTTTTCAGCAAGCCGGGGTGACTGCATACGCGCCGGAATCGTCTTTTTGAGCCAGCGGGATCCTTCGGCAGTCGATTTGGGTTGGCTGACGGCGTCCGGCGCGGCGATAACGCGCGTTTCGCGTCGCGCCGTGCCCCAAAACGACGCCAATCGCGCGGCGTCCACGATTTGCGGCACCGCCTGCGGGGGCCGCGATGCTGAAAACTCCGGTTTTTGCACGTTACAAGCGGGGGTACGTTGGGACGAGAAGGGGTGCCCCCGTCTTTATATGCATGACGCAAGCGAAATTATGCAAGACAATAGGGCGCCATGCGCCGGATACCCAGCCTGGGCGCGCCATACGCCGACGCTTAGGCCCTCGATATCTCGGACATCATCACGCTCTAAATACTAACCCAGCAACAAAATAATCCGTCTTTTCTCCGTCCCCATGGGGCCGGTTGTGGTATTCTATCTGCCGGGTATAACTTAGGAATACCAAGTAATACCAACGCCGCAGAAACAAACTCCAGATGCGGGCCAATCGGGTTGCTTTCCAGCCCGTCGCCCAGCCGCGTGGCCCGCATCTATCCGCACTACCGTTGTTTCAAAAAGGAAGCGCCATGGCAGAACACATGACCCCGGTTGTCGCGAAGGTCTTGCCCGAGGAAAAGGCGGCCTTCGCGGCGGCAACCCAGCTCGTGGGCACCACGCCGTCCAACGCCATCCGCATGTTTATCGCCGCGTTCAATCGCTGCGGCACCTTCCCGTTCGACATTTCACCCAGCGGGGCCTTTGGCACTGCACCCGATTCTCATCAACAATGACTGTCCCAAACTGCCGGTACTTGGGGACGTTCATTTTCTGCCGGCAGTTAAGGAACGTCCCCAAGTACCGGGTTTTGAGGAGGCTGGCATGCTCAATGCGATGATTTGGGCGCTTGCCTGTTTTTGCGTCGTCGCTGTCGATATTGCCCTGAGCGTCGTTTTGTTCTCCGCCCTTGGCGTCGCATCGGTGTTCATGGGTTTTTCGATCGATGACCTCGACATTCAATTGCTTCAGGCCGCCGCTCAGACGGCGTCGTTTTTGATGGCGCTGCTGTGGTGGCGTTATCTGTGGCCGCGCTCGTTTATGGCGCGTTCGCAAAGCGAGCATCCGCTCGGCGGGGGAGCGCGTGGGGCGTGGAAACGCATCGCCTGCGTTATCGTGATCGGTCTTGCCCTGCAGGTGGTCGTTAGCTACGTGACCGACGCCGTGCTGTCGCTGTTGCCCGATGCCGCGGCCGACTACAGCGAGCTTGTCGAGGAAACGGGCATGGGCGATACCAGTCCTCTTGCCGTCCTGACCACGGTGCTCGGCGCGCCGTTTTGCGAAGAGCTCCTGGTGCGCGGTGTTATCTTTGAGTTTTCGCTGCGTGCGTTTAATCCCCAGTGCCGTCCGCTCTGGAAGCGCCGGCGTCGTGCGAGTGCGCAAGACGGCGCCATAGTGCCCTGGGCGGCCCCAAGCACGTGGGGTGTCGCCGCGGCGATTGTGCTGCAGGCGGCAATCTTCGGTTTTATGCACATGAATTGGGTGCAGGGTTGCTACGCGGGTGCCGCCGCCCTCATCTTTGGTTGGTTGCTCGTGACGACCGGAAAGCTCCGCTACACGATCCTGCTGCACTTTGCCTTTAATGCCGGGTCGTATCTCATGGGCCTGCTGTGGTTTGTGAACACGCCGCTCGACGTGGTAATTACGGTCGCTATCGCCGGCGTCATCCACGTTGAGGCAATGCGCTCGCTGCGCCACGCGTGTGGGATGGACGCAGCGAGCGCACTGCTGCCTTAGTTGCGGCGACCGCCTCCGTTGGCGCCCTGACGTCCCTGGGCCGCACGGTTGCGCCCGGCGGTGTTCTGCGCGCGCGACATGCCGTTGTGCCCTTTGCTGCCCTTGGGTCCCTTGGCTCCAGCGCCGCCAGCGCCACCGTGGCCCTTGCCGCTCTTCTTACCGGTGCCATGTCCGCCGCCGGCAGATGTCTCGCCCGGGCGTGGCGGCACGGGGCGGATCAGGCAATGCTTGGTGTAGCCGATCAAATCGCGACGGCCGGCTTTCTCTAGCGCCTCGCGCACGAGCTTGTAGTTCTCGGGCTTGCGATACTGGATGAGTGCGCGCTGCATGGCCTTTTCGTGCGGGTCGCGCGCCACATAGATCGGCTCCATGGTGCGCGGGTCCACGCCGGTGTAGTACATGCACGTCGACATGGTGGACGGCGTGGGGTAGAAGTCCTGCACCTGCTCGGGCATGTAGCCCATGTCTCGCACGGCCTCGGCAAGGTCCACGGCTTCCTTCATCGTCGATCCGGGGTGGCTCGAGATCAGATACGGCACCACGTACTGCTTGAGTCCGTACTCGCGGTTCAAGCGTTCAAATTTACGGCAGAATGCATCGTAGACGGCTCGGCTCGGTTTTCCCATCACGGAAAGCACCGCGTCGCTCACGTGCTCGGGTGCTACGCGCAGCTGGCCCGAGACGTGGTGCTCCAGCAGCTCGCGCAAAAACTCGTCCGAGGCATCGGCCATGGTGTAGTCGAAGCGGATGCCGCTGCGGACAAAGACCTTCTTGACGCCCGGCAGCTGGCGCAGGTCGCGCAGCAGCTGGGTGTAGCCGCTCTCGTCGACCACCATGTTCTTGCACACGCTCGGCCACAGGCAGCGCTTGTTCTTGCATACGCCGTGCTTGAGCTGCTTGTCGCAGGCGGGACGGCTAAAGTTGGCCGTCGGCCCGCCCACGTCGTTGATATAGCCCTTAAACTCGGGATCGCGCGTGAGCAGCTCGGCCTCGCGCATGATCGAGTCGTGGCTGCGCATCTGCAGCACGCGGCCCTGGTGGAAGGTGAGCGCGCAAAACGAGCACTCGCCAAAACAGCCGCGGTTGGAGCTGATCGAAAACTTGATCTCGGCAAAGGCCGGCACGCCGCCCGCCGCGTCGTAATCGGGATGCCAATCGCGTGCGTAGGGGAGCTCGGCCACCTCGTCCATCTCATCGGTGGTGAGCGTCGCCGACGGCGGGTTCTGCACCACATAGACGCTGTTGGGGTAGGGCTCTACCAGGCGATGTCCGGTGATGGGGTCCATATTCTGCTGCTGCACGTTAAAGCTGCGCGCGTAGTTGAGCTTGTCGGCGGTAAGGTCGTCCCAACTGGGCAGCAGGTCGTAGTCGTAGACCTCGTCGAGCGAACCCGTGCGGTAGACGGTGCCGTTGATATAGGTAATCTGATCGACGGGCAGTCCCGCGTCGAGCGCGTCGGCGATCTCGACAATCGCGTGCTCGCCCATGCCGTAGATGAGGATGTCGGCGCCCGAGTCGAGCAGTACCGAGCGCTTGAGCTTGTCCTGCCAGTAGTCGTAGTGGGCCAAGCGACGCAGGCTTGCCTCGATGCCGCCGATGATGATGGGGGCGTCTTTGAATGTCTGGCGGATGAGGTTGCCGTAGACCGTGACGGCACGGTTGGGGCGGTGCCCCTCCTCGCCACCGGGGGTATAGGCGTCGGTGTGGCGGCGGTGCTTGGTCACCGAATAGTGGTTGACCATGGAGTCCATGTTGCCGGCGCTGACGAGAAAGCCCAGGCGCGGCTCGCCGAGCACGGTGATGCTGGCGGGGTCGGTCCAGTCGGGTTGGCAGATGATGCCCACCTTGTAGCCGTGCGCGTCGAGGACGCGGCTGATGATGGCCATGCCAAAGCTGGGATGGTCCACGTAGGCGTCGCCGCAGATGTAGACAAAGTCGCACTGGTCCCAGCCGCGCGCATCCATGTCGGCGCGGCTGACGGGGAGGAACTTATCGCGGCCCGGGCGCCAGGGGCGGGCAGGCGCTGCCGGGGCATGCGCGGGGCGCGAGCCCTGGGCTTTGCTTCCACGCTTTTGCTGCTGGCCGCGTTGGGCATGCTTGCCGTGCTGGTTGTGCTGAGCGTCCTGGGGCTTTTTTGCCACGATTCCTCCCGGTGTTTGTATGCTGCACGTAATTGTAACCAGTCTTTTTGGGACGGGGCTAAAAAGACTGGTGGAGTACACGAGGTGTCGGGTGTCGATGCCGCGCCCGCCGTTTGTTTCCAGACGGTGTATCTGCGCGTTGGGGAGTCCGTCTCGCGGGCGCGCCATGTTGTCAATGGGTTACAGTATGAACGGCGGCTATGTTTCCGCCAACGCACGAGAGGGTCGTCAACAAGGAGGGCGCACGACGATGCAGCGTGCCAAACAGATATCGGAGTCTATTGAGCTGGGCATCATCTTGGCGCTCGCCGGTGGCTTTATGGACGTTTATTCGTACATTGGGCGCGACCATGTTTTCGCCAACGCGCAGACGGGCAACATCTTGCTGGTGGGCGTGAGCATCTCGGAGGGCAATTGGGCGCTCGCGGGGCGCTATTTCTTCCCTGTGGTGTCGTTTGCCGTGGGCATTATGCTTGCCGACCTGGTACACGAACGGTTTGGCAGCGTGATTCACTGGCGCCAGGTGACGGTGTTTTTTGAAGCCGTCATCTTGCTGGGCGTGAGCTTTATCCCCGGTGGCGGCTACAACTTGCTCGCCAACTGCCTCATCTCGTTTGCCTGCGGTATGCAGGTCGAGAGCTTTCGCAAGATCCACGGTCACGGCATTGCCACGACCATGTGCATCGGTAACCTGCGCAATGCGCTGCAAAACGTGGACGACTACATCATCACCCACAAGCGCGGCTTTTTGGAAAACGGCCTGCTGTACTTTGGCGTGATCTTTACCTTTGTGTTTGGCGCTGTGCTGGGAAACTGGTGTATTGAGCGCATGGGGCTGCACGCTATTGCGGTGGCGAGCGTGCTGCTGTTCGTGGCGTTTGCCATCATGTTTATCGACCGCGAGCGCGACCTGCGTTTTCGCTGGAAGCGCGCCTGCGAAGATTGGAAAGAGGCCTGCCAAAAATAGCGGCAGGGTGTGGCAAGGGGCTGACCCCTTGCCACACTGATCAATAATGGGGAGGGGACGGTCATCTCGGCCGCCCCTTTTTGTTTAGTGGTCAGGCGGCGACGATACCAGTTGTTAAAACGCTTTAAATAATCTGACGTTCTCATGCGTTTTTCGCTTCAAAAGCGTTAGGATGGGAGCCATAGCGTGGGGCGTAATGGGTGCCCCGCACACGATGGGAGGCTATCAATGGCTAATCGTTTCGTTCTCAACACCATTTCTTATCATGGTTCCGGCGCCATCAAGGAGATCCCCGGCGAGCTCCAGCGTCGCGGCTACAAGAAGATCTTCGTCTGCTCCGACCCCGATCTGGTCAAGTTTGGCGTTACCGCTAAGGTGACCGACGAGCTCGATGCCGCCGGCATCGCTTGGAGCCTCTACTCCGAGATCAAGCCCAATCCCACTATCCAGAACGTCAAGGACGGCGTCGAGGCCTTCAAGGCCGCCGAGGCTGATGCTATCGTGACCGTCGGTGGCGGCTCCTCTATGGACACTGCCAAGGCCATCGGCATCATCATCAACAACCCCGAGTTCGCCGATGTCCGCAGCCTCGAGGGCGTTGCTCCCACTAAGAACCACGCCGTGTTCACCATCGCCGTGCCGACGACCGCCGGTACCGCTGCTGAGGTGACCATCAACTACGTCATCACCGACCCCGAGAAGGTCCGCAAGTTCGTGTGCGTCGACACCAACGACGCCCCCGAGGTCGCCGTCGTCGACCCCGACATGATGGCTTCCATGCCCGCCGGCCTGACCGCTTCCACCGGCATGGACGCTCTGACCCACGCCATCGAGGGCTACACCACCAAGGGCGCTTGGGAGCTCTCCGATATGTTCCACTTTGAGGCCATCAAGCTGATCAGCGAGAACCTGCGCGACTCCGTTGCCGAGGCCAAGTCCGGCCAGCCCGGCTCCGGCCGCGAGGGCATGGCTCTTGGTCAGTATGTCGCCGGCATGGGCTTCTCTAACGTTGGCCTGGGCATCGATCACGCCATGGCTCACACCCTGTCCGCTCACTACGACACCCCGCACGGCGTCGCTTGCGCCATGCTGCTGCCGATTGCCATGGAGTTCAACAAGCCGGTTTGCGCCGAGCGCCTGGCCAAGGTCGCCGTCGCCATGGGCGTTGACACCACGGGCATGAGCACCGATGAGGCTGCCGACGCCGCTATCGCCGCCGTTAAGCAGCTCTCCGCTGACGTGAACATCCCGCACGTCTGCGAGGCCATGAAGGCTGACGAGATCGAGGTCCTGGCCAAGGACGCCATGGCCGATGCTTGCTTCCCGGGCAACCCGCGTGAGGCGACGCTCGACGACGTCATCGAGCTCTTCAAGAAGATCTGCCCGGCTGCCTAACATGGTTCGGCGGGCCCCTGCCCGTTAGCCCCACAATCGTCCTCGGACATGTCGGAGGCCCCGCTGCGCACTACGTGCGGCGGGGCCTCCTTCTGTCCTGCGGAAAGATTCTGGGGCTAACGGGCGGGGGCCCGCCGGCTCGTTATCGTGGCGGGCACCGCTCTGAGAAGCTCGATGGGTTGTCTCGCTAGGTAAAAAGATGGCTCGCGGTGGTATCGTTGCTGTGGGTTTAATTCGATATGAAAGGGTGACTTTGGTGTCCAAGATGGATTCTACGCTCTCCTATATTACTGACCAGTTGAAGGCGCTGACTTCGATTGCTTCGCCTACGGGCTATACCCGTGCGGCGACTGATTATCTAATGGAAACGTTGCGCGATATGGGCTTTGGCCCCGAGCGTTCCAATAAGGGCAACGTGCTGGTTGAGCTTGGCGGCGAGGGCGAGCCGCTTGTGTTGGCGAGCCATGTCGATACCCTGGGCGCCATGGTGCGCTCCATTAAGGACAATGGTCGCCTGCGTCCCACGACGCTCGGCGGGCATCAGTGGTCTACGGCCGATGGCGAGAACTGCACCGTCTACACGCGCGATGGCAATGTGTACACGGGTGTGGTCCTCAATACCGAGCCTTCGGCGCACGTGGCCGACGAGCCGGTCAAGACCATCGAGAAGAACATGGAAATCCTGCTCGATGAGAATGTCGACAGCAAGGATGACGTGCTTGAGCTGGGCATTCAGACGGGCGACATCATCGCTATGGACCCGCGTACCACGGTGACGGAGAGCGGCTACATTAAGAGCCGCTTCTTGGACGACAAGCTGTCGGCCTCCATTTTGCTGGGCTTGGCGCGTGCCGTCGCCGCTGGCGAGGTGACGCTTTCGCGCAAGGTTTCACTGCTCTTTACGGTGTACGAGGAGGTCGGCCACGGTGGCGCTTTCGTGCCGGCCGACACGCGCGAGATGATCAGCGTTGACATGGGTTGCGTGGGTGACGATCTGGGCTGCACCGAGCGCATGGTGTCGATTTGCGCCAAGGATTCGGGCGGCCCCTACAACTACGATCTGGTGACCACGCTGTCCAATATCGCGCGCGAGCTGGAGCTCGATTACGCCATCGACGTGTACCCGCATTACGGCTCGGACGTCGAGGCCACGCTTTCTGCCGGCTACGACATCCGTCACGGCCTGATCGGCCCTGGCGTGTACGCGAGCCACAACTACGAGCGCAGCCACATCGACGGCGTGCGCAATACCTACGAGCTGGTTCGCGCCTACGTTCAGCGCTAGGGGAGCAGCTTGCGACTCGGCTGACCAATCGCTAAAGCCCGATTTCTCGGGCTTTTTTTCGCTTTAGGTCGTTTAGTATTATGATGTATCTAATCTATTAACTAAACGTGTAAATTACTTAACGAGGTGATGCGGTGTATGGATACGTCTGAGTACTTGTCTATGGGTGATGCTGCCCGCCTGCTGGGCGTTACGAAAGCCCGCATATCTCAACTTGCCGCATCGGGAACGCTCGCGTGCGATATTGTGGGCGGACGGAAGATGGTCGAGTACAATTCCGCGGTCGCTTATCAAAAGGTCCGCAAACGTGGACGCCGTCCTGCGGCCGATGTGGGGCGCAAGTTTACGCTGATGTCGGCCGACCATGAGGTCGCGCATGTCTCATTTGATCCGTCGCGCGAATTTCCCTTCGAAATCGCGGAGGTCCTCGATGCACAACGAATGCCGTTTGGCACGTGCTCGAGCTCTTCTCCTACGGTGAATAAACGGGAGCTCAACGTGTGGTGGAGCCATCGGTCGGTGCCCGATGTTCGCCCCGGACTCGTCTCGCGCTATCGCGAACTGGGAATTGCCAGTGGCATCGAGGTCCCGGTTCAGTGCCTGGGCCTCTCGCTTTCGGATTGCTATTGGCTGCGGCCGGCAGAATGCGACGGGCTCAAATGGCGAAACCTCAATTACTTCGAGAATGATTTTGAGCGATCGGCGCCCGAGGGACGTTCGGGTTGGCTGGAGGGCATCGGTCTTAAAAATCCGGATAACACGTCCGAGGGCGAGCTCCCTAAATCGTGGATGATTCGCAACGCTGTTCGCGTTCTGGTCAAGGGGTGCGGCATGGACGATCAGCGTCCCTTTAACGAGGCGGTTGCAACGGCTCTACATCGTCGCTTGCTGTCGGAGGGCGAGTTTGTTCCTTATACGGTTGAGCGAATGTTCGATGGCCCTGTGTGTCTGTGCGACGACTTTCTTGACGGCCGCGAGGAATACGTTCCGGCTGTTTACGTTAAGGGCGCACTTGGTAGCCAGCGGGGAAACTCGACATACGACCGGTACTGCCGCTTCCTTGGTAAACATGGAGCAGACGAGGCTGCCGTGAGAAGGTCTATGTCGCAGATGATTGTCTGCGATGCCCTTTTGGCCAACAGCGATCGCCATTGGCGAAACTTCGGCATCATCCGCAATGTCGACACCCTGGAGATAAGGCCTGCTCCGCTGTTCGATAGCGGCAACTGCCTGTGGTACAACGTACCAACTGCCGTGCTCGCAGCTGGGGAGTTTGGGTTTTCTGCTAAGCCGTTTGGGCCCGACCCTTCCGTCCAGCTGGCGCTTGCGGACTCACTCGATTGGTTCGATTCATCGCGGCTCAACGGATTTGTTGATGAGGCGATCGAGATTCTTTCGCAGAGCGAATGGGCCACAGCGGAGGGCCGGCTCGAGTCCATTTGCCGCGGCCTCGAGCGTCGCGTTATCGAGGTGAATGCTGCTGTTGAAGTGCTTCGACACGTGCGGCGATAATCCTGCAGCTACCTGATGGCGGCAGTTACCGTGCCGCCGCCCAGGACGACGTCGCCGCGATAGATAACGACGGCCTGTCCGGGGGCGACGGCGCGCTGCGGCTCGTCAAAGGTCAGAAGCATCTGTCCGTCGGCGCCACGTGTAAGGGTCGCTGCCTGGTCCTTTTGACGGTAGCGGTACTTGGTGCCCACGCGAATGTCGCCGGACGTGAGCTCTGCCTCCATGCGGTCGGCAGGGGCGCTCCAGATCCAGTCGTTGGCCGTGAGTGCTGTCGCCGTCAGGTCCTCAGCCTCGCCCAGATGCACAATGTTGTTGGCGGCATCGACGCCCGTTACATACACGGGGCGCGCCATCGCGACGCCCAAGCCCTTGCGCTGGCCGACGGTATAGCGCAGTGCGCCGTTGTGGCGTCCGACCACGCTGCCGTCGCGCCATACAATATCGCCCGGCTCGGCGGCATGCCCACAGCGGCGCTCGATATAGCCCGCGTAGTCGCCGTCCGCGATAAAACAGATATCCTCGCTCTCGGCCTTCTTGGCGTTGATGAAGCCCTGCTCGGCGGCAATGCGGCGCACGTCGCGCTCTTTGTCCAACCCTGCCAGCGGAAAGATTGTGCGTGCCAGGCGCTCTTGCGTGAGCGAATACAAAAAGTAACTCTGGTCCTTCTTGGAGTCTTCGCCGCGGTGCAGCTGCCAGGTGCCATCGGGCGCTTGGCTCGTTTTGGCGTAGTGACCCGTGGCAATGTAGTCGCAGCCCATATCGAGCGCCGCGTCGAGCAGCGCGCCAAACTTAATATGGCGGTTGCAGATGATGCACGGGTTGGGCGTCAGCCCCTCCTGGTAGGCGGTCACGAAGCGCTCGATAACGTTGCGGTCGAAGGCCTGCTGCAGGTCGAGCACATGGTGAGGTATCCCCAGGCGATCGGCGACGGCCTTTGCATCGGCGATGTCGCGGTCGACCTTGCTCATGCCCGTGACGGGATCGGGCGCAGGGCAGGTGAGGCGCATAGTGGCACCGACGCATTCGTAGCCTTGGCACTTGAGCAGATAGGCAGTCACGCTGGAATCGACGCCGCCGCTCATGGCGACGAGCACGCGCTTGTTGTGCATGGGGAGGTTCTCCTTGGTGGCATGTGGCCAAAAAAGAAAAGCGGCGCGGGAGGCTGGTTCCGCGCCGCAGACATTGTAGCAAGTTCGGACGTCTCGTGGGACACCCTGACGGGATGGGCTCAGACCGCCGGGAGAGAGAGGAGGCAGGTTCGTCCCTGAGCTCAACCTATGGGAAAAAAGGCTCTAGTCCTGGAACAGTGCCGTGGACAGGTAGCGCTCACCGGTATCGGCGAGCAGTGCCACGATGGTCTTGCCCTCGTTCTCGGGGCGCTTGGCTAGCTGCAGCGCGGCCCACACGGCGGCACCGGACGAAATGCCCACGAGCACGCCCTCCTTGTGGCCCACGGCGCGGCCGGTGGCAAAGGCGTCGTCGTTCTCGACGGGGATGATCTCGTCATAGACCTGGGTGTCGAGGACGTCGGGCACAAAGCCGGCACCGATGCCCTGGATCTTGTGCGGACCGGCCTGGCCCTTGGAGAGTACCGGGGAGGTGGCGGGCTCGACGGCGACAACCTGAATCTCGGGGTTCTGCTCCTTGAGGAACTCGCCCACACCGGTCACGGTGCCGCCGGTGCCAACGCCGGCGACGAAGATGTCGACCTTGCCGTCGGTGTCGTCCCAGATCTCTGGGCCGGTCGTGGCCTTATGGATGGCGGGGTTGGCGGGGTTCACAAACTGGCCGGCGATGATGCTGTTGGGGGTCTCCTTCTGCAGCTCCTCGGCCCTGGCGATGGCGCCCTTCATGCCCTTGGAGCCGTCGGTGAGCACGAGCTGTGCGCCGTATGCCTGCATAAGCTTGCGGCGCTCGACGGACATGGTTTCGGGCATGGTGATGATCACCTTGTAGCCGCGAGCCGCCGCCACCGAGGCGATGCCAACGCCGGTGTTGCCGCTCGTGGGCTCGATGATGGTATAGTCGCCGCCGCGCACGAGCTTGCCGGCCTTCTCGGCCTCGTCAATCATGTTCTTGGCGACGCGGTCTTTGACGGACCCGGCGGGGTTGAAGTATTCCAATTTGACGAGCACGCGGGCCTTAAGGTCCTCATCGGCCTCAAAGTGAGTGAGCTCCAAAAGCGGGGTGTGGCCGATAAGCTGATCGATGGACGTATAAACCTTGCTCATGGTGAACCTCCAAGTGTTCAAATGACTGGATACCGTGTGGTTTTACGGTGGCCTAGTAGCTAAACCCATAAACCTTATAGGTTGTTTGTTTAGCTGTTGGCAAGCATAGTAGACACTAAAGCCTAGTAATGCAATAGGAAATAGGAGATTATTACGAGCTGATTAACCACCTTGACTGGAATGGGTATTTTCAAAGCCAATTTTTCGGCTAGAATTTCAACGGATTAAAAGACCGAAAGGCAGCACTATATATGTTGGTTTCTACTAAGGGCAGGTACGCCCTGCGCGTTATGGTCGACCTGGCCGAGCACCAGGCGGCCGGTCGCATCCCGCTCAAAGAGATCGCGGCGCGACAGGGGATTTCCGAGAAATATCTCGAGAACATCTTGGCTACGCTCGTGCGCGCCAACATGCTTTCGGGCATGCGCGGCAAGGGCGGCGGCTACGTGCTCACGCGCCCGCCCGAGCAGTACACGGTGGGAGAGATCTTGCGCCTGACCGAGGGCAGCCTGGCGCCGGTCGCCTGCCTGGATGGCGACTGCAAGGGCTGCTCGCGATCTGACGAGTGCCCCACGCTCGACGTGTGGAAGAACCTGGACAAGCTCATCAACGACTACCTCGACGGTGTGACGCTCGATGCGCTCGTCGCCCCCAACGGGGGCTACGACTACGTCATCTAGCCCCACCAGCCATTTGGGGACGGGGTAGAAATGGTAGATTCTTTTGTCCTCTGAGGCTTGACAAAGGCGAAGGCCGTCCATCGTTGCGATGGACGGCCTTCGTTTTGGCGTGTCGTGGCGGTCCGTATCCGGTTGCTTTAGTTCCTGGCGATGCTGTCGAAGATGCTTCGAGTGATGGACACCAAAATGCTACCCATAAAGGCCGACCCAAAGCCGGCAATGGAGATGCCCGCGCCCAGCAGATTTACCGATAGGTAGCTGGCAAGCTCGAGCATAAAGCTGTTGACTACAAGCTGAAAAATACCCAGCGTGATAATGGTGAGCGGCAGCGAGATGACCGTCAGGAGCGGCTTGACGAGCGAGTCGACGACGTTGAGGAACAGTCCCACAAAGGCAAAGCAGACCCAGGCGTCGGCCATGCCGAAGGGCTGAATGCCGGGGACGAGGAACGTGGCGATCGCGATAGCGATTGAGGTCAAAAGCCAGTTGAGCAAGAAGCGCATGGTGGGTTCCTTTCCGGTGCGCGTGACGTGTTGGTGGCGCGTAAGCTCGTTTGCCGCGGCGAATCGGATGGTTGCCTTGGCGTGCGCCTCTGCGTTGGGCGCCCATTGTCTCAGATATTCGTGGAGCTTGCGTGCGCATTCGGTTTCAAAACGGCGTTCGTCCTAAAAAACGCGCCGCTGACAGAGAGTCTTGTCACTTTAGTTTGGTGGTGTGCTAAACTGCTACGGGCAAAAGTCACATGCGTTGCCCTATTGCATAGAATGGGCGAACGATGCCCGGTGCCAGTATCAACTTCGATGCCTTTTGGCGGGTTTGGCGGTGATCGATGAATATCGAGAACATGTTTGACAAGCCTGATGTCAAGCAGCTAGTCCACGCATTTAGTCTTTTGGACGACGAGAAAGATATCCAAGCGTTTTTGACCGATATCTGCACACCGCGCGAGATTTGCGATCTATCGCAGCGTCTGCAGGTCGCGCGCTACCTGGACGAGGGCGAGCCCTATGTCGAGGTTCAGGTCCGTACCGGCGCTTCGTCCACCACGGTGAGCCGTGTATCCAAGGCGCTCAACGGCGAGTACGGTGGCTACCGCAAGATCCTCATTAAGCTGGAGGATGGCGAATAGGCCGCGGCAAAACGAATTGTGAAAAACCGCTCCTTCGGGGGCGGTTTTTATATGCCGAATAATTGGTGCAAAGGGGCCAGGTTCGCTTGCACCAACGGACGAGTCTGCCCCCTTGGCACCAATGCGGTGCAAAGCGACTTGTCTCCAAAGCGCCAAAAGATGAAGCTGCGGTGGCAATGTGTCCGCTTGGGCGGGTAGGATGGATGCATTGATTATTGCGAACAGTTTGAGTGGAGGACCATGCCTGTTCGAATCTATACCACTAATGCCGGCACGGATTTGAGCGATGCCGAGTCGGCGCTGCTTGCCGACCTTATTGCCCGCCACGGGCGTGCCGTGCTGCTGGCGCCAACGTTTGCCGAGCTCGACCTGTGCCGTCATGATGCGGCGGAAGCCGGCGTTTCGCTGGGCATCGATTACAAGACGCCCGCGTCGTGGCTTCGCTCGCTTTGGGAGCTTTTGGGCGACGGGCGCGGTTTCGTCGACAACCTGCAGCGCCAGATGCTGTTTTCGGACATGGTCACGCGTCTCGATGATGTCGACCTGCAGCCGCTTTCGCGCAGCCAGGGCACGGTGCGCATGCTTGCGCGCATGGCCCGCGATGTGCTGCCAGGTGTGGCGGGGACAGCTGCCGAGCGATGCCGTGGCAACAATTGCCGGCCTGAGCCAAAAAGCGATGCCGAGGCTCGTGTGTTCGAGCTTTTGCGTGCCTACGCGGGCGGTTTGGACCGTCGAGATATGGTCGAGCCCTGCGAGGCGGCTGACATTATGGCCAGCACTCTGGCCGATAATCTGCCGGTGTGCGCCCGTGCCGTCTGTGTACGCGGCGTCACGTCGTTTACGCACGGTCTGCTCGAGCTGCTGTCTGCTGTGGCGAACAGTGGGGGAGAGGTCGTCGTGCTGCTTGCTCGCGAGCAGGCGGCGATGCGCGAGGAACTTGCCGCGGCATTTGATGCCAGCGGTGTGCTGTTTGAGATCGCGCCGCTGGGGGAGGACGCCGTCGCGTCTGATGCCGCTTGTGGAGCTACCGCTCAGCCTGCCTTTATTGAGGTCGCGGGCCCCCACGCCCGTGCTCATGCTTATGCGGACGCAATTGATGATCTGGTAAAAGCGCGCCAGGGTTTCGGGGCCGACGATACCGCCGACCCCTCCGCCGACCCCGTACGCGTGCTCGTTGTTTCTGCCCGGGCACCCCAGCTGTTCGGTGAGCTCGCCTCTCGTCTGGCGGCTCGTCATATCGCTGCCGAGACAACTGAATTCACGGCGTTTTCCCAATCCATTGCGGGCAGGCAGTTTGCGGCGCTTGCCAGCTTGATCGAGCGCATGAAGGCGGCCGATGAGGGTGTGGCGTCAAAGACCGAGTGGTGGCCCGCGCCGGAGCTTACCGACTGGATCTACAGTCCGCTTTCGGGCGCTGATGCCGCCAATGCCCGTATCTTCGATAAGAATATGCGTCTCTCGCGTAGCAAGACTACCGCGGGCGTTAAGAGCCTGCTGCAGAGCGTGCAAGGCCAGGTGAGGGGCGCACGCAAGGCGGCGAGCGACGAAAACTGGTTTAAGAACGTACCGTGTGTGGTCTCGGACGTGTTCCAGGCACTGTGGCGCGACAAGCCCGTGACGGCGCTCAAGGCCATGCTTGCCGTTGCCGAGGCGTTGCCCGATCGCTCGCTGGGTAGCCTGGATGGCCAAGCTCGTCGCCAAGCGGAGACGGCCCTGCTGCGCCACGCCATCGACATCCTTATGAATGACGCCCGCGCGCTCGACGTGTCGCAGGCCGCGACCGTGCCCGTGCTCGATGGCATTCGCACCAAGGTGGACAAGCGTAGCACCGCCTACGATTACGAGACCTACGAGGTTGACGGTGCGCCACGTGCCCAGGTTCGCTTTGCCTCGCTTGCCGATGCGGCGGCTCTGCGCCCCGGCAGCTACGATGCCGTGCTGTTTGCCGATGTCGATCTGGACAGCTATCCGCTCTCACACGAGGAAGGACCGCTGGCCACGTTGGCTGCGAGCCTTGGTCGCGAGGGCGTGACGCTTGAGCCTGCGGCCTTGTTGCGCGTGCGCTTTGGCCACGCGATGCGGGCGGCACGTGGCCCGGTTGCGCTTGCGCGCGTGACGCACGATCGCCAGGCGCGCGAGTGCTATCCGGCTGCCGTGTGGACCGAGTTGCGGGCGCATGCCGAGGCCACCGGTGCCGCTCAGGTGACATGCGTGGGCGAGGGCGATATCGTAGGTGATTTTGACCCTGCAGCCGGCAAGGGCCTCAAGCGCGAGCGCGTGGCATGCGAGGCTCCTCAGCATTTGAGCGAGGCGGCCGTGCCATATCTGGTCTTGCGCCATCGGGACGGTGAGGGCGAGGACGCGCCGCTTGTACCGCGTCTGACGTCTGCCTCGCAGATCGAGGCCTATTCCACCTGCCCGCTGTGCTGGTTCGTCTCGTATCGCGTTAAGCCCCAGTCTATCGACGCGGGTTTTGGCAACATGGAGAAGGGCAACTTTGTCCACGACGTGCTGGAACATCTGCATGCCCGTTTGCCCCAAGAGGGCATGGAGCGTGTGACGCCCGAAAACCTGCCGCGTGCGCAGGAGCTGCTGCACGAGGTCTTTGCCGAGACCTTGGCCGAGCACGCCGGCAAGCGTGGCAACGAGGGCCCGCTGGTGCCGCTCTCGCCGGTGGAGGAGCGTCAGGTGGCCGAGATCTTGCCGCAGCTGGAGGGCGTGCTTGCCTACGAGTCTGAGGCGCTTGCCCCCTTCGCTCCGCGCTACCTGGAGTTTGCGTTCAACGAGCTCCAGGTCGAGTATGCCGGCTGGCCGCTCGGCGGGCGCATCGACCGTGTGGATGTGGATGCCGAGAATCGCGCTGTGGTGATTGACTACAAGCATCGCACGGGCGTTGAGGAGTTTAAGCTCGCCGACCCCACGGTGCGCGACGAGGAATCGGGCACGGCGCCCATCGACGATCCGCGCTGGTTGCCGCCACATACCCAAACGCTCATCTACGCCCAGGCCATGCGCCGGGCGCTGGATTTGGATACCCGTGCGGCGCTCTATTTTTCGACCAAGGGCGGCAAGCCGGCGTTGCGCGGTGCCGCGAGCGCCGAGCTGCTCGAGGAAGAGCGTGGCGACGGTCGCATCCCGGGCCTTAAGAAAGGTTTCCCCGGCGAGGGTGGCAGCATGGACTTCGACGCCCTGCTCGATCGCGTGGAGGCCGGCATCGCCGAGCGCTTGCGCGAACTCGAGGCGGGCAACGTCACTGCTGTCGACCCGGCGTCGACGCAGGCCGCGCATGCCCGCTGCTCGTATAACCACGAAGGAACGTTTGTAAGGAGGGACGTGTAGACCATGGATCTTTCGACCTTGATGCCGCAACAGCTGCAGATCGTCAAGACGCTCGACCGTCCGCTGTTTGTCTCGGCGGGCGCCGGTTCGGGCAAGACCTTTACCCTCACGCGCCGCATCGTCTACGCGCTCTCGCCCGAATCCGGTCCGTTCGTCGAGCATCTGGACCAGGTGCTCGCCATTACCTTTACCAAGGATGCCGCGGCCGAGATTCGCGATCGCGTGCGCCGTGCGCTTATCGACGAGGGCATGGACGAGGAAGCGCTGACCGTCGACGACGCGTGGATCTCGACCATTCACGGCATGTGCTCGCGTATCCTGCGCGCACACGCGCTTGAGTTGGGCATCGACCCCGAGTTCACGGTGCTCACCGATACCGACGAGCTCATGGACCAGGCTGTTGAGCATGTGCTGGCCCGCGCGACGGCACCCGATGCCGCCCCCGAGCTCGCGGCATCGCTCAAGGCCCTCTACGCCTGGTATCCCATGGCGGGCGAGGGCGGCCCCTTTGGTGCCGGCACGACCATCAAGGGTCTGGTGCGCGAGATGCTGGAGCTCTCGAGCCAGCTGCCGGGCGGCATGGACGACGTGTGCGTGGCGCGTGGCCAGGCCGATACCTCGGCGCTCGCCTATGCCTATCGCGCGGCGCTGGGCGCAAGCAAGGCCGCGACCGAGAAGGCGCAGACGGCGCTCGACGCCATCGACGCGTTCGAGGCGAGCGGCAAGACCATGGTCGATGCGGCGCGACTCATGATGTCGTGCACCATGCCGCGCGCGAGCAAGGCGTTCCCCAAGGAGCAGGTCGAGCTGCTCAAGGCCGAGGCCGCCGATGCATTTATCAATATCGTGCTTGCCTGCGGTGGCCCCGCGCTCGATGCGCTGGTGGGCTTGGCCCGCTCTGTAGAGGCCGAGTATCGCGCACTGAAGGCTGCCCAGTCCGCCCTCGATAATAACGACCTGCTGCGCATGGCCTACGAGGCCCTGCGCGATTACCCTGCCATTCGTGCTGCGTACGAGGGCCGCTTTAAGATGGTCATGATCGACGAGTTTCAGGATACCGACCAGATGCAGGTCGACCTGATCCGTTACCTGACGGGTGCGGGGGAGCGCGCGCTGTGCACCGTGGGCGATGCGCAGCAGTCGATCTATCGCTTCCGCGGCGCCGAGGTCGAGGTGTTCCGTCGCCAGGAGCGCAAGGTGGAATCGACGGCGGCGTCGGAGACGGTTGCCACGTCCGATGCCCCCGCCGGCGAGCTCGTCAAGCTCGTGCGCAACTTCCGCAGCCACGACGAGGTGCTGCGCTATGTGGCCCGCGTCTTCGACGGCGATGACGGCGGCCTGATGCAGGGCTTTTTGGATCTTGAGGCGAGCGACGGCCGCAAGGACACGCTGGTGGCGGATGCCTCGCGCCGCCAGGCCCTCTTTGTTGCCGGCGGCAGTACGCAGGAGCGCACACAGGCCAAGGCCCGCGCGATCGCGGAGCGATTCCGCGCGCTTGCCGATGCCGGCCAGCCCCAGGGCGGCATGGTGCTGCTGCTGGGCCGCATGACCAACGCAGACGTCTACGCACAGGCCTTCCGTGACCAGGGGCTCGACTGCGTCATCGCGGGCGGCTCGGTCTTTGCCCAAGCTGCCGAGGTGCAGACGGTGCGCGCCCTGGTTTGTGCCCTCGCCAATCCGGCCGATACGGCGCAGGGTCTTATGCCACTGCTGGCCTCGCCGATGTTTGCACTCGGCGCCCAGGAGTTCCTGGCGCTGGCGACCAAACTCGACGATCAGACGGGCGAGACGTCGCGCCGCAACATCGATGCGGGCATCATGAGCGATTCCGATGTGCCGGGCTTGCAGGGCTTGCCGCTCGTGACGCGTGCCCGCGAGGTGCTGCGCTACGCACTGCGTCGCGTGGGGCGTGATTCGTTCGCCGCCATCGCGCGCGACGCGGTCAATGCTTCCGGCTGGTTCGTGCGCCTGGCGCAGCGCGGACCCGAGGGCAAGGCCATCGCCGCCAACGTGCTCAAGGCGCTCGATGCCGTGGCCGAGGCGGAGGCCGAGTTCGGTAACTCGCCGCGCTCCATTGCGCTTGCCTTCGATCGCTTCCTGGCGGGCAAGGAGGCCCCGGGCGCCCTCAACGAGGAGGGCGACGGCGCGGTGCGCATCATGACGGTTCATGCCTCCAAGGGTCTGGAATATCCGGTCGTGGCGGTCGCCGAGTGCTTTGGCGTGCGTAAGTCCTCGGGTTCGGCACAGATGGGTCGCGTCGAGGGCGGAGCGCAGGTCGTGGCGCTGCCGGCACGCTTCGACGGCGTTAAACTCTCGGACGGTACGTTCGTAAAGGGCGATGACGTCAAAAAGCAGTTTGAGCATGCGTTTAAGGGCAAGGGCACGTCGCTGTGGCTACCGCCGGAGCTCATGGAGGACGTCTGTGCGACGGGTTCTCCCGCCGAGGCATTTGCCCGCCTGCGCAACGACGACCTGCAGCTTTCGCTCGAGGAGCGGGCCCGTTTGCTCTACGTTGCCATGACCCGTGCGCGCGAGCTGGTGATCTTGGCGATGGATGCCGGCGTGAGCCGTGGCAAGGTGACGGTGCCGACCTTCGATGTCGAGACCGATCTGACCTACGACGTGCTGCGCCGCATTTTGCCGACCGACGCTCTGGACATGCCGCAGCTCGATGCCGACCGCCTGGTATTCGACAACTCCCAGCCGGGCGACTACGAGCTCATTTCGCTTTCGGACTTTACCTTTGGCGAGCAGGCGTTTGAGGCCAACGCTTCGCTGGATGCCGAGGGCAGGCTCGTTCGTGGCGATACCGATGTCGCCGATAATGCTGCGCACTCAACCGTGCCCGGTCCTGCCGACCCCATGCCCGATTCGTTTGAACTCGTATATCCCCAGGCGGCGGGCGTGCGCATGGGCACGTGTCCGTTCCCGGCGCGTGATTCGTACAGCTATTCGTCGATCGCCGCGGCGCTCCATGCCGAGACGGAAGACCGTGCCGCCGAGGCGCGTGTTCCCATGGATGAGGCGGGCGACGATGCCGAGTCGGATGGCTCGGAGATAGCCGATGCAGACGTGGCTGCTGTCGAGCCCGCCGGCAACCCCATGGCGCTGGGCTCGGCGTTCCATGCCGCCTGCCAGTGGCTCATCGAGATGGGTGCCGATGCGCTGCCCGCTGAGCGTGCCGATGCGCTGACGCGCCTGTGGTGCCTGACGCCGGAGCAGCGCGAGCGTTTTGACGTTGCCCTGAATCGCTGGCTCAGGTCGTCGGTCCGTGCCGAGCTTCTTGCCTGGCCGTGCGTCCGTGCCGAAGTGCCGTTCTTCTCGCTGGGCTGCGAGGACAAGGACATTGCCCGCTACGGTGCATATGCCGAGGGCGCCATCGATGCGCTGGCGACCGACCCGGCCGATCCGTCACGCGCACTGGTTATCGATTACAAGACGGGTGGCACGCCGGATGAGACACCCGACCAGCTGCTCGAGAAGCACGCCCTGCAGGCGCGCGTCTATTCGGATGTTCTGCATAAGGCGGGCTTTAAGACGGTGACCGTCAAGTTCGTCCGCGTGGAGCAGACGGCCCCAGCTGTCTTAGTCGAGCTCGCCGAGCCCCAGGTGGTCACCTACAACTTCTAGCCCTCAATAACGTGCGGTGGAATCCTTTTCGACTCCACTGCAGCTCAGGGGTAGCTAATTTGGGACGGGGCTCTTTTAGCTACCCCCATACATCGGTTGAGATGTATTCCGACCCCGACTCGTTCGCCGTCAGTCAAAGGGTAGCTAAAAAAGCCCCGTCCCAAATTAGCTACCCGTGTGGGTTTGGCTAGGTTCGGGCGCTGTCCGTGCCGTGGGGTAAAATCGTTCAGTCAGAACACGAACCCGCATCGGAGCTCATCACATGGCATTCGTCCATCTGCACAACCACACTGTTTTCTCCATGCTCGACGGCGCAACCCGTATCCAGGATATGGTCAACCGTGCCGTAGAGCTGGGCATGCCCGCCGTGGCCATTACCGACCACGGCTACATGTATGGCGTGCCCGATCTGGCGCTGGCCTGCGACGCCGTCAACCACAATACGCCCGAGTACAAAACGTGGAGCCACGACAAGGCCTTCTTGGAAAAGGACCGCCGCGACGAGCTGGTGGAGCCCGATCCCGAGGCAAACCCGCGCGAGCATGCCCAGTATGTGAAGGACATGGCCATGTGGGACGAGAAGGGCAATATCGACGAGCTCAAGCCGCCTCTGGTCATCAAGCCCATCTTTGGCTGCGAGGTCTACTTTACGCCGGACGAGACGCTCGCCCGCGACCACAAACCCGAGCTCTACCACATGATCCTTCTGGCCAAGGACCAGGAGGGCTACGTCAACCTGATGCAAACGGTCTCCGAGGCCGCCGTGCAGGGCTTTTACTACAAGCCGCGCGTGACGCTCGACAACCTGCGCCGCCACGCCAAGGGCATGATCTGCACCAGCGCCTGCATCGCGGGCATCATCCCCAAATACATCGACCGGGGTGACATGGAGGGCGCCATCAAGTGGGCCGAGACCTTCCGCGATACCTTTGACCCCGGCGACTTCTACATCGAGATCCAGGAACACGGCATCACCACCGATAACGGCCTGACCGACGAGCAGATGGACCGCACGCTCATTGATATCGCCAAACAGGTGGGCGTCAAGGTCATCGCCACCAACGACTTCCACTACCTGCGCCGCGAGGACGCGCCCGTGCAGGACGTCATCATGTGCATCGGCATGAACGCCAAGGTCGACGACCCCAACCGCATGCGCATGACCGGCTCGGAGTTTTACATGAAGACCGAGGAGGAGATGCGGGCGATGTTCCCGTATTGCCCCGAGGCCTGCGACAACACGCTCGAGATCGCCGACAAGTGCTACGTTGAGCTGGACTGGGACTCCATCATCCTGCCGCGCTTTCCGCTGCTCGATCCCGGCGAGACGCACGAGAGCCAGTTCCGCCGCGAGTGCGAGAAAGGCCTGCGCCAGCACTACGGTGACGACTGGGCCACGCGCGAGATCGGTGGCGTCAACATCAAAGAGCGCTTTGAGTACGAATACAAGGTCATTTGCGACAAGGGCTTTGCCGCCTACTTTTTGATCGTCGCCGAGTACGTGCAATGGGCCAAGGACAACGGCATCGGCGTCGGCCCCGGCCGTGGCTCGGCCGCCGGCGCTATCGTCGCCTACGCCATGAACATCACCGCGTTCGACCCGCTCGAGAACGGTCTGATGTTCGAGAGGTTCCTGTCCCCGCAGCGTACCGAGATGCCCGATATCGATATGGACTTCGACGATGAGCGGCGTCTCGAGGTCGTGGAGCACGTTCGCCAGCTCTACGGTCCCGAGAAGGTCACCCACGTCATCACCTACTCGACCATTAAGGCCAAGCAGGCCATCAACGACGCCGCGCGCGTCCTGGACTACCCGGTCTACATGGGCCAGCGCCTGTCCAAGATGGTCTCGAGCGACCCCAAGGTCAAGCTCAAGCAGGTGCTCGAAAAACAACCCGGCAAAGAGGATCTGTTTAACCCCGACTTTGCCGAGGCCTATAAAAAGGACGACGACGCCCGCCGCATCATCGACACGGCGCTCTCGATCGAGGGCCTCACCCGTGGCGAGGGCGTGCATGCGTGCGCCGTTCTGATCTGCCGCGACCCCGTCAACGAGCACGTGCCCACCAAGCTCGACACCAAGGGCGGCGTTGAGATTACCCAGTACGAGGGCCATACCGTTGCCGACATGGGCCTGCTCAAGATGGACTTCTTGGGCCTGCGTACGCTGACGGTTATCTCCAAGGCCAAGGCAAACATCAAAAAGAACTTCGGCATCGACATCAAAGAGGAAGAGATTCCCTTTGACGATCCCGAGATCTTTAAGCTCATGGGCTCCGGCCACACCGCCGGCGTCTTCCAGGTCGAGTCCGCCGGCATGACGGCCACGATCAAGAACATGAAGCCCACCGAGTACAAGCACGTCGTGGCATTGATCGCCCTATACCGCCCGGGCCCGCTGGGCGCCGGCATGGTTTCGTCCTACATCAACCGTATGAACGGCAAGGAGCCGGCCGTCTCCTACGACGACCGTCTGGACGACATCTTGGGCGAAACCTACGGCACCATGGTCTACCAGGAGCAGGTTATGCTCATCTCCGTCGAGATGTGCGGCTTCTCCAAGGGCGAATCGGACTCGCGTATCCGTAAGCCCGTGGCTAAGAAGAAGATCAAGCTGCTCACGTCGACGGTACTCCACTGGGAGGATGGCTCGGACGAGACCACCTACGACCACTGGATGAACGGCGCCATCAAGAACAACTACACGCGCGAGGTCGCCCAGAAGATTTGGGACGATGTTCTCGAGTTCGCGTCCTACGCCTTCAACAAGTCGCACTCCGCCGGCTACGCCATCTTGGTTATGCAGACGGCGTGGCTCAAGGCGCACTATCCGCACGAGTACATGGCGGCCGTCCTGACGTCCTATACGGGCAAGACCGACAAGATCGTGCACTACGTCTCGGCATGCCGTCACGACGGCATCCCCGTGCTTTCGCCAGATGTCAACGAGTCCGGTACCGAGTTCACGGCTACCAAGGAAGGTGTGCGCTTTGGTCTGGCCGGCATCCGCGGCGTGGGCACCGGCGTGGCGCAGGCGATTATCGCCGAGCGCGAGGCGGGCGGTCCGTTTAAGACGCTGCATGACTTTGTCGAGCGCGTGGACTCGAGCCAGGCCAACCGTCGCGTGATCGAATCGCTCATCAAGGCAGGTGCCTTCGACTCCACGGGGTATCCGCGTCGTCAGATGATGCACTTTGTGGACAAGAACAACCCCGAGAACATCATCGATGCCGCGGCAAAGCGCCAGAAGGATCGCGCGAGCGGCCAGACGTCGTTCTTCGACATGTTTGGCGACGTTGAGGGCTCGGGCTTTGAGGTGAGCGTACCCGATCCGGATGGCCAGGAATGGGACCGCCACCTTAAGCTGAGCCAGGAGAAGGAGGTTCTGGGCATCTATGTCTCGGACCACCCGCTGCGCCCGTTTGAGTATGCGCTCAGCAAAGCGCGCGACTTCTCGTTCTCGCAGATCGACACCGGCTACGAGGTGCAAAACCCCACGGGCGGCACCATCAACCAGGAAATTCCCGAGGGCAAGGCGCTGTGGTGGGCCGGTATGGTCTCGAGCGTGTCCAAGCGCGTGACCAAAAACGGCGACCCCATGGGCATCGTGCAGCTCGAGGACATGGAAGGCGAGGCCACGGTCGTGGTGTTCCCCAAGACCTTCAAGGAGGCCGAGGGGTATCTGTACGGTGAGGTCGATCCCGAGACCGGCGCGCAGCTGTCCGATGCGTTTGTGCGCATTAAGGGCAAGCTGGAGCGCTCGGACCGCGGCGACCAGATCATCGCGCAGGAGATCGTGCCGCTTGAGCTCAACGAGGAGAACAACAAGCCCAAGGTGTTTGAGGTCATGGTGCCCAACAGCCGCTTTAGCCAGAGCAATATGGCGCGTCTTGCCACGGTGCTCACCGCCAACCCGGGCGGCGACCGCGTAGAGATCTTTATCGAGCAGGCGGACGGGCGCGTGCTGCGTGCCGAGGTACCTGCTAAGGTCAACGCACGCTCGATTCCGCTGTTGGCCGAGGCCAAGGCCATCGTGGGTAACCAAGGCAGAGTGACGGTGATCTAAGGACGCCGTTGGCGGGGTAGCTAATTTGGGACGGGGCTTTTTTAGCTACCCTTTGGCTGACGGCGAATGAGTCGGGGTCGGAACACATCTCAACCGACATATGGGGGTAGCTAAAATAGCCCCGTCCCAAATTAGCTACCCCGGGTGAGATTGGAGGAAGCGATGGCGCAGGGGACGTTTGTGCAGGCGTTTCGTAAGGAGGCGGCGCTCAGCAGTACCTTTATGAAGGGGCGTTCGCTCATGCTCAACGGCGCCGTGCTGTCGTTTGAGGACTCCGGCTCGCGCTTCTCCAAAAACGTGAATATCGAGGGTACGGTGCGTGGTTCGCGCGGCGACCTGTATAAGACGCACGTGGCGCTCGATATGGACGAGCACGAGGTTGTCGACTACGACTGCGATTGCCCCGCCGCCTTCCGCTATTCCGGCATGTGCAAGCACGCCATCGCCACGGCGTTGGCGTATCTGGATGCCAGCGGCGCCGAGCCCGTCGAGGGTTTGCGCACGCCGGTCCGCACGTTTACGGTGTCGCCCGCACAGTCCAAGCAGCCCACACGCCCCGCGCCCAGCGCATCTGCGGTCAACCCCAACTTTCCCTTCCCGGCGCCCGTGCCCACGAGCCCGAGCCTTGTGGCAGCGCTTTCCGATCTTTCGGACGCGCGCATGGATAAACTCGTGGCCATGCGCCGCAAGCTCGCCGGCGCCATTGACCCCGATGCGCCCAAAGCGGTGCTGGAGCCCTCGCTGGTGCCGTACTACAATCCGCTGTTTGCCGATCGCTTTAGCTGGGCGCTTGAGTTTCGCATCCGCTGCGGCTCGGTGTCCTACGTGGTTAAGGATATCGACGGCATGGCCGATGCCTATGCGCGCGGCGGTACGTTCTCCTATGGCAAGAAGCTTACGTTCCTTCATGCGCCCGAGGCTTTCGATGATGTGTCGGCAAAGCTGCTCGACTTTGTTGCAATGACGGTCGCCTACCTAGGCGATATTACGAGCTCGCGCTCGGCATCATACGACTTTGCGCGCAGCGGTTTTGTCGCCGAGCGTCAGCTGCCGGTATCCGAGTATTCCATCGTGTCCGTGTTGGACCTGCTGCGTGGCAGGACCATGTCCTTTGAACCTGCTTGGTCGCGGGGGACGACGACGCACCGCGCCTACGAGGTGACAGTCGAGCCGTTGCCGGAAGGGGAGAACGAAGTCCCGGCTAAGCGCCCGCCGCTGATTGCTGCCAAGATTGTGCCGGCAGCCGGGGGCAGCTACGACTTGCGCCTTCCGGCCGATACGTACTGCTTTGCCTCGGGCGACGTCGCCTATCTGGTCGATACGCGCCGCGCGCGCCGTACCGACACGGCGTTTGCCCAACATGCCGCGCCGTTCCTATCGCACTTGTTGCCCTGCCGCACACCGGTCCATATCGCCGCCGACCAGGTGGGTGAGTTTTGCCGCATGGCGCTGCCTATCTTGCGCGACTACACCGACCTTACCGCGCCCGCTGTGCTCGATACCGTGGCGCCCGAGCCAAGCTTTGCCATGGCGATCGGCGTCGACGATGGGCTCGTGACCTGCAAAATTACGGTTACCTACGGCGACTGGTCGGCAGATCTCTTTAGCATGGGCGCTCCGGGCAGCCCCTTCGAAGAGCAGCGCCCGGGCGTGCCGCCGCGCGACGAGGTGGCAGAGTTTCGCGTTATGGATACGGCGGCTCTGTATTTCGACTTTTACGAGGGTGGCCTGGCGTTTGAGGAACGCGATGACGAGAGCCTGTTCCACTTGCTGACTGAGGGCCTGTCTGCCCTGTCCGAGCTGGGCGAGGTCATGCTCAGCGACCGTCTGCGCCAGATCTCGGTCCGCCCTGCGCCCAAGCTTTCGGTGCGCGCCACCGTCAAGAGTAACCTGCTCGACGTCGAACTGGGCGCGAGCGGCCTTTCGGCGGCAGACCTTGCCATCTACCTCGATTCCTACAAGCGTCACCAGACGTTTGCTCGTCTCACGTCGGGCGACATCATTCGCCTGGACGAGGGAGCGCGCGCCGCGTTTGGCCTTGCCGAGGATCTGGGGGTCGATGCTGTCGACCTGCTCGACGGCGTGTCACTTCCCGCGTCGAGTACCCTGTTCGTCGACAGCATGCTTGCGCGCACGCCCGCGCTCGAAGCCGATCGCGACGCTGCATTCCGTCGCACCGTCGAGCGCCTGGACACGCTCGGCAAGATGGACTTTACGGTGCCGGCTTCGCTCAAGGCCACACTGCGTGGCTACCAGGTCGATGGCTACCAGTGGCTCGGTTCGCTCGAACACCTGGGCCTTGGCGGCATCTTGGCCGACGACATGGGCCTGGGCAAAACGCTCCAGATGATCGCGCATATCCTGGCGCGCGTGGAGGCGGGGGACGCTAAGCCCACGCTTGTGGTGTGCCCTGCGTCGCTTGTGTACAACTGGACCGCCGAGCTGGAGCGCTTTGCCCCCTCGATTGATGTGTGCGCCATTGTGGGCGCTAAGGCCCAGCGTCGCTTGCAAATTGCCGGTGCCGCCGAGCATAACGTGGTCGTGACGTCGTATGACCTCATGCGTCGCGATATCGACGAGTACGTCGAGCAGGACTTTGCCCGCGTGGTGCTGGACGAAGCCCAGTACATTAAAAACCCGCTCACGCAGGTGGCTCGCGCCGCAAAGCGTCTGCCTGCCGGCGTGCGCTTTGCCTTGACGGGCACGCCCATCGAAAACCGCCTGTCCGAGCTCTGGAGCATCTTCGACTTTTTGATGCCGGGCCTGCTCGGCACGCGCGAGTCGTTTGCCAAGCGCTTCGAAAGCCCGGTCGAGCACGCCGAGGGTGACAGCGCCGCTCGCCTGCAGGCGTTCGTGTCGCCGTTTGTGCTGCGCCGCGTCAAGGAAGACGTGGTGGCCGACCTGCCCGAGAAGATCGAGGATACGGTGATGGCGCAGCTCACCGGCGAGCAGCGCAAGCTCTACCTGGCCAACCAGGACCGCATTGCCCAGCAAGTGCAGCACCGCGAGGCCGGGGAGTTCAAAAAAGATAAGCTCAAGGTACTTGCCGAGCTCACCAAGCTGCGCCAGATCTGCTGTGATCCTCATCTGCATTACGCGGACTACAAGGCGGGAAGCGCCAAGCTCGATACGTGTATGGAGCTCGTCCACGGCGCGCTCGACGGCGGTCATCGCATCTTGCTGTTCAGCCAGTTTACGGGCATGCTCGATATCATCGGCAAGCGCCTGGTCAAGGAGGATATCGCCTTCCTTAAGCTTACGGGCGCATCGTCTAAAGAGAGCCGTGCCAAGATGGTTGCGCAGTTCCAAGCGGGCGAGGTGCCGGTGTTCTTGATTTCGCTCAAGGCGGGCGGCGTGGGCCTTAATTTGACGGCTGCCGACGTGGTCATCCACTACGACCCGTGGTGGAACGTGGCGGCGCAGGACCAGGCGACCGACCGCGCCCACCGCATTGGCCAGCAGCACACCGTGACCGTGTACAAGCTCATCGCCAAGGACACGATCGAGGAACGCATCATGCAGATGCAGGAGTCCAAGCGTGATCTGGTCAACAGCGTGCTCGGCGGTGACGGCATTTCGTCGGCGCTGTTCACGCGCGAGGACGTTCTGGCGCTGCTCGGCGGCGACGGTCGCTAGCTGCGCGCGGGATGGGGCTGCCGGGCTGGGCCAGGTCGCCGGTTCGTCCTGGCCCGACCGCTTGCCTCACCCGTTATGTGTTCATTTGTAATGCCATGGATGGTTCGGCGCTCTTTGGGCATAAGAACTATCGAGAACATTGGCACATCAGCAAAGGAGAACATCATGGCGAAATTCTTTAAAGACTCCGACGGCAAGCTCGTTGCCGCTCTTGGCGACGACGTTGCGACCCCTGCCGGCTGCACGGAGCTGACGGCAAACACCGAGGATGCGGCGCACGAGAAGCACGTGCCTGTTGTCGAGATCGAGCGCGACGGCCACGTCATTCGTGCGCGCGTGGGCTCGACGGAGCACCCCATGCTGCCCGAGCACTACATCGAGTGGATCGCGCTTGAGGCCGAGGGCCGCCTGGAGGTCCATTACCTTGAGCCCGGCATGAAGCCCGCGACGTTTTTCGCTGGCGGCTCCAAGACCGGTACCGTCTATGCCTACTGCAACCTGCATGGGCTGTGGTCCGCGACGTTCTAGGAGCGCGCCCCCGCTCGGGGTATCATAGCTAGCATATGCACATGCAAGCGCCGGCTGCATTATGCGGCCGGCGCTTTTACTACGGTTTCGATGGTTTACGACGGAAAGGGCTGGGCCATGAAGCTCGCGCTTGCACAGATCGATATGCGCCTGGGTGATATTGAGGGCATTTGCGGTCGCATCGAGGACCAGGCTCGTCTGGCCCACGAGCGCGGGGCGCGCGTGCTGTGCGTCCCGGCACCGCTCTTTATGGGTGCTCTGCCCGGCGGCCTGATGGGTACTGCCGACTTTGAGCACGACATGCTGACAGGCCTGACCGGTGTTGCCGAGCGTATCCAAGAGCTCGATATGATCTGCATCGTGCCCGCGGCGGTTTCGTTTGAGGGCCAGCCACTGCTCGACTACATGATGCTCAAGGACGGTCATGTGGTGCCGGCGCGATCGAGCATTGCCCTGCAGCGTGGCGAGAACAACGACACGCGTTGGGCGCCGCCGGTGTTCGACGTGGACGGCGTGCGCATCGCCGTGATTTTTGACTTGGACCGCGAACTCGAGATGTTGCCGACCGGTGTTGACCTCATTGCGTATTTCCAATTCAACGCGTTTGACATGACCGACCGCGAGACTGCCGCCATCGCCGCCGTTCGCAGCGGTGCCTACCGCAAGATCGCATCTAAGCGCAGCGTGTGGTTTGCCTGCATGGCGCCGGTCGGTGCGTACGACGAGTCGGTATATACCGGCGGTTCGTTTGTGCTCGACGACTGCGGTCGCGTGGTGGCCCAGGCGCCGTGTTTTGAGGAGAGCCTGCTGGTTCAGGAGATTCAGCGCGGCGTGATGCTCGATGCCCTGGAAGATCACGAACTGCCCGAGTTTCGTTCCGAGGCGTGGCTGTGGCAGGCGCTGGTGCTCGCCGTGCGCGACAATGCCCGCGCTCGCGGCGCGTCGCGTGCTGTGGTGGCACTCGAGGGTGACTTGCCATCGTCCCTGCTGGCGGCACTTGCCGTTGACGCTCTGGGCCCGCGTAATGTGATTGGCCTTGTGCTGGGGCGCAACCGTATCTTTACGCCGGCTCAGGAAGAGGCCGAGGCTGCCCGCTGTGCCGCCGTCCGCGCGATTGCCGAGCGCCTGCACATTCGCACCGTCGAGCGCGATGCACCGGATGCGGCGCGTGTGCTCGATCGCGACGTGTCGGCAGGCGATGCCGAGCGTCTGCGCTCGCGTGCGCTGGGCCTGATGTTGGAGGATACGGCGCTCGAGCTGGGCGCCATGGCGTTGAGCCCGCTCTCCAAGACCGAGTACGCGCTAGCGGCACCCGCACTGTCCGGCGGCTACCAGGGCGACTTTGCGCCCTTTGGCGATGTGTACCTGTCGACGCTTGAGTTTGTGGCGCGCGTACGCAACCGCACGTCTGCCGTGGTGCCCCAAGAGCTCGTGACGCTCAACGCGGTGGAAGATTGTATGGAGCGAGTGCTGGCGCAGGCGCTCTCGACGCTCGACGGTCCGGTCGATATGCTCGACCGCGCGGCACAGCTGCTCGGCGGGCTTGAGCCGGGTGAGGTCGATGGCGCGCTCGAGGCGCACGTGGACCGCAATCGATCTTTCGACGACATCCCGATGGCCGCTGGCAAGCCTGAGGCCTGCTCGCTGCTGCTGATGCTCGTTCGACAGGGTGAGGCTGCCCGTCGCATGTTGCCGACGGCGCCGATCGTTTCGGCCCGTTCGTTTGCCGAGCGCGCTTGGCCGTACATGCTTGCGTGGTCCGATTTGGGGCTCAACGGCAAGGAGCGCATGACGGTTGATTCACTGGCGCGCGCCGAAGTGCGCCGCTTTGCCGATAGCGATACGGGCGATCGCATGCGCGGTGAGATGATGGGTCTGTTGGGTGAGCTGTTGGGTATTTCGCCCGAGCAGATGGAGGAGCTGCGCTCTGAGGACGGTCAGCGTCGTTTGCACGAGGGAATGAAAAAGTTCGAGGGCGAGGTCCAGGACGCCATCGAAAGGATGATGGGCGGCCAGGGCGGACCGCAGGGCGGGCCCCAGGGTACGCCGATGCCACATCCGCCGGTGGATCCCCGTCAGTTTCCTTTTTTCTCGCAGAACTAAACTGGGGATGGGGCCAAGGTTACGCGGTTTTGCCAAACCGCGTAACGAGTCGACGCTACGCGAGCCCCTGCCGGGCCATCTGCCGCTCAAACCGTCGCTTGCGTACAGAAGTACGCGGCGCTCCTCTTTCGCGGCACCTTGCCACGGCAGGGACTCGCTCGCTGACTTATGCTCAACCTATGGTTCGACCTTGCTTGCCAGATACGGTCGCTGTTGTGTTATTCTAGAACAGACGTTCGTGAATAGTGCGTGGGGCCTTGCCTTGCGCTGCGCTTGTGACGAGGGGAGGTTAGCTTGGTTATCTTGGGTATCGACCCTGGTTTGGCCCATACGGGGTGGGGGATTATCGAGGAGCGACGTGGCGAGGTTCGCTGTCGTGCCTATGGCTGCATCGAGACCAGTGCTGGAAGTCCGCTCGCGGTGCGCCTGTCGCATATCGCCCGCGACCTCAAGGGCGTTGTCGAACGCTATCGTCCCGATACCGCTGCTATCGAGAGCATCTACTTTGGCGCCAACGTTCGTTCGGCCATCCCCACGGCGCATGCCCGCGGCGCTGCGCTTGTGGCGCTTTCGGAGTGCGCGCTCGAGATTGGCGAATACACGCCCATGCAGATTAAGCAGGCTGTTGTGGGCACCGGCGCCGCAGATAAGCGACAGGTCGCCTACATGGTGCGTACGCTTACGCAGCTCGATCACGACCCGCACCCCGACCATGCTGCCGATGCCCTGGCCTGCGCCATCTGCCACGTTAACCTCAGCCGCACCCGCGCGCTTACCGGCGGCGAGTTCTATCAACAGAGAGGAACCGGATACTGATGATCTCCCAGCTCCACGGAACGCTTGTCGAGGCCACGATGAGCTCTGCTGTCGTCGATGTGTCGGGCGTGGGCTTTGAGCTCGGCATCTCGGGCAGCACTGCGGCCACGTTGCCGACGCCCGGCGGCGAGGTCCGCCTCTACACGCGCATGCAGGTGCGTGAGGACGCCATGACGCTCTTTGGTTTTGCCTCCAAGGATGAGCGCACGATGTTCGACCGGCTCGTGTCCGTCTCGGGCGTTGGCCCGCGCTTGGCGCTCGCCGTGCTCTCTACCTATACCGTGGGGCAGCTGTATTCGCTGGTGATGGCCGAGGACGACAAGGGCATGGCCAAGGTACCCGGTGTGGGTAAAAAGACAGCTCAGCGCCTCATTCTGGAGCTCAAGAGTACCTTTGCCAAGGATAAGGGCTTTGTGCCGGTCGACGTGATTCCCGGACAGGTTACGATGCCCGTGCCCGCTGCCGCTCCCTCGGCCATCGATGATGCCCGCGCGGCACTCCTTTCCATGGGCTTTAGCCCGCAGGAGGCCGATGTCGCTCTGAGCGGGTATGATGGGCAGGATATGCGTGTCGAGGATCTGCTCGGCGCGGCGCTTAAGCGACTCGGAATGGATGCGTGATGTGGGAAGCCGATGACTCTCAGGACCTGTGGGCGACGCCCGGCAGCTCGCCGGCGGCATCCATGGCGCACGGTGAGCGCATGGTGGGCTCGGAGCTAACGCCCGAGGACCTCGATGTCGACCGTACCCTGCGTCCCCAGCGCCTGGACGACTACTGCGGTCAGGAGCATATCAAGCAGAGCCTTCGCGTGCTGATCGAGGCGGCGCAGAGCCGTGGCGAGACGCTCGACCACGTGATCTTCTCGGGCCCTCCGGGTCTGGGCAAGACCACGCTGGCCACCGTTATCGCCAACGAGCTGGGCGCTCAGATTAAGACGACGAGTGGCCCGGCCATCGCACGCACCGGCGACCTGGCGGCCATCCTTACCAACTTGCAGCCGGGTGACGTGCTGTTTATCGACGAGATCCACCGCCTCAACCGTTCGGTCGAGGAAGTCCTGTATCCCGCGATGGAGGACTTTGCGCTCGATATCGTGATTGGCAAAGGTCCGGCGGCGCGCTCGATTCGCCTGGATATCCCCAAGTTTACGCTGGTGGCGGCAACGACCCGCTCGGGTATGCTGACCGGCCCGCTGCGCGACCGTTTTGGTATTTCGTATCGCTTGGACTACTACACGATCGAGGAGCTTGCCCAGATTGTGACGCGCTCGGCAACCATTTTGGGCGTGACAATAGACCATCCGAGCGCGCTCGAGATCGGCTCACGCTCGCGTGGCACGCCGCGCTTGGCTAACCGTCTGCTCAAGCGCGTGCGCGATTACGCCCAGGTGCGCGGCAACGGTCCTATTGAGCTTGATATCTGCCGTCAGGCGCTCGAGTTCTTTGAGATTGATGAGCTTGGTCTGGACTGGATGGACATTCGCATCTTGGAGACGCTCGCCAAGACGTTCTCCGGCCGTGCCGTGGGCCTGACGACCCTTGCCAGCGCGGTGGGCGAGGACCCGGGTACGCTCGAAGATGTCTACGAACCCTACCTGTTGCAGTGCGGATTGATGATTCGCACACCGCAGGGCCGTCAGGCAACCCTGCGCACATTCGAGCATTTGGGTATCGAGCCGACCCTGTAGGAATGGGCTTGTTTTAGCGCATCTGTAGGCTATCGCTGGGCATTGGATAAACATATCGCCGTTCATCGGTTATGGGCGTTTTACTATTGCGCGCCCGTGCTATGCTGAATTGGTCTTTTTCTCATCCGGTAACGAAAGGACCGCCCATGCCTACTGACATCGAAATCGCACGTTCTGTTACGCCGCTGCCTATTACCGAGGTGGCCAAGAACGCCGGCGTCGACGTTAAGCACCTGATTCCGTACGGCTTCGACAAGGCTAAGGTCGACTATTCCCTGCTCAACGAGCCGACCGATCACCAGGCCAAGCTTGTCCTCGTGACCGCTATCAATCCCACGCCTGCAGGCGAGGGCAAGACCACCACGACCATCGGTCTGGCCGACGGTCTGCGTCGTCGCGGCGTCAAGAGCGCCGTTGCCCTGCGCGAACCTTCGCTCGGTCCCGTCTTTGGCGTAAAGGGCGGTGCCGCCGGCGGCGGCTGGGCCCAGGTCATCCCCATGGAGGACATCAACCTGCACTTTACCGGTGACTTCCATGCTATCGGTGCCGCCAACAACCTGCTGGCCGCCATGCTCGACAACCATATTCAGCAGGGCAACCAGCTCGGCATCGATGTTAAGCGCATCACCTGGAAGCGCGTCGTCGACATGAACGACCGTCAACTGCGCCATGTTATCGATGGCATTGGCGGCAAAGCCCAGGGCGTGCCGCGCGAGGACGGCTTCGATATCACCGTTGCCTCCGAGGTCATGGCAATCCTGTGCCTGTCTACGAGCATCAGCGACCTCAAGGAGCGCCTGGGCGAGATCGTTGTCGGCTACAGCTATGCCGGCGAGCCCGTCCGCGCCCGCGACCTCAAGGCTCAGGGCGCCATGGCTGCTCTGCTTAAGGATGCGCTCAAGCCCAACCTGGTGCAGACGCTCGAGGGCACGCCCGCGTTTGTCCACGGCGGTCCCTTCGCCAATATCGCCCACGGCTGCAACTCCATCATGGCCACCCGCATGGCCATGCGTTTTGGTGACGTCGCGATTACCGAGGCCGGCTTTGGCGCCGACCTTGGTGCCGAGAAGTTCCTGGACATCAAGTGCCGCATGACGGGCGTTCGCCCCAGCGCTGTCGTGATTGTCGCCACTGCCCGCGCGCTTAAGTACAACGGCGGTGTTGCCAAGGCTGACCTCAACGACGAGAACCTCGAGGCCCTTAAGGCCGGTATGCCCAACCTGCTGCGTCACGTCGACAACATCCAGAACGTCTATGGTCTTCCCTGCGTGGTCGCCATCAACCGCTTCCCGACGGACACCGAGGCCGAACTTGCGCTCATCGAGTCCGAGTGCCAGAAGCTCGGCGTCAACGTTAAGCTGTCCGAGGTTTGGGCTAAGGGCGGCGAGGGCGCGCTCGATCTGGCTGATGAGGTCATGCGCCTGATTGAGCAGCCGAGCGAGCTCAAGTTTGCCTACGAGGACGGTGCCGATGTGGCTGACGCCCTGGAGGCCGTTGCCACCAAGGTCTACCGCGCCGATGGCGTCGACTTTACGCCGGCTGCCAAGCGCCAGCTCGCCGAGCTGCGCGAGAACGGCTTTGGTAACCTGCCGGTGTGCGTCGCCAAGACCCAGTACAGCTTCAGCGATAACGCCAAGGCTCTGGGCGCGCCCGAGAACTTCCGCATCACCGTGCGCGAGCTCAAGGTTTCCGCCGGTGCCCACTTTGTGGTCGCGCTGACCGGCAGCGTTCTGACCATGCCTGGCCTGCCCAAGGTTCCCGCGGCAGAGAACATCGACGTCGACAACGACGGCAACATCACTGGCCTGTTCTAAGCCTGCTGCCCCTAGCTGCCTGCCCGCCCCGCCGCGCCTACCAAGGCCCGGCGGGGCTTTTTGATCCCTTGGGGACGGAAGGATTACGGATCATTTTGTGGCTGTTGGGTCAATGAGGTGAAGTGTCCGAGCTGAGCGCCGTGCTTACCAGCACCGAGGAGAGCGTAGCCAGCACCATCGCAACGGTGCCCACGACGCTGGAGCAGCTGAAGTCGAAGGACGATGACAGTGCGCAGGTGGGCTACGAAGCCGCCTCTGCCACGCAGGATGTTGACTTTACGGCTGCGGTTGGCGAAGGCCCGCTGGACCCGTCCCCCGATGACACGTGCCAGATCACGGCTACGTGGACCTATCCTCAGGTAAAGAGCCAGGGCGTGGGTGTCGCCAAGTTCAACAAGGATATGTTGGTACCCTTGGGTTAAACGTAGTAGATGGGCGCATTTTATGGTTCACAGCCCAAGAAGAGGTCGTTAGCCGCGCTGGAGGCCGAAGAGTTTGGCGTTGCGCTCGGCGACCATCATGTTGATATCGGCGATTTCCATCTCGCCGTCAATGTAGGGCTGGTAGGTACCGTACGGGTCGCCGGCTCCCAAGCTGCAGCTGCCGCAGTTATCGCAGCTGCCGTTGCCGCAGCCCGCGAGCGCTAGCTTGATGATCTCCTCACGCTCGGCACGCGTCGTGTCCTTGATGAGCCTGCTTTTTGCCATGACATATCCTCGATTCGCTTGTGACCGTCGGCCGCGCATGTCTTGTAGATACCGGCGGGCTTTGTCCATCATAGGCTTTTGCGCGGGTAGAATGCATGGATAACTTGATGCTTACAGGCGACGGAAAGGAAACGTTGCATGGACCAGGACAAGACGACTGTGATGGGTGGCTACGGCTCCCCGCGGACGGGCAATGGCGCCGATGAGACCCGCGTCGTGCCGAATCCCGGCTACGCTGCCCCCGATACGACGCAGGTGTCGGCTGATCCCACGCGCGTTGTGAATTACGGAAACGCGGCGCAGGACTCGCATGGTGTCTCATCGCAGAACCCCTACGGCAACGCGGCGGTAGACCCTTATGATGACCTGCTGCAAAATCCCATTCCACAACCTCAGCAGACCACGTATATGCCGCGCACGGCACAGCCGCGCTACGAGTCGCACGACCGATACGCGCGCGAGCCGTATCGTGAGTATCCCAAGTCCATCCCCCAGTATGGCGAGGACGAGGAGAAGAAGCCTTCGCGTTCGTCGAGCGTGATTAAGAAGATCCTCATCGTGCTGGCGATCTTCTTTGCCTTGTCGGTTGTGTTTGCCATCGTGTCGGGCATGCTCAACAAACGGGGCGCCACGACTGATACCACGGCCGAGCAGACCGAGACTGCCCAGTCCGGCACCGTCGACCTGAGCGATATCCCGGGTCAGTACTGGTCTAACGCCAAAAAGATTCTCAAGTCGCGCGGGGCCGATCTTTCGAATGCCGTGATTCTGACCGACGACGGCTCGACGCCCGTCGTCGATGCCAACTGGGTCGTCACATCTGCCTACTACAACGCTGACGGCAACCTTGAGATTCAGCTCACGCGCAAGGACGGCTCGTCGGGCAACGCGTCCGGCGACCAGGGCACCACGGACAGCTCGAGCTCCAACACGCTGGAGGACCTGAGCAACAAGGCGCAGGAGCTTGGGGATAAGGCCCAAGAGCTGGGCGACACAGCCCAGAACCTCGGTGATACTGCTCAGAATCTGGGTGATATGGCAACGAACGCCTGGGATGCCCTGCAAAACGGCATTTCGGGCGCGCAGGGAAACTAGCGGCCGAGCGGAGCGGGGCTACAACTGTTCTGCCGGACGGTCGGGCGAGCTAAAGCCCGAGTCAAACGTGACAACGCATGATGCATCGGGCCTGCGCTCGTGCACGATATGCGTTACGCGCTCCAACAGCTCGTCGTCGGAGATGCGAAAGCCGTCGGGACGCACCAGGTCAAACGAAACGAACCCGTCGTGCTCGTGCAGGTCGTGGATGGAGAGCGCGGGATCGATCTGCATGACGCCACGCTTGACCCAGCTGCGCAGGTCGTCGCCGGTGGTGGCGATGGGGTCGCAGTGCAGCGTGATGTCGATGCCCATCTGGCGTTTAATATCGTGTTCGACGGTGTCCAGGATCTCGTGGTGCTCAAAGGCATCGCCCTCGCCGGGCATTTCCACGTGTGCGCTGGCAAACTGACGGCCGGGGCCGTAGTCGTGCACCATGAGGTCGTGTGTGCCCAAGACCTGGGGGTACGACATGATCCTGTCGCGGATTTCCTGGACGAGCTTGGGGTCGGGCGCTTGTCCCAACAGCGGGCTGATGGCGTCGCGCACCAGGCCCATGCCGCTGATGCAGATGAAGATGCCCACACCCAGGCCTGCCCAGCCATCGAGGTCAAAGCCGGTCATCTGCGAAATAAGCGCCGCCGCCAAGACCGAGCCCGAGGTGATTACGTCGTTTTTGGAGTCCTGCGCCGTGGCGATGAGCGTCTCCGAGTCGATGCGGTCGCCCAGCGCGCGGTTGAATGCGGCCATCCATAATTTGACGAGCATGGATAAGACGAGGGCGGCTAGGGAGACCAGCGTGTAGGCGGTGGGGGAGGGCTTGATGATCTTGGAGATCGATTCGAGCACCAGGTTGATGCCGACGGCACAAACGAGGACGGCGACAAACAAGCCGGCGAGGTATTCGTAACGGCCGTGGCCATAGGGGTGGCCTTCGTCTGCCGGGCGGCTGGCAAGGCGGAACCCGAGCAAGCTCACAATGTTGCTCGAGGCGTCGGAGAGGTTATTAAAGGCGTCGGCGACAAGTGAGACAGAGCCGGCGAGCAGACCCGCGATGCCCTTGGCCAGGCACAGGGTAATGTTGAGGCCAATGCAGATGAGGCTTGCGGCAAAGCCCGCGTTGGTGCGACAAGATGCATCGACCGGCTCGCCCTTGCTGCCGGGAACAAGTGTATGTACCAGCCGATTTACAAATAGCATGGCGTACCTCCTCGCATCCTCGTTTAAGGGGATAGTGTAGCTCGCATGGGCGCGCCGTGCGCCGATGCTCAGAAAATGCAGTAATGGTCTGCTGGAGCTAACGAGCGGGGCTTCTTGTCCGACCGCGTGCTCCATTTTGGGCCACATGGGTATGGGCATGTGCCTGCCTGCCCGACATACTTAATGTCGACAGCCCTTGCGTAAAGGAGGATGTATCCATGGACGAGATGTTTGCCATTAAATGCCAAAACTGCGGCGGCCCCATGTACTCACACCAGGCTCAACGCAGCTTTGAGTGCGCCTATTGCGGCACGGTCGTTCCGTGGCAGGCCGATGCGGGGGAGCCCAGGAGCGCCCTGGGCATTCGCCATGCGCCGCTGACGGTTGTCGATGGGCTGCTTAAGCTCACCCATGTGTCGCAGCTCGAGCGCCCGGTGGACCCCGACTGGTATTTCTTTCATGCGCACTGGCGCAACCAGTCGGTTCTGGAGCATCTACTGTGGGAGGACCGCGGCACGGCGCAGGAGTTCCAGGAGGCCGCGCACATGAGCATCCCGTGCCCCTTCTGCGGCGCATCCTTCGAAGGCGAGTCGACCCAGCGCGTGTTTGAGTGCCCGTCCTGCGGCAATAAAATCGGAATCGCCGACCTACTCAAGCCCGGTACCTTTAGCAAGCGCCTGACCATGGGCGTTGGTGCGGAGTATGTACCCGAGCAGGGTATTCCCTGCGAAATCTCGCCGCAGCAGGCACGTGCCAACGCGCTGCAGCTGGTGCACCAGTATGCGGAAGCCTTTGCCGGTCACGATGTAGAAGACGCGATCCAAAACGACATGATGCTCTTCTACTTTCCCATGGCGCTCGCGGATTTGCGCATGATGGCGTCCTTCCCGGGCAAGGGGCTGAGCAAGGAGACCTTGGTGTACTACGAGGTGCTCGACTGGGCATATCCGCGGGCAAACTACCTGGACGTTCGTCTTATGGGCATTTTGGAGCCGTGGGACTTTGGCAAGGTGGGGTCGTTCGATCCCGCCATGCAGGAAGGCGACTTCCGCGTTGTTTCCGTCGATGCGTCTACCAAGGACCAGGTGATCATTGATAAGCTGGCGCTCGACATTGCCGGCAACGATGCCGAGGCGGTGCTGGGGCTCAATAAAAAGAGTATCCGTGCGTGGGCGCGCAAGGCCCGCAAGCATAAGGACGGCCTGGTGATGGTGCCGGTCTACTTTGTCGACCGTCCCTCGTCGGACAGCCGCGATGGCGAGCAGGTGCGCATTGCCGTAAACGGCCAAACGGGCCGCGCGGCCGCGGTAGTGTTTAGCGATAAGCGCGAGACGCATGTGGTGGCACCGCTCAATCCCAACGTGATGCTGTCGAGCGAAAGCACCGTGCACGCCACGCCCATCGAGGTCAAATACGTTAAATCGCCGTTTCTGTACCAGATCGTGCGCCGTGGAGGCGGTGAACAGCCGCGGCAGGTGGCGGCGGCGGCCGAGGGCTCCTACCGAGAAGAGAAGTCCAAACGCAAGGGTTTGTTTGGCGCGATATTTGGTAAGTAGGGGGGGCGGTACGGGACAGCGCGCAGTAGTGCGAGCTGTCCGTCGTAGTAGATCTAAATAAACGGTGGGACGGCTGCAAAAGAGCCGCCCCACCGGGTAAAATCAGGTTGTGCCGCGGAACCCGCTCCTCAGCGCTTAAACTTCGGAGACGCGGGCAACGCAGGAGCTAATGTCTAAAGGGCCGGCTGCAACCGGCCCTTTTCTATGACCCCCTTCTCCACCCATCCCCTGGTTTGGAACAGTGTCGATCTAACGGGCAATCAAACCTCTAGCTCTCTTTGAATTGGGTAGTCATCTGCCCGAAGAAACTAAGTTCGGATGGCTCATAAAGGAGCAAGTCGCCGTCCGCGGTCTTGTAGACTCCGCAGGGAAGATAACGCCCGTCGGGGAGGACATAGAGGTCTCCTTCCTCCTTCAGCCCAGCTGGGAGTAGCGGAATTTCGTGCTCGTCCACTTGGAACTCATCTATGTGTGCAGTCTTCCTCTCCATGATGCCTCCTGGCTTGTTTCTGTTGCCGCCGCGATCTAAAACAGGCAGCTCTCAATCAGCTCTTTACCGCGCAGAGTGTCGATCCACTCCTGCGGGATGGCCTCGATACCGTATGCCGTGCCTGCGAGTGCACCTGCGACGGCTGCGGTGGTGTCGGTGTCGTCGCCTAGGTTGACGGCGGCAAGCACGCAGTCTTCGTAGCTGCTGGTGTTGACGAAGCACCAGGTGGCTGCCTTAAGCGTGTCGCGCACGAAGCCGCCGGATCTGATTTCGTGCTCGGGCGCGCTTTTCAGCTGCAGCGCCCACGAGGGGAGTGCGCCGCTCAGCACGTCTCTCATCAGCTCAACAAATATGACGCATGACTCGGTCGACGTTCTGTGAGCGTGCGTTATCGCGGAGATCTCACGGATCTCTTCGTACGTCGCGTCGACAAACGCCAGGGGCGCGATGCGCATGAGCGATCCGTTGCCGTTGTCGCGCTCGCCGGAGCCTCCTTTGCCGGTGCGCAAGGCGCGGGCGGTCGTGCCGCCGTAATCGAAAACGCCGTCGATCGTATACTCGCCACGGGCAATCCAGCCTACGAACTTGTCGCGCATGTCCGCGGTGTCGATATGCCCGAGCTCCCTAATCGAGTCACAGGTAGCAAGCGTCATAGATGTGTCGTCGCTCCAGGTGCCGGCGGGTTGCCCATGCGTGCCGTAGCCAATCATGTCGGTGCATTCGAACGTGCCGCGAGGCATAAACTCGTAGGGAACGCCCAGCGCGTCGCCGACGGCAAGTCCGTAGATGCAGTCGCGCAAAGACGGTTTTGGTGTGCCCATTCGTATCTCCCGCTTTCCTCTTGAGGGATGCTGCTTAATAGATAATGGCTGGCTAATGGCGATTATCATAAAGCCTGGCGGGGACAGAAACTGCGACGTCGTCGGAGGTCTTCGAGAAAGGGTCTCGTGGCTACTAGAATGAAATGCTAGGGAAAACAGAGGCGCAGTAGCCGGCTGTTGACCGCCTGCACCTTGGCCTCAGCAGCCACGCGAAGGCGCAGGAATTCGTCAACGTGTTCAATATGGTGATGTGATCGGGCGCTTTCGAACACAAAAAAACCGGGATGCAAGGAGTCGCACCTTGCATCCCGGCTGAGTTAAAGCGGCGCTGCTGCATGCCGTTGGAGCTTTAGCGCTTGATCTCGATATCGTCGAGCTTGACGTTCATGGCCTCGGTCTTGGCCTTGGCGATGTCATCGGCAAACTCCAGGGACTTCATCATGGTCTCGACAGCGTCCTTGTGCTCTTCAACGTTGTCGATGCGCACATAGACGCTGCCACCGTCAACGTCGGTGAAGTACTCGGTCGTCACGCCGCCCGAGTGCGTGAAGTAGGCGCTGCGCCAGGTCTTGCCGTTGTACTTAACGGGATCGCTCTCGGTCCATCCAGAGTTGGCCTTCCACTTTGCCTCGTAGTCGAATAGCTCGTCGGCGTTCTTGTCAGAGTCGAAGACAGGGATGAAGCGATCGCTGGCGTGCTCGCTCTCGGTGAACTTAAACTGGGCCTTGTCGGCCGTGTCGCCGGCAACGTCGGTGATCTCGACGCCCTCGGGGACCTCGACCTTAAACCAAATGAAGTCGGTCCGCATATCCACGGCTGGCTTTTCTGTTCCGCCGCCACCGCCACTGCCGGTAGCGCCACCGCTTCCGCCGCAACCCACCAGGGCAACCGCGGCAAAGAGACTGATGCAGAGGGTGACAATCGCAAAGGCCTTCTTTTCATGGTCGTATCTCCTCATCTGTAACCGCCCATGGATTACCTGCCTTTACTGTACGCGCGAGCGGCTCGTTCAGGTGGGCCATGTGTCCCATTCTGAGGGCCGGATTTGCGCCGGCAAGTGGCAATATGTCCGGGAGAGGGGAGGGCCGATGCCGTCGGCCCTCCCCAGGGTGAGGTGCCCGTTGTTTTAATGGGACGCGTGTACGCGGGCGTTTCCCCAACAGATTCCTTGTTTATAGATATGCCTCAGTTTTTGACGTCCGGAAGTCTCGAAAGGTGGGTCATATGTCCCATGTTTGCGCCGCCGACGCCTATCGTTCGTCATAGAAATCCGCGATGGCCAGATGCGCTGACGCTCGTGTGCTTATGGGCTAGACTTAGCACCATTACTTGATCGATACAGTTGGCCGGCGGTTGCCGCCCGACCGATCTATATGACTTGAAGGTGCATGGGCATGAGCCAAGAGATGATGGATAAAACCTGTCGAGAGTTTGCCGAGGCACTTGCCGCGCGCGAGCCGGTTCCCGGCGGCGGCAGCGCGAGCGCCTTTGTGGGCGCGCTGGGCGCCTCGCTTTGTGGGATGGTCGCTCGTTATGGGTCGACCAATCCTGCGCTTGCCGATCGAGCGGACGATTTGGCGCACGCGTTTGCCCAGGCGGATGAGTTGGCGCAGGAACTTGTGGATCTGGTCGCCGAGGACGTTCGTGCCTACGGCCAGGTGTCCGCGGCGTACGGTATTTCGCGCGAGGATCCGGCTCGACCGGCTGCGATTCAGGATGCGCTGCACGTGGCGGCTATGCCACCGTATCGCATTATGGATGCCTGCGGGCGCGCGCTGGCGCTGCTCGAGGACATGGCGGACAAGGGGTCGCGCCAGCTGCTGTCCGACGTTGCCTGCGGCGCCGTGTTCTGCCGCGCCGCCATGCAGGGTGCGAGCCTGACGCTCTTTGCCAACACCACATCTATGAAAGACCGGGCGCGTGCCGAGGAGCTCGAGGCGGCGTGCGATGAGCTTCTGGATACGTGGCTGCCGCGCGCCGATGCGCTGGCGCGCCGCGCCGCCGACGCCGCCAGGAAGAGGGGATAGCCATGGCCGAGCTGCTCAAAGGGGCTCCCGTTGCCCGCGCTTTGACCGAGGAGCTCGCTGCTCGCTGCGCCGCCCTGCGCGAACGCGGCATTGTGCCGACGCTGGCCATCGTTCGTGTGGGCGAGCGCGAGGACGATCTATCATACGAGCGCGGCGCCCTCAAGCGCTGCGAAAAGGCTGGCATCGATGCTTGCCGCGTTTTGCTTTCTGCCGATGCTTCGCAGGATGAGCTGCTGGCGGCTATTAAGGACATCAATGCCGACCCCGCCGTTCATGGCTGCCTAGTGTTTCGCCCGCTGCCCGCTGGGCTTGACGAGGATGCGGTTGCCGCGGCACTCGATCCCGCCAAGGATGTCGACTCCATGACGCCGGCCTCGCTACTTACCACGCTTTCGGGGCGAGGCGAGGGCTTTGCTCCTTGCACGGCAGAAGCCGTGTTGGCGTTGCTGGACCATTACGGTGTTGAGCTGGATGGGGCCAAGGTCGCGGTCGTCGGTCGGTCTCTGGTGATTGGCCGTCCCGTTGCCGCCATGCTTACGGCTCGCAATGCCACGGTGACGACGTGCCATACGCACACGCGCGACCTTGCTGCCGAGTGTCGTGCGGCTGATGTAGTGGTTGCGGCAGTTGGACGCGCGCGCACGATTGGCGCGGATGCGGTTCGCGAGGGCCAGACGATCATCGATGTGGGCATTAACTGGAACGAGGCCGCCGGCAAGCTGGTCGGCGACGTCGATTTTGATGCTGCGGAGCCGGTCGTTAGCGCCATCACGCCTGTGCCGGGCGGCGTGGGGGCTGTGACCACCGCGATTCTCGCCAAACACGTGATCGAAGCGGCCGAGCGCGCATCGAAATAGGCTTTTGACCACGGGGGCTACCGAGGCTGTGGTTTCGCCCTTTTTGCACCGAAGCGATACACTGTTGCCGTTTGATTTCTTCGCTCAAGGAGGATGCGCATGCCGTGCACAACGATTTTGGTCGGTAAGAACGCGAGCTATGACGGGTCGACGCTGGTTGCCCGCAACGAGGACTCGTCCAATGGGGTATTTGAGCCCAAGCGCATGCGCGTAGTGCATCCCGACGAGCAGCCGCGTGTCTACACGAGTGTCCTGAGCCACCTGACCGTTGAGCTGCCCGACAATCCCATGCGTTACACAAGCGTCCCCGACGTTGTCCCGGGTCATGGCATTTGGGCCGAGGCCGGTTTCAACGAGCTCAATGTTGGCATGTCCGCAACCGAGACGCTCACCACCAACGAGCGCGTCCGCGGCGCCGATCCGCTCGTGGACTACGTGCCCGCCAAGGGTAACGAGGGCGAGGACGGCTATGCGCCGGCGCAGCCCGGCGGTCTGGGCGAGGAGGACATGGTGACCCTGGTGCTGCCATACGCCAAATCCGCCCGCGACGGTGTGCGCATTCTGGGCGACCTGCTCGAGCGCTACGGCACCTACGAGAACAACGGCATCGCCTTTAGTGACGTTGACGAGATCTGGTGGCTCGAGACCATCGGCGGCCACCACTGGATCGCCAAGCGCGTACCCGACGACGCCTATGTGACCATGCCCAACCAGCTGGGTATCGACAGCTTTGACTTGGACGACGCCGAGGGCGCGCAGGTCGACCACATGTGCTCGGCCGACCTGCGCACCTGGATGGCCGAGTGGCATCTGGACCTGACGCTGGGCGTTAAGGGCGACGGTCCCGCCGCGGTCTTTAACCCGCGCGAGGCCTTTGGCTCGCACAGCGACAGCGACCACGTCTACAACACGCCGCGCGCCTGGTACATGCAGCGCTGCCTCAACCCCAGCGATGTGTGGGACGGTCCCGACGCCGACTACACGCCCGAGAGCGACGACATTCCCTGGAGTCGCGTGCCCGAGCGCAAGGTGACCCTCGAGGACATCAAGTACGTGCTTTCGAGCCACTACCAGGGCACGGAGTACGACTGCTACGGCAGCAAGGGCACGCCCGCCACGCGCGGCGCCTATCGTCCCATCGGCATCAACCGCAACAGCCAGCTCGCCGTGCTGCAGCTGCGCCCCTATGCGCAGCCGGCGTATCGCGCCGTGCAGTGGATGGCGTTTGGCTCCAACTCGTTTAACGCGCTTGTGCCACTGTACGCCAATGTCGAGACCATGCCCGAGTACTATGCCGACACGCAGGCTCGCGTGACGTCCGAGAATTTCTATTGGGCAAATCGCCTGATTGGCGCCTTGGCCGATGTTCGCTTCCATGAGTGCAGTCGCGCGGTCGAGGATTATCAGGAGAAGGTCGGCGGCATGGGCCACAAGCAGATTCACGACGTTGACGCCGTTGTCGCCGTACTGCCCGAGGCCGAGGTGCCCGCCGAGCTCGCCCGCGCCAACGAGGCCTTTGCCGAGCTTGTGCGCGTGGAGACCGATGCCCTGTTGGGCAAGGTGCTCTACACCACGAGCTGCGCCATGAAGAATTCCTTCGCGATGAACGATAACGTAAGGTAAAGATAACCTTGCAACGAGCGAGCGGGGCAAACGCCGTCAAAGGCTTTGCCTCGCTCGATTTCTATCCCGGTGACAAACGATTTTGTGTCGTTTGCCCAATCTTGGGTACAAGTAGGCCAATGAAGTTGTTCACGATTGGAGCCAACCATGGTTATGAAATTCGATCAGCTTGTTAACGGTGCCATCAACGTGGGCTTCGGTGCCGCCGCCGTTGCCGTCGAGGGCGGCAAGAAGGTCCTCGACGACCTCAATGCCAAGGGCGAGCAGGTGCGCAAGGACGCCGGCACCCCCGATATCGCCCGCAGCGTGTCCGACATGTTCGAGCAGGCCGGCGGTACCATCTCCGACCTGACCGAGCGCTTGGGCATGCAGGGCGAGACTGCGGCCCAGCGCGTGCTCGACGAGCTCATCCTCGCCCGCGTGCGCGTCATGACCGCCCCCGAGCGCACGGCCTTTTTGGCCCATGTGCGCGACATCGTCGATTCGGTCGAGGACAACGTGACCTCGGTGCCCGTCGAGTCTGTTGAGCCCGACGATGCAGAGGACGCCGAAGAGGCCGAGTAGCAGCGCAGATGGCAGATTCCACCACCGATTACAACAATCAAGATCCCTTGGGTGACGAGGCGGCGGTTGTCGACGAGGTCGAGGCCGCCGTCTCGGGCGCTCGCAAGAAGCCGCGCGCTGTCGATATGGTCCCCGAGGAGCCCGACGCGATGGCGCCGGACGAGGAATACCAGCTCACGCCGGCAGGTCGTCGTGAGCGCATTGGTCAGATCGTTCGCCTGATCAAAAAGTACCGCGTGTGGGACAACCTTACGCCGGTGCGCCTGCGTCGTCTGCTCGAAGAGCTCGGTCCCATGTTCGTTAAGATGGGGCAGATTCTGGCCAACCGCTCCGAGATCTTGCCGCAGCGGTTTTGCGACGAGCTGCGCCGTCTGCGCTCCGACGTAGAGCCGGTGCCGTATGAGGTAGTGCTCCGCTGTTTGGAAGAGGAATACGGCCAGCGCCTGGGGCAGATATTCGACGCGATTGACCCCAACCCGCTCGGTAGCGCGTCACTCGCGCAGGTGCACCGCGCCCGTCTGGTGACTGGCGAGGACGTGGCCGTTAAGGTGCAGCGCCCCGGCGCGCAGCAGGTGATGGCTCAGGACATCGACATCATTCGCTCGGTGGTGCGCATCGTTTCCAAGTTCGTCAACACTGATCAGTTTGTGGACCTGCATGGCGTGGTCGAAGAGCTGTGGACCTCGTTTCGCGAGGAGACCAACTTTTTGGCCGAGGCCAAAAACCTCAACGATTTCTATGACTTCCACAAAAGCGTGCATGGCGTCTCGTGTCCCAAATCCTACTTGGACCTTTGTACCGAACACGTCGTGGTCATGGACTACATTGACGGCATCTCGATTGCCGACCCCGAGCGCCTGGTGGCCGAGGGTTATGACTTGGAAAAGATTGGCGCCGCGATCGTCGAGGACTACTCGACGCAGGTGCTCGACGACGGCTTTTTCCATGCCGACCCGCATGCGGGAAACATCATCCTCAAGGACGGCATCGTCTACTTTATCGACCTGGGCATGGTCGGGCGCATGTCGAGTCACGACCGCGGTATCGTCAAGGACATGATTTTCGCCGTGGCCGAAGGTGACGTTCCCAAGCTCAAGGATTCGCTTATGCGCTTTGCCGTGACGCGCGGCGATTCTGCCGAGCTCGACCATTCGGCCTTTTTGTCCGACTTGGACTTTATCGTCGCCGACTTTGCAGGGCTCGATCTTAAGGACCTGGATATCGGCGAGTTTTTGACCTCGCTGTTAAATCTGGCGCGAAAAAATGACGTTGAGCTGCCGAGCGTGGTGACGATGTTCGCGCGCGGCATGGTGACGCTCGAGGGTCTGCTGACCGAGTACATGCCCAACGTCAACATGATCCAGATCATCCAGGCGCACATCAAAAACGAGAAGAGCACCTATGCGCGCGTCCGCGAAATGGGGCGCGATCTTGCCGCGAGCAGCTATCGCGCGGCAAAAGGATCGCTCGAGGCGGCCGAGTATCTGGGCTTGGCGTCGCGCATGCTCACGCGCGGCCAGCTTAAGGTGAACACGCAGATCATGAGTAGCGATAAGGCGCTGCGACAGCTGGGTGGAATTATCGACCGCATGTCGATGGCAATTGTGATTGCCGGCCTGTTTATCGGCTCGTCGGTGGTGTACTACGCGCGCATCGAGCCGGTTGTGTTCGGTATCCCGGTCATTGGCTTTATGGGCTACGTGAGTGCGCTGGTGCTGGCGCTGATGCTGGGCCGCGAGATCTGGCGCAACAGTCACGGCGGCAAGCGTTAATGGCCCCTGGGGGACGGAGGAAAACGGATCATTTTGCCTTGCGTCGCGCCGGCGTGGGCTGGTCCGAACAAAACTATGCCGGTTTACGGGGCTGGAGCGCCGAACCTCGAGCATACCGAAATTTGCGCTTTTAAAACCGCAGGTAGATGAGTCGTTGGTTTTCGAAAATGGCAGATATGGTTGCGAAGTGCTGAATTAGCTCCGTAAACCGACATAGTTTTGAAACGGGCTGTTCTTGCAAGGTCCGACGACAGTCCTTCCTATCGCAAACCATAGCTTTTACCTTGGGCTTCGCCTGTGTGCGGGGTCCTTTTGCGTGCTACCATACTGACAGTAATAATCGATGGCCTAGATGGTGGTGCGGAGACGCACGAATGCGCGGTTTTCCTGCGTGTTTGGGAGAATCGGGGTGCAAGTCCCCGGCTGTACCAGTAACCGTAATTCCTCTTGGCCCGGGATGGCCGCGCCGCAGATCGGACGGCGCGCCCGGGTCGGTAAGGTTAAGTCGGATCGCCTCCCATCTTGCACGCGGCCGCGGTGCATGCCGCCGGTACGCGTTGGGCTCTGGAGGGAAGGGGGGACCCCGATGGGGGTACTCGAGCGCAATGTGCGTGATGACGTGGGGCAGCCGCTGGGCAATGCTCCAAGTGTAGACAGTAGGAGACAAATGGATATGTTTGAGGACGAGTGCCAGCGCGCCTCGTGGCGTCGTCATGGAGCGATTGCCCGCGGCATAGCCAAGCGCGGTCTGGTGGCGTTCCTGGCTTTTGCCATGGCTTTTGGCACCACGCCGGCGCAACTTTGGGCCGAGGGCGCCGAGGGCATTGCCGAGTCTGTGGCTCAGGCTGCGACGGGCGGCGAGGGCGCGGCGGCCGACGAGGACGCCGCTGCCGACGCCGGCGCGAACGGTGCTGCCGTGGAGGACGGCACGGGTACCAGTGACGCTGCGGCCGGTCAGGGTGCAACTTCGGGCGCCGCGAAGGGCGATGACGCCGCAGGTGATGCGGCTGAGTCCGACAGTTCCGCCGCGATGCCTGCTGTCGCTTCGGAGCAGGGCGAGCCGAAGGCCGCTGCCGCTTCTGCCACAACGCTTTCCAGCGTGGCCAGGGTCTGCATCCAGGACACCAAGGATGAGAACTACTCGTATTCCACGAAGTCCGGCGCGCTCAATGCGGGTGATACGCTCTGGGCCAATATGTACGATAAGGATGAGGACGACTACTACAGTTCGGCTTATTCCGTCTCCAATCCTGGCACCTGGACTTACACCTGGCTCGCCGGCACGACCAGGGCTAGCAACAATGTCTCCGACTACACCGAGGTCGTTGGCCACGAGCAGTCCCTCACCGTCACCGACGCCATGGTGGGCAAGTACTTCATCTGTAAGGTGACGGCGGGTGGCAAGGACTATTACGGCCCCTCCGTTTCTTATGGCTCGGGCATCAATGCCAATTACATTCCCGGTCCGGTGCTGGGCGCTGGGCAGGCAAACCTCTACTCCGTCAAGCTGAGCAGCTCGTCTCCTGCCGTTGGCGACACGCTGACCGCTACGCCGCACACTGCGTACAACACGCCCGCCTCAAGCGACACCAAGGTGACCTATACCTGGTATGAATCGACGAATAAATCCTCTGGTTGGACCAAAATCGAAGGCGCAACGTCGGCGACCTTTACGGTGCCCGAGGACCTCGCCGGCAAGTATCTCAAGGTGGTTGCCAACGCGGGCGTCAATGACGTCGATGCGACGACCTCCGATGCTGTGCTCAAGGCCGGCGCGGTCAAGCTCGCAGGTGTCGAGCTGACTGCATCATCCACGGAGATCGGCGCGACCCTTACGGCTAAGGCGTACACAGGCTTGAGCTACAGCCCCACCTACGTCGATAACTCTAAGGTCACCTACACCTGGAAGAAGTACAAGGGCGCCTCGGAACCCAGCAGCTCGACCGCGTGGGAGACCATCGAGGGAGAGTCCGGCCCTGCGCTCACGGTGACCGACGACCTCAAGGGCTACTACGTATCGGTTTCCGCGAACGCGGGCGCGAATGAGGTCTCGTTCGGCGGCTGGTCGACCGGCTACGGCGTGGGTCCCTTCAAGCAAGCCGGCGCTGTGGACATCTACTCCGCCATTCTGGCCCCCGAAGGCTCCACCTCCGGCACCTTCATCTATACCGTTGACGACACTGTCCAAGCACTCGCTAAAGAGAAGGGCGCTTCCGATTACATTGATTCCTCGAAGCTGAGCTATCAGTGGCAGGTCGCAGATGCTAAGGGCGGCACCTACACCGATATCAAGGGCGCAACGTCGAGCACCCTTAAGCTTGCAGCCTACAAGGGCAAGTCGGTCCGTTGCCATGTAACCGCAAAGATCGGCGGCAGCAATTACAATACTAAGGGCACGAGCCCTATCGGTGCTTCTGGTTCCGTCAACATCACGAGCGTTAAGCTCGACAAGACGGGCGAGGCCAACGCAGGCGAGGCCATCACGGCGACCGCTAATGCGGCTTCGGGTGATGTGACCGCCAACGAGCACGTTGCATGGTCGTGGTGCTGCGGCGATACGGCGAAGACGTGCACGACGAAGATCGATGGCGCGACCACCAATACCTTTGCACCCGATGCGTCCTACGCCGGTAAGTATGTCAGGGCATGTGCTAACGGCGGTTTTGGCGACGAGAAGTCGAGTGCTGTTCTCGTTGTCGAGGCCGGCTCTGTTGAGCTTTACGGTGTGACGGTTGAGGGTGCGTTGGCATCTGGCCAGGTAGCCGCAGGCAAGGTCTTGACCGCAAAGGCGACCAAGGGCAACTCCTACACCGACGTCTCCGCGACGGACACGGTCCACTATCAGTGGCAGTGCTCCAACGACAAGAGCTCCTACGACAGTCACTTCGTCAACATTCCCGATGCGACCGACTCCGCGACGTATGCGCCGACCAACGACATGGTGGGCAAGTACATTCGTGTGATCGCCAAGAGTAAGAACTCGGTGAAGAGCACCGAGAAGAAGAGCACCTACTACGGCACGCAGCCTGTCGACCCCGTTGGCCCCGTGACGCTTGCCGGGCAATACGAGCTCAAGTCCGTTGCGCCCAACGAGGCTTCTTCGACGACGCTCTCCGTCGGCTCAGTGCTCACTCCACGCGTGAAGATCCCTGGTTCTTCGAGCTGGTCCGATTCCGATCTGCCCGAGGACGCTAAGCTCACGCTCGCTTGGTATGCCAAGGGTGAGGGCGATTCGGACTGGGCGGAACTCACCGAAGGCATTGACGCCGAGACCGGCGCGCTGACGCTCAACGATTCTCTCGTCGGAAAGCGCATCAAGCTCACGGCGTGCGCACTCGACAATACCGTCGAGTGGGTTTCCTCCGATGACGTCACGGCGGCGGGGGAGTATAACCTGCTGCGCGTGATTGCCGACCCGCAGATTAATAGCGATTCGATCCATCTCGTCTCGGGCGATAGCGTTAAGGCGACGGTGCAGGCCAAGCGCGCTGACGGTTCGACCACCAACGGCATTGACGTGACCACTCAGGCGACTGTTGCCTGGTATGCAGCTGATGATGCGAAGGCTCCGACGGCCGACTGGACGCTGCTGTCCGATATGTCGGGCGCCATGGCAACGGTTTCGGCTTCTGCTGCCGGCAAGTACCTGAAGGCTGTCGCCACGAGCGGCAGCTCGGCGGTCGAGCTCGTCTCCGCCAACAAGGTTATCGCCGCGGACTCGCTCGAGGCTGCAGTCCAAAAGCTCAACGATGCCAACAAGCAAATCGTTGTTGACTACAGCGCCGAGGGCGGCAACGTCAACGATGTCCTGAAGGCGCAGCTTGCCAATCTGGGATTTACCGACGTTGACGTTAAGGTCTCCGAGGGCGGCGTGCTCTTTAAGGTAGAGGATGCCAAGGCCACGGTCGGTATCTCCGACGCCCAGGATAAGACCAACGGCGATGTGACGTTCTTCTACATCGATCCTAACGATTACACCGGCAGCTATATCGATGGTCTGCGCGGTGCCGAAGCGACGTTCGTGCTGTCGCGTAATGGCGAGACCGTGCGCTACAAGCCCAACAAGACGGTGCAGGTTGCTTGGGACGAGGCTAAGCTGCAAGACCTTCTTGACAGTGCTGCCGAATCCCTGCAGATTGGCTACGCAGCGGGCGAGTCCGCCGATGGCGTGACCCAAAATGTCACGCTTCCGTACAAGGCGGGTTCCGCAAAGAAATTCTCTGTTGAATGGACAAGCTCCGACACCGAGCGCCTGTTTGTTTCTGGTTATAGCTGGGAAGATAAGACGGGTAAGGTTTCGCGCGCATCGAGCGATCGAGACGTGATGCTGACCGCCAAGGTTACGGTTACGAGTGGCGACATCAAGCTTGCCGGATCGCACGACTTCACGGTGACCGTCAAGGGCGATCCCGAGAAGGTTGCATCCGACAAGGCCGACCTGCAGGCAAAGGTCGATGCGGCCTTTACCTACGACAATATCAAGTACTACGGCACCAAAACGGTTGCCGACAAGGACGGCCTAACCGCCGACCTGCAAATGCCACAGCCCAAGAACCTTGGCGTCGACGGCAAGTATTACAAGGTCGAGTACTCCGCCAGCACCGATGACATCACGTTTAACGGTTACAAGGGTACGGTCTATCAGCCGCTGCCTGGCGCCGAGGCAGCGAAGACCAAAGTCACCCTTACGGTGACCGATAAGTCCAACGCCGAAGTCACGGCAAGCAGGACCCTTGACTTTGCGATTTCTCCGCAGAATCAGGACGAGCTCAATGCCGAGTTGTTCCACCTTAGCCTTGCGAAGTCTTCGTTCTACTTGGGTATTCTTGATGGCCAAAATGCCTCCAGCGTGACGGGCAACCTGCATGCACCGCTTAAGGTGTATGGCCAAGGACTCGGCGTTAACTGGTGCTATTCCACCGAAGAGGCTTTGGGACATTACGGCTTCGTGTTTAGTGAGCTCCCCGGTGGCACGGAGAACACCTATCGTTTGCTCAAGTCGAGCAAACCGAGGGTTATCGCGCATGAGAACCTTATCCTCACTCAGCCCGAATACAACACGAAAGTCACGATTAGCGGCCGTCTGAAGAGTGAGCGTTTTGCCCGTTATGCCGAGCGCTATCCCGACAATTCGGACTACGCGGTGCTTGCCGGCTTGGATGTTTCTGCGACGGTAAACGTCAAGGGAACGACGGGGCTCGACAACCCGAACGAGGGCAAGACCATTACGGTGACGGCCAAGGTCACGGGCGTCTCCGCAAGTGATGCCGACGGCAACTACACCGAGCAATCGGTGGTGCCCTTGACCGAGCTTACGCTTCCCGCCGACGATGACACGACGGCCGAGTCGGTACTCGAGCAGCTTATGACGGCTGCCGGTTGTACGAACCTTGAGGCAAACGCCTTGGGTCTTACGAGTGCGACGATGCCCGATGGCCGCGTGCTGGGCACAACGAGCGCCGCGCCGTACAGCTTCTGGTCGTTTTACGTAAACAATGGGTTTGCGAACTTCGGCGCCTCGAGCTATTGCCTTAAGAACGGCGATTGCGTCGAGTTCCGTTACGTTAAGGGCGATGGCATACAGAAGCCTTCGTCGGCGCCTGCCACCAATCCTGGGGCTGAGCATCCCGATGTCGATACGGCATGGAATGGCTTTGCGAACGGTGGCTCGGGATCCGCAACGGATGCCCTTACGCCTACGACAAAGACCGATACGCCTTCCTGGGCGCTCAACCTTTTAACCGAAGAGCAGCAGAAGGCAGGCGCAAGCGCCTCTGCGTCTGACCCCATTGTCGCGAACGGAAAGGTGTACCTTGTCACGGGCGCTTCGGTATGGGGCGGAAAGACGTGGAATGCCGTTCTGAATGAGATCGACCCCGAGACGGGTTCCGTCGTACGCTCGCTTGAGCTTGGCTCTTCCATGGATAGCACCTGCCGTCCCGTTATTGCTCAGGGTATCATCCTAATTCCGCTTTCCGGCGGCTATCTGCAGGCTGTTTCGGCGAAAACGTTTGAGACGCTTTGGTATTCCGATGCCTTCGCTATGCAGAATCAATCTTCGTTGACCGTTGACGGCGACTACGTCTATATCAACACCCTTGATTGTTGGTCTGCCAATGGCAATGACGTGCAAAACGGTACGGTCAGGCGCATCAATATTCACACGGGCGCCATCGCCGGTAGCGCCTCCGTCGCTGACGGAGGTTACTACTGGTCTGGCGGCCTGATGGTAAATGGCTACTATGTAGTTGGCGGAGATTTTGGCCAGGTGCGCGTATATTCTGCCGATCTGTCAAAACTTGTTGGTTCGATTAAGCTGTCTGGTGGCAACATCCGTTCGGCGCTTACCGTTCATGACGGCTATATATATGCTGTTACGCGCGACGATGGTACGTTGCACAAGCTGACCATTGGTTCCGATGGTTCCATTACTGAGGCCGCGAAAGTTCAGTTTGCCGCTTATTCGACTTCGACGCCCGTTTTCAGTGGTAAGTATGCTTTTATTGGCGGGACAACCGTGAACAATTGGAAGGCTAAGGCTAAGGCCAAGGATACGGCTAAGGGCCTACTTTCGATCATTGACCTCTCCGATATGAGTGTGAAGCAGATTACGAAGGCCGATGGCGAAGAGCTTGGCTTTGAGTCCAAGGGCACGCCGCTCGTCTCAACACATGATGGCGAGACGTACGTATATTTCACCTTGAACGGCGCCAAGGGCAATTGGCCTAACTACACTACCGGCGGTGGCGTGTACATGTACAAGCTGGGCGATGCCGAGGCAACCGAGGTGTTCGTTCCCGGTTCTGGATATGCCAACTATTGCATGGCTTCGGTTGTCTGCGATCAGTTCGGCAATCTGTATTACACCAACGATTCGGGCCATCTCTTCTGTGTGAAATCTCAGGCACATCGTGTCAAGTTTGATGCTCAGGGCGGCTCTGCGACTGGCGATCAGACGCCTGCTTCCGGCTCGACCGTCACCAAGCCGGCCGATCCGACGCGTGAGGGCCACACCTTTGCCGGTTGGTACACCGATGCTGCCTGCACCAAGGCGTATGACTTTAGCGTTGCGGTGACGGCCGATATGACGCTCTACGCCAAGTGGACCAAGAATGCCGTTACCCCTGGCGGTAACGGCGGCTCTGGCTCCAACGGCTCCAATGGCGGTTCGGGTAATGCCGGTGCTGGTTCTGGCTCCGGTAACGGCGCAAATGGCCAGCAGACTGGCGGTGCTGTTGCTCCGGGCCAGAAGCCGGTATCCACCACGACCACGACCGAGACCAAGGACGGCAAGGATTCCAAGAAGGATTCCGACAAGTCCGACAAGAAGGACAGCAAGAAGTCTGACAAGAAGTCCAGCAAGTCCAGCTCCAAGTCCGATGCGGGCTCGGCCGCCGCGACTACCGCTGAGGCTCCTGTGCAGCAGTCTGGCTTCAATCCGCTTGCCATCGTTGGTGTTGCGGCCGGCATGATCGGGCTTGCGGTCATTGGCGTGTTCGTGTTTACCAAGCGCCGGTAGGTGAGAGCTGTGTCCAATAAACCTCAGGATGCCGACTCCAAGCAACCCGACTCGTCGTTCATTCAGCTCGACGATGCTAAGCAAAAGGGCGCCGCCTCGGCGGCGTCCGCCTCTCGGCGCAAGGCGCTGCTTGGCTCTCTGACGGCCGTCTGCATCGCACTGATTGTCGTCTCGCTGGGCTTTGTTCACCCTTCCGCCAGCGGCGCCTGGTCCATCGATTGGATCGCTCGGGCTGTGGCGGGGAGGAGCGTTGCCGACTCTGGCTCTATCGCCTCTCGCAAGACGGAGACAGCGGGCTCCTCGTCTTCTGACGCTGTGGACTCCGAGTCCAAGGATTCGAATGAATCGGATTCCAAGGACGCTTCCGAGTCTTCGGACGAGAAGTCAGACAAGGATTCGAAAGAGAAGAAGTCCGAAGACAAGGGCGGCAAGAAGTCCAACAACGCGTCTGCCGGACAGGGCTCCGAATCCGCTGGTGGATCGAGTTCTTCAAACGGCTCCTCTTCGGGCGGCGGCTCGGCGGCCGGCGGTGGGTCTGCATCCAACGGCGACAGCGCCTCTGCTGGCAATCAGGGCAGCTCGCAGCAGCCTGGCTACATTACTGTGACGGTCTCAGTGACGTCGAGTTCCGTGGGTAACCCGGTGTCTTCTGGCGGTACGTTCACCTTCAACGAGGGCGCTACGGCCTACGATGCTTTGTGTGCACTGGGTCTTTCCGTAAATGCGCACGGCTCATCGTACGGCACGTATGTCGCCGCTATCGGCGGCCTGGCCGAGAAGGAGCACGGTGGTACAAGCGGCTGGATGTACTCCGTTAACGGTGTGACGCCCAACACGGCGTGCAGCAACTACGTTCTCTCCAACGGTGACAGCGTCGTCTGGTATTACGTAACGGGCTAAATGCCTTGACATAACACGCCAAACGGACGGTTCGGACCAACATCCGAGCCGCCCGCTTTTATGCGAATGGGACGTCGTTTCCCAATCGAGGCTCAACCGGAAATCGCATCCCACTCTGAAGGTGAATTCCGGGACACAGTTTCCGCATCAGCATCCATTGGGAAAGCGCATCTCGTTCTAGACATCGATAACGGGATGCGCTTTCCGTTTCGGCGTCCGCGGGAAACTGCGTCCCGGAATCCGCGCTCAGACCGGGATACGGTTTCCCGATGGGGCGGGTTTCGGAAAGCGTGTCCCGCTCTGGGGGCTCATTCCGGGATGGATTTTCCGCATGGGGGCTCATCTGGAAACTGCGTCCCGTTCTGTTGACTGATTCCGGGACACAGTTTCCGCTAGGACGGCGTTGCGGAAGCTGCATCCCATTCTGAGGCTGCAATCTGGGATACACTTTCCGGAACAGCGCTCATGGGGAAGCTGCATCCCATTCATGCACCGTAGCCCGCCTTCCTCGGCAGACTCTGCAAACAAAAAACCGGTTGGAACGAGAAGTCCAACCGGTTGCGAATGCAAGGGTATGTTTGGCTGACTACGACCGTGCGCCTTCGAGGAAAAAGCGACGGCTAAAGTAGTTGTACCAGGTGACCAGGAACGTGGCGATGGCCTTCATGGCCTGGTAGCCGATGCTCAAAAACGTGACGCCCACAAACATGTATAGGTCGTTGAGGCCCAGACCGATCACCGACAGGATGGTGAAGATCGTGAACTCGCGCTTACGGCTCATGCCCTCGCGATGGTCGAACACGTACTTCATGCTGAGCCAGTAGTTAACCACGACGGACGTGGTAAACGAGACCGTCGTGCTCATCAAAAAGTCGAGGTGGAACAGCTCGACGAGCGCAATAAGCATGCCCCAGTCGACGCCAAAGGAGATAAGGCCCACGACAGCGAACTTGAGGAACTGCTTGGTATGAGGTTGTGCCAGCGCGTTACGCACGTAATCACATCCAATGCGTTGATGAATCGAGCAACGAGATACTTTAGAGCTTTTGCATGGCAAACGTAAGGTCTTTGGCAAGAACTATACGAACTCGCCAAATATTCAAGAGGTAATCTGCAAACGTTGCAAATCTACCCGTAAACGAGCAAGGCCCGCGAATAACACAGCGCTCGACGCGCGTCATTCATGGGTCTCGTGGTGCAACGAGGAGGCCGAGCTATTTGGTCTGCTCGCCCTCTAGGAAGATTTTTCGCGTTACAAAGTTGTAGACCATGACAAGTGCGGTAGCGCAAATCTTGGCGATATTGGCCTCGAGGCCCAGGCCGGCGTTGAGGGTCAGCACGATGCCGTCGTTGAGCGCCAGGCCAATAACGGATAGCACGACAAAGATGATGAACTCGCGGCGGCGGCTCATGCCCTCCTTGTGTGCAAACACGTACTTCATGCTCGCTACGTAGTTAAAGATGAGCGAGACGATAAAACCGCTGGTGTTGGCGATCAAGATGTTGAGGCCCAGGCCGTAGTGGAGCAGATTCATGATGCCAAAGTCGATGACGGTGGCAACGACGCCGACGACGCCAAACTTTATGATCTGCGCAAGGAGCTTTTGCATGGTACCTGCCTTAGGGTGGCGCCGGGGCGCCGCGGGGATGACAAACCCAGCAAGTTTAACCAATCCCCGCAGGCGGGGCTAGGCGCGCTCCTCGATAGCACCGTTTCTATATGCATCGAGGAGCTGGCGCAGGTCTTGGATCTGACTGCGAATCTTGACGCCGGTATCGGTGTCGCTCACCATGCGGCGCCGGTCGGCCTCGTCAAAGCGGTTGGTCTCGCTTTCGATATCGATGTTGCGGGTGAGCGCCTCGGCAACGCTGGTAAAGGCCTGGTGCGACTTGAGGCGGCATCCGCGCGAGCTCGAGATGAGCGTGTAACCGGCGATGCCCGTTTTGGGGTGGTAGGCGCGACAGAAACCGCCGTCGATGACCAGCAACTTTCCGTTGGCGCGGATGGGCTGCTCGCCCTTGGTGGTCTTGACGGGCGTATGGCCGTTGATGATATGGCCCGTCGGCGAGCAAGCCATGGGGGCGACGCCAAACTCGCGCATGATGTCGTCGCAAACGGACGAGGACGTGGTGAGCGTGTAGTACGGGTCCATCGGCTCGACCCACGTGCTCTTGTCGGCAATGTAGGCGCGCTCGAAGGTGCGCACCACGCGTCCGCTGGCGGGTGAGTTAAAGCCGATCCACAGGTACCACATCCAGTCGAGGGCATCGCGGTCGCCGACGCGCCAGGCGCGGCGGGCGATATAGTCGCAAAAATCAAAATAATCGCGGCCGGCGTGCCAGGTACCCAGGCAGTTCATGCTGCTAAAGGTGCCGTCTTCGTTGAGCGGTACGCAGCCGTGGAACAGCAGATTGCCGTTGGCGACCTTATACATGGAGCCGTGGGTATAGAGGAAATCGATGTGGCGATGCAGATGATCGGCGGTGACAAATTCGGACACGAGCTTGTCGATGATGTGCTGCTCCTCGGGCGTGAGCGTGTAGGGGTCTGCCGGATCGACGGTGGGGAAGTCGTTAGTCGTGAGCGGCCACACACTGCCGTCGGCGAGGGTGACCGTGCCGGTGTCGTGATCGACCTTGTCGAGCAGAAGACGGTCGGCCATGTCGAACTCGGGGTGGCGCTGGATAATCTGGCCCTCGAGCTTAAAGAGCAGAACGTTGATGGCTTTGATGAGCGGGCTGATGGGCTCGCCGGCGGTATAGGTAGCGTTGGCAAAGGCGACAAGCTCGCGCAGCGAGATGCCGTAGTCGTTCTCGAGAATCTCGTAGTTGTCGTAGCGCAGGTTGTTGCGTAGCACCGTGGCGATGCAGGCAGGCTCGCCGGCAGCGGCGCCCATCCACAACAGATCGTGGTTGCCCCACTGAATATCGAGCGAATGATAGGTGAGCAGGCGGTCCATAATCTTGGCCGCGCCGCCGCCGCGGTCGAAGATGTCGCCCACCAAGTGCAGGTGGTCGACGGCGAGGCGCTTGATGAGCGAGGCGAGCGACTCGATAAAGTCGTCGGCGCTGGCGGTCTCCAAGATGGATTCGATGATGCGCTCGTGATAACGCACGCGGTAGTTGTTCTCGTCCGGATGCGTGTGCAGCAGCTCGTCGATGATGTAGGCGTAATCGCGCGGGATGGCCTTACGTACCTTGGAGCGGGTGTAGCGGCTCGAAAGCGAGCGGGCAACCACAATGAGCTGGTTGAGCATGGTCTTGTACCAGGTGGGCGAGTCCTCGTGCCGGCTGCGGACCAGATCGATCTTCTCGCGCGGGTAGTAGATGAGCGTGCACAGCTCGCCCTTTTCGTTAAAGGAGAGCGTGTCGCCAAAGATTTCGTCGACATGCTCGCGCACGACGCCCGAGCAGTTGTTGAGGATGTGCATAAAGGCTTCGTACTCGCCATGCACATCGCTCATAAAATGCTCGGTGCCCTTGGGTAGGTTGAGGATGGCCGAGAGGTTGATGATCTCGGTGAATGCGGATTGCTCGGTGGGGAACTGTCTCGACAGCAGGCGCAGATACTTGAAGTCTTGCGGATTGCGATCGAATGCGACCATGAAACACCTTCCGATGTGGTTGGTAAAACTGATAAACAGCGTCAAACGTTTATCAGTATGCGCCGCTTTTGTTTCAATTCGGGTTAGGAGATTGAATTGTTGGCCGAACGGTTTGCTAAATCGATTTAGTCGAGGTAGATATGGCGGTTGAGTGGAGACGTAGGGTCGTTTTTGCAGGCGCATACCTCCGGGATCGCTAGAGATGATGACGGTAAAGATGTTCACTACCTTTGGTTCAATTTGGTAAATAACGGACATTTGTACCGTATTCACGCATGCTGTGCGATAATTTGCGCAGCAATGAGTAAGGAGCCTCATATGAGTGATTTTGTCCTGACCTGTGAATCCGCCGCCGATCGAACCCGTGAGTTCTTTGCGTCGCGCAATATTCCTGTCGTGTGTTTTCATTACGAGATCGACGATGTTGTCTATACGGACGATCTGTATCAGTCGATTACGCCGGACGAGTTTTTTGCTCAGATTGCCGCGGGCGCCATGCCCAAGACGTCTCAGGTGAGCGTGGGTGAGTACGAGGAGTTTTGGGAGCCATTTGTTGCCGAGGGTAAAGACGTGCTGCACCTGACGTTGTCGTCGGGTATTTCGGGCACGTATGGATCGGCCTGCGTTGCGGCGCAGATGCTCGCGGATCGCTATCCCCAGGGCGGCAAGGTGCGCGTCATCGATTCGCTGGCGGCGTCTTCGGGCCTTGGCCTGCTGGCGGAATGTGCCGCCGACGTTCGCGATAGCGGCGCTTCGCTCGACGAGACGGCCGCCTGGATTGAGGAGCATAAACTCAACCTTCACCACTGGTTCTTCTCGACCGATCTGTCGAGCTACCTGCGCGGCGGTCGCATTTCGGCCGCGAGCGCGATCATCGGCACGGCACTCAAGATTTGCCCGCTTATGACGGTCGATTGCGAAGGTGAGCTGGCGCCGCGTGAGAAGATTCGCACCAAGAAGCGCGCGATTTCCGAGATGGCTAAGACCATGATGGCACACGTGCAGGGCGGTGCGGATTATTCGGGTAAGTGCATCATGTCGCACTCGGCGTGTCGCGAGGATGCCGAGGCAGTTGCGGCGCTGATCGAGGAACAGGTTCCGCAGCTTAAAGGCAAGATTGAGATTAATGACATCGGTGCTCTGATTGGCTCGCATACCGGACCTGGTACGGTGGCGCTCTTCTTTATGGGCGACAAGCGCGTGGACTAACGTTTGTGGGCTGGCTGACGGTTTTAACGGCTACGCCTGTCCTCCTGACATTTGATAGCAGAAAAAGGCCCGTCCCGTTGTTTGCGGGGCGGGCCAAGATGTTTTGCTAGCGTTTCTTTCCGCGGAAGAAAAAGCCGTGCAGTGACGGCTTGAGTCCGCGGTTGGCACGACGCTCCTCGATATGATCGTGGATCGAGGCGACGCGTTCGATGACCTCGTCGGGAATCGGCACGTCGGGATTCATGTTCTCGACCTGGCTGACCTCGGCGGCGGCGACCTGGTCGATAATGGGCACATCGTCGCGCGAGATGACAGGCGTGGCGTCTTCCTTCATCTTGCGGTAGCGCTCCATCATGTCGGTTTGCAGCTGCTGGGCCGAAGGCGGCGTCCAGATGATAGCGTTGGCGCCGGCGGCGATGGTTTCGCGGATGCTCTCGGGCGTCTTGCCACCCGGTGCGATGAGTGGCAGGCTGGGATAGTGCTCTCGCAGTTCGCGTAGGACCTGGGGTGTGTTTTTGCCGGCGGCGATGTTGAGGATCTTGGCCCCGGCGCGCACCTTGGCGTGGGCATCGTCATCGCAGCGAACGACCGTGGCGATGACGGGGATGTCGGCGATGTTGGTGATGTGCTCGACCATCTCGGCGGTAGCGGGGGAGTTGACCACGCAGCCCGCCGCGCCCTGCATCTCGGAGACGGCCGCCATCTGCACGGAGCGCTTACCGGTGGTGGTACCGCCGCCAACGCCCACAAAGACCGGGCACTCGGCAACAGTCAGCAGCGCCTGCGTAATGGCGGGCTGCGGCGTGAAGGGGTAGACGGCAAACACGGCGTCGGCATTGGAGTTGCGGATGACCGCCACGTCGGTGGTGTAGATGAGCGATTTGATGCGGCGTCCAAAGAGCGTAAAGCCGCTGGCCTCCTCAATCTCATCGGGCATGCGGAGGGCCGCCTTGCGCAGGCGCCCGTCGATGGGCAGCGGCTCCATGGGCAAAAGGCCGCTGGGGGTTACGGCCACCTGGGGCTCGGTAAATTCGTCCGCAAGCTCAACCTCTGAGAAATCGACCGAGGCGACGATGTCCTCGTGAACCTCGGCGGGAACATCGATGGGGGCTTGGTCGTTCGTCGCGGCGGGCGTGTCGAAGGAGCTGGTGGCGACAAAAGCGTCAACGCGCTCGTTCAAATCGTTGAGAGAATCCATTGCGGTCCGTTTCTATAATGTGCGGTCGGCTGCGTGCGACCGGCGCTACGTTGCTAAAACGTTTGACGAGTTGATTTTTCCCCGCCGCGCCATCCGTTAGACTGAAGGGCCGCGAACGTGAAGGAGCTGTGGTGGCAGGTTTTGAGGTGCTATCTTGGATGTCCCGTATACAAAAGAGAGGTGACGCGGTATGGAAATCTCGACATTATTGGGCTCGATTGGCCTATGCGTGGGCGCAATCGTAGCCGCCGCGGTCATCTACTTTGTGGTTACGGCCATTAAGGGCAAAAGAGCCGAGCGCAAGGAACGCGAGGCACTTAAGCAGCACCGTGACCAGCAGGACAAGCGCGTACGGAGATAGCTTGTTGAGTTGGTCCGTGTGCTAGCTGCGTTTTCGGATCAAAGCGATGTAGAAGCCCTCAAAGTCGCGGCTGGGTGGGATGGTCAGCGTGCCGGGCATGCCGTTGGCGACGGTCGAGACGTGGCCGGTGGCGATGGCCTCGGTGAGGGCGTTGCTCTCGACGCGTGGCTCTTCGCCAGCTTCCTGGGCGCGACGCGCTTCGCTTTCGCTCGGCGTGCCGTCGAGGGGAATGAGCTCGCAGTCCATGTGCTTGTCGAGGGCCTCTTGCAGGGCGTCCTCGTTTTCCTGCGGCAAGATCGAACAAGTCGAATAGACGAGCGTGCCGCCCGGCTTGAGGGCGCCCATGGCGCGGTCCAGAAGCGCGCGCTGTGAGCGGGCGCACTTGCAGAGCAGCTGCTCGGTCAGGCCGCGCAGGCTTTTCTCGTTGCCGCTGATGACGGTGCCCGTGCCGGTGCAGGGGGCGTCGAGCAGGATGCGGTCAAAGCGGAAGAACTCGTCAAGCTCGCGTGCGTCGATACGCATGACGGGCACGTTTTTGGCGCCCTGGCGGCCCAAGTTGGCCTCGAGCTTTTCGGCGCGGGGAATGCTCATCTCGCAGGCGGTGAGGTGCGCCTGTCCCCGGGTAAGGGCGGCGATCTGCGTCGTCTTGCCGCCGGGGGCCGCGCACATGTCCAGGATATCCTCGCCGGCCTGAGCGCCCAGCACCAAAGGAGGCATCATGGACGACAGGCTCTGCAGATAGATTTTGCCGTTGCGGTAGATGTCGAGATCCCACAGATCGGATACCTGGGCCTCGGGCAGGATGAAAGCGTCCGGGTACCAGGCAACGGTTTGGTGGGCGATGCCGGCTGCGTCGAGCGCGGCGGCGATGTCCTCGGCGGTCGCCTTGAGCGTGTTGGCGCGCAGCGTGACCGGGCGTGTCGCCGCGGCGCCAAAGCCTTCGATCATGAGCTCGGCATCGGCAGGCGCATAGGCGCCGGCGACCGTGTCGACCAGAAAGCGCGGCAGGTCGGCGGCGGAGTGTTGGGCGGCAAGCTGGTCGGAAAGCTCGGTAGCGGCAAACTGCCTAAGCTTGAGCTCGGGCTTAACCTGCTTTTTCTGCTTACGACGACGCGGCTTGGACATCCGTCTTTCCTTCCCATTCCATTAAAAGTAGTCAATTTGGGACGGGGCTATTTTAGCTACCCGTCCGTTTCGGCAGGCGTTGCAGTTAAATTTGGGACGGGGTAGCTAAAATAGCCCCGTCCCAAATTGACTAGTCTGCCTTGGCGTTTGTCTAGTACTGGCTCTCGTGCTTGCTAAAGAAGTCGAAGCGCGGGGGCAGCGGCTTTACGCGGTGCTCGCCGGGCTTCTCGCCCAGGCTCTCCACAAACTCATCCGTGGAGGCAAAGATGTTGTCCCAGCTAAAGAAGGCGACCGGATCGACGTCGAAGTACTCGCAGATGAGCTCGCAGCCGGCCGGCACAATACTGTGCATGAGCACGGTCGCCACGCGCAGCTCGGTGAAGGCGTCGACCAGTGCCTGCGTCATTGCGGTGTTTGCCTCGCTACCCTCGAGCTTGTTGGCAGCCTTGGAGGCATCGCTCCAGCGCTTGTTGGCGGCACGCAGGTAGTCGTCGCACACGGCGAGCGCGCGGTGCGTCTCGAACTTGTACATGGCCTGCTCAAAGGCGAGAGCTGCCTGCTGGGCGGCTTCGACCACGGTGGCGGAGGCGGCACCGGCGGGGATGCAGCCGTTGCGGTAGGGGCTCTCGTCGCCCTCCTTGACGGCGACGCCGTAGAAGCAGCTGCGGGCCAGGCGGTTGAACACGCCGGTCAAAAGCGCGCTCTCCTTAAGGGCCGGGTCGATAACGCGCTTGTCGTCGCAGGCGCGCACCTCGTTGCCGTCCTTGTCCTTGCCGGTCACGCGTGTGTCATATGCCTTGGGGCTAAAGCTCACCGGCTTCTCGGACAGGCCGAGCGACAGCCAATGCGCGCGCATCTGCTCGCAGGTGTAGTGGTTGAGCAGGTCGTCTGCCGGCGGGGGAGGCGTCTGCGAGGACGAGCTGGCTTTTTTGCCCATGTAGAGCAGGTGATAGCAGGCGCTGACGGTGCTCTGCGTGAGGTTCCAACCCAGGGCCTCCCACATGGCGGTCTGCGCGATGCAGTAGAAGTAGATGTTGTCCTGACCGATAAACTGGTAGATCTGTGCGTCGTCCGAGCACCACCAGTCGCGCCAGTCGAGCGAGCTGTGCTGGTAGGTGGGCGCGGGGACCTGCGTGGAATCGGCGGCGGGCTCGCCCATAAGGGCGGCGTCCTGGGCGGCGACGCCCTCGGTCACGCCGGCGGCGCGGGCGTCGCGGGCGAGCACGGTGCGGGTGTAGCTGATGGGCGCCCACAGGCTCTCGGGCCAGCACCAGCAGGTGACATCGGTCACGCCGTCGACCTGGGGCACCGGAACGCCCCAGTCGATGTTGCCGGTGATGCGGAAGGGCACGAGCGCCTTGCCGCTACGGAAGCGCACGCCGCCGTTGGCGAGCACCGCGTGGGCGTCGTCGCGCTCCTTCCAGCTGGGGAAGGTGACGGTAAAACTGCTCTTGTTGCCCTCGGGCTCCAGCACGGTGTGCTCGGGGAGCTGGTCCTCGACGGCGTCGAAGGCCTCGCGGAACTTGTTCTGGATGTAGAGCTGTGCCGGCAGCAGCCACTCCTCCATGGTCTTGGAGACCACGGAGCGAACCTGCGGGTTCTGGGCGAGCTTGGCAGTATAGGTCTTCATAAAGGCGAGGTAGGCGGGCAGGTCGAAGTAGAGGTTGTCGACCGGGCGCAGCTCGGGCACCTCGCCGGTGAGCTGGCTCTTGGGCGCGATGAGCTCCTCGGGCTCAAACTGGTGGCCCAGGTCGCACTCGTCGGCATAAGCCTTCTCGGACTTGCAGCCTTGGATGGGGCAGCGGCCGATGACCTGGCGACCGTTGAGGAACGTGCCGGCCTTGGCGTCGTAGAACTGCAGGGTAGAGCGCTTGGAGATGGTGCCCTGCTCGTGCAGGCGCTCGATAATCTCGGCGGTCACCTTGTTGTGAATCTGCGCCGCCGGCTCAAGGCCCGAGCCGCCGTAGATGTCGCAGCTGATGTTGTAGTTGTTGAGGGTCGCGGCCTGGCGGGAGTGATTGGACTCGACATACTCGCTAATGGACTTATCGTAGCCCTCGTTCTCCTTGAGCTTGCGGTAGCTCTCCATGATGGGCGAGCCGTAGCAGTCGGTGCCCGAGGTGAAGATGACGTTCTCGCGGCCCAGGCGGTCGCGCAGGAAGCGGGCGAAGAAGTCGGCCGGGACAAAGACGCCGCCAACGTGGCCAAAGTGAAGACCCTTGTTGCCATAGGGCTCGCCGGCGGTAACGATGGCGCGGCGGGGCCAGCTGGGACGGTCGTTCATGGAGTATTTGGATGCCATGGGACTCCTTCGCATATGGTGAGAGCGCAGCCGGGCGCAAGGCCTGGCGACGCGGTGGTCAATTCGTGCATATCGTTCGACATTATCGCACATGCGGACGGGTACGTGGCAGGGGCGCTATCCTAAGATGCTATGAATGAGATTTCCAACATACATGCGTTTGAAGACGAGGATTTCCTGCACGCTTGCTTTGTGTGGGGGATGGTCGTGCTTGGCGCATTTGCCGTGTGCCTGGTGCCGGTGTTTATGCTGCTGGGTGGGCCCGCGGACTTGGATGCGGCTGACGCGGGTGGCTGGACGGCTGTCTTAGGCTGGATAGTTGGCTTGGCTGCGGTTTCGGCGGCGTCATTTGCCGTGCACGAGCTGGTGCACGGCGTGTTCTTTAAGCTGTTTGCGCCCGCCGGTGCGCACGTGACCTTTGGGGCGAACCTCGAGACGTGCATGATTTACGCCTGCGCCGAGGGCGTGGTGTATTCGCGCCGGCGGTACATGGCAGTTTGTCTGGCGCCGACGGTTGTCGTGACGACAGCGTTTACCCTGGGGTTTGCGTTTTCGGGCTATCCGCTGCTGTGCTACCTGGCAGCCGGCTTGCATTTGTCGGGCTGTGTGGGCGACTGGTATTACGTGCGGACCATTTTGCGCGACCGCCGCATTGTCGCCTGCGAAGATACGTCCTTTGGCGTTCGCTTTTTCGCAAGGTAGTCTTTTTGGGACGGGGCTATTTTGACTACTTTCCTGTTGATGCAGGTATTTGGAGCTGCTTGACGTTAAAAGTAGTCAAAATAGCCCCGTCCCAAAAAGACTACCCTGGGCAAAGATTGGGAGGAGATGTCAAAAGTAGTCAAAATAGCCCCGTCCCAAAAAGACTACCCTGGGCAAAGATTGGGAGGAGATGTCCATGAAGCCGCTGCTGCTGCATGCGTGCTGTGCGCCGTGCTCGCTGGAGCCGGTTCGTCTGCTGCGTGAGGAGGGGTTTGAGCCCACGATTTGCTGGACCAACCCCAATATTCAGCCGCGCGATGAATGGCAGCGCCGCTTGGACGAGCTTCGCCGGTGGTGTGCCGATGGCGACATCGAGCTCATCGAGGCGGGGGAGGACCGCGAGCGCTGGGAGGCCGGCGTGGCCCCGCTGGGCGCCGATCGACCCCGTCGCTGTCGTGCGTGCTATGCCCTGCGCCTGGCCGAGGCATGCCGTGTGGCCCAAGAGTGCGGGTTTGAGTTTGTGGGTACGACGCTCGCCGTCTCGCCGTATCAGTTGTTCGACACCTGCAACGATGTGTTGGAGCGCTTGGCGGCGGCACATGGTCTCACCCCGGTGATTCGCGATTTTCGCCCGTATTATCCCGAGGCCACGCGTCGTTCGCGCGAGCTGGGTATGTATCGGCAGAATTATTGCGGCTGCCGATTCTCGGCCGTCGAGGCGGCCATGGACCGCGCCCGCATCCGCGACGAGCGCAAAGCGTCCAAAAAGTAGTCCTTTTGGGCTGGCAGCCTGCTAGGATGTAGAGCGGATTTTAGCTATATAAGGAGTATTCGACGTGTCTATGCGTACCGATGATTTTGACTACAACCTTCCTGAGGAACTGATTGCCCAGGCTCCTGCCGAGCCGCGCGACTCCTGCCGCCTGCTGGTGGTGGATCGCAAGGGCTCCCAGGCGGGAACGCCGCTGGAGCACGGCGGTACCGTCGAGCACCGCATCTTCCGCGACATCATCGACTATATCGAGCCGGGCGACGTGCTCGTCATCAACCAGACGCGCGTGATGCCGGCCCGCCTTATCGGTCGCAAGGCCGGCTCGGGCGGCGTGGTCGAAACGCTGCTGCTCAAGCGCCGCGAGGACGTGGATCCGCTGGGTCACGTTTGGGAGTGCTTGGTCAAGCCGGGCAAGCGCTTAAAGCCCGGCGCTCAGATTGAGTATCGCGCCGGTGGCGCCCATGCGCCCGAGGGTGCTCCAGTGGTGCTGACGGCCGAGGTCGTCGACTTTGTCACCGATAGCCGCGGCGGCCGCCTGGTGCGTTTTGAGCCGGCCGGTTGCAATGCCGCCGGCGAGCCGCGCACGCTCGATGAGGCCATCCATGTTGCCGGCCACGTGCCGCTGCCGCCCTACATTACCGATTACGAGGGCGATCCCGAGAAGTACCAGACCGTCTACGCCATGAAGGAGGAGCACTCAGCTGCCGCTCCCACGGCGGGCCTGCACTTTACTCCCGAGCTCATGGCCGCTATCGAGGCCAAGGGTGCGAAGTTTGCCGCTGTCGAGCTCGAGGTGGGCATCGATACCTTCCGTCTGGTGGAGGAGGACGACCCCACGCAGCACGTGATGCACACCGAGCGCTATCACGTGTCGCAGGAGGTTGTCGACGCCGTGCATAAGGCTAAGGCCGAGGGGCATCGCGTGATTGCTGTCGGTACCACCGCAGTCCGCTCGCTCGAGAGTGCGTTTGACGCGGACGCGCCGGTGTCCGATCCGGCTGTGACGGCGCGCTATTTTGAGGGCCGTAAGGATGGGGCCGACACGCTCGGCCGTGGTGACATCGTGGCGCGCGAGAACGCGACGACGCAGCTCTACCTCATGCCCGGCTCGACCTATCACGTGGTCGACGCGCTGATCACTAACTTCCATGTTCCGCGCTCCACACTCATGATGCTCGTGAGCGCACTTGCCACCCGCGATCAGATCATGGATGCCTACGCCGCCGCTATCGAGCAGCGCTACCGCTTCTTCAGCTTTGGCGACGCCATGCTCATTTGTTAGTTACGCGGTTCTACGAACCGCGTAACTGCTCGACGCTGCGCGGGCCGCATTTGGACAATCTGACGTTCAACTTCAAGGGCGCGACCAGAAGGTCAGCGCCCTTTCGTTTCACGTCACCTTGCCTCAAATGCGACCCGCTCGCTGTCGCTGGCAAAACATCGGCATTTCTTTGGCTGTCAAGAGATTGCCGTTCTGGCGGGTTTTCGCTGACTTCGCCAAAACATTGGCGTTGCCGTGGCTCAACCTGCCAAAAAGGGACAGGTTTATTTTGGCAGGTTTTATCTGGGCAAACGTTGTTGGTGCAATGGGGACTGCTATATATGCACCAAGTTGGTGCAAAGTTGCCTGGCCCCTTTGCACCAATCAAAACGTTGCGGTGAGTGTTTTTTGGCAGCTGGTTTACTTGCTCGCGAACAGCCAGATCAGGGCGATCACGAGGATTACGGCGACAATGCAGACGATTGCGCCGGTGAATTTAACGCGTGAGTCACGGGTGCGCTCGCGCACGTCGTTCTCGGCGGCTTCGAGCTGAGCCACTTCGCGCTCGGCTTCGGCGCGCTCGGCCTTATCGCGAGCCAGGGAGCCCGCGAGCGATTCGGTGATCTCGGGATGGTTGTGCACCTCGGTCGCCTGCTCGATGATCGACTGCGCATGCGCGACGTCCGCCTGGGCATTGGCGATAGCCTGCTCTTGCTCTTGACGCGCTTTGTCCTCGGTGACGATCTTCTCGCGTAATTCGCGCTGGCGCGCTGCAGCGGCCGCCTTTGCGGTCTGCAGCTCGTCGCGCGCGGCATCGGCCTCGGCCGTCACGGCCTGATGGGCGCGCTTGGCGTCGGCGATGGGGGCTTGCGCCTGCTCGACGGCGTGCTCGGCGGCTGCGAACGAGTGCTCAAGATCGGCGGTGATGCGCGGGACATCCTCCTCGGCTTTACGCAGGGCATCAGCCGTGTCGGAGATTTGCATCGAAAGCTCGCTGGTGCGCACCGTATAGTTGGCGGGATTTGCCGAGGGATTGCGCTGCAGCTCGGCATACTCACGGCGCAGCGTCTCGAGCTGGGCGCGCGTGGCGTTGACGGTTTGCTGCGCTGCGGCAACGCCGGCGTCGCGCTCGGCCTTCACCTTGTCGCGGATGCGCTTGGAATCCTCGAGACGTCGTACGAGGCGGTTACCGGTCTCGCGCGAGCTGGCCTCGCGCGCTTCGACGGCATCGAGTGCGGCTTTGAGACGCCGCTCGGTGGCGTCGTCCTCTTCTTTTATTTGTTCGAGCTGCGCTTTGAGCTCTGTTGTCTTGGCGGCATGGGTATCGCGGCCGATTTCTGCCGCCGCAGCGGTCTTTTGAGCCGTGGCGATTGCCTGGCGCTGGTCGGCGACAATCTGGTCGTAACGCCCTGCGATATCCTGCCGCGTCTCGAGCTCCTCGCCTTGATCGGCGATGCGCTGATCAAGTTCGGCCAGGTGGGCACGAGCGTCCGCGAGCGCCTTCTTTGCGGCGTTCATCTCGCGCATGGCAGAGGCGCCCTGGGCGATAAAAGTGCCTACGGCGTTTGCTGTATTTGAGACGGCGGTTCCCAGATCGCGGCTGGCTGCAGGGGCGTGTGGAGCGGTCGGGTGACCGGCGTCGGCCGTACCCGCATCGGGCGCCTGCGACGTGGCGATATTGCCGGTGCCACCCTCGATCACGGAAAAGCCGGCAGTGTGCGGGTCAACTGCATCTGCGCCAATTGTAGGGTGCTCGAGCTGTAAGAACGAAGGTACGGTGCTGCCTTGGTCGGCAACGGGGGTCTCGCCAGGCACGAAGGTCGATGCGGCCTCGGCGGCCTTCTCTTCTTCGGCGTCCACATCGGCGTCGGCCACGGCGTCTTTCATCGCTTTGACGGCATCCATCATGGAGTCCATGACGGCATCGAGCTCTTCTTCCGAAGATACCTCGATGGGGCCTGCCGCCTGTGACGCGGGGTCCGCGTCGGGCTCGGCGTCGTTCGACTCCGGTTGCTCGCCTTCGTCATGCTCGACAGTATCGCCTGTGTTTGTTGCCTTGTCCGCACCGGCGTGCGCATCTTCGGCGGATGCATCGACGGAAGCGGCGACGCAGGTAGGAGTGCTGCAGTCGTCGGCGACGTCTGCGGAATCATCAATATGCTGCTGAGTCTGGGGGTCCAGCTCGTCTGTCATAGGCATGTGCTCCTCATCGTTGATTGTCACCCTATGATAAAGTCTCGCGCCGGCATCCCGCGCGCCGCAGCAAAGTTTCAAAACGTGTTCGATGGCTCGCTTGGATAGCAAAAATTCGGCCGCTCTATTCAGTTTGCGCTTGACATTCCCTTCTCCGAAAGACGTTATGCCGTTCGCCTGCCGCGGTCTTTATAATGGTTTGCGTATGAACCGCAACCAAGGAGTTCCAGTTTATGGACCAGAGCCTATTTAAATTCGACCTGATCGCCGAGGATCCGACGACGCATGCGCGTGCCGGCGTGCTGCACACCCCGCACGGCGACATCGAGACGCCGATCTTTATGCCCGTGGGCACCAAGGCAAACGTCAAGGGCATTCCTGCCGAGACCGTCAAGCAGCTCGGCGCCCAGATCGTGCTCGCCAATACCTATCACCTGTCCATGCGTCCCGGCGAGGACACCATCGCCGAGTTGGGTGGTCTGCACAAGTTTATGAACTGGCATGGCCCCATCCTCACTGATTCCGGCGGTTTCCAGGTGTTCAGCCACAACGACGCCGTCAAGCTCACCGACGAGGGCGTGCGCTTTATCGTCAACGACTACGACGGCCGCCACGTGTTCTGGACGCCCGAGGACAACATGGAAATCGCCATGAAGCTCGGCTCCGACATCTGCATGCAGCTCGATCAGTGCCCGGGCTATCCCGCCACGCGCGCCTACGTTGAGCGCGCCGTTGAGCTGTCGAGCATGTGGGCCGAGCGCTGCTATAAAGCTCATACCCGCGACGACCAGGCGCTCTTTGGCATCGTTCAGGGTGGCATGCATCTGGACCTGCGCCTGCGTTCGCTGCGCCATCTGGAGGAGTGCGGTGACTTCCCCGGTTACGGCATTGGCGGCTACTCGGTGGGCGAGGACCACGAGACCATGTTTGAGACGCTGGCACCGCTCGCGAGCGAGTACATGCCCAAACATAAGCCGCGCTACCTGATGGGCGTCGGCAACCCGACGACGCTCGTGCGTGGTGTAGGCGTGGGCATCGACATGTTCGACTGCGTGCTGCCGACGCGCACCGGCCGCATGGGGACGGCGTTCTCGAGCGAGGGTCGCCTTAACTTCCGCAATGCCCGCTTTGCGCACGACGACGGCCCCATCGATCCCACCTGTACCTGCCCGGTGTGCACGGGCGGTTACAGCCGTGCGCTCATTCGCCACATGGTCACGCAGAAGGAGATGCTCGGCGGCATTTTGCTTTCGATGCACAACATCTACTACCTGCTCAACCTTATGCAGCGTGCCCGCCAGGCCATTATCGAGGGCCGTTACGGTGCGTTCGTGAGCGACTGGATGAACAGCCCCGCGGCAGTGGATTACTAAGAGCTGCGGGTGCGCTTACGGGGGCGCTCGCGCGGTGTCGAGGCTACGTGCCAATCGACCGTGCGTAGCCGGCGCCGGGCATCGCATGCGTCGGCATCGGTTGCACGACCTCTGACCGATGCCTTGCAAGCGCTTGATGCATCGTGGGTACCATACCGAATGGTTGATGTTCGGGCGGGTGTTTGACGCATGGCGTCGACCCCGCCCGTTTCTATTTTCGATAGGAGTATCCCATGATTAAGAATGAGAACGTCGAGGGCGAGCCGGCCTACGACGAGACGTACCGACGCGGCCCCGTGGTTATGCGCGGCCCCATGATTCCTAAGGACAACACCTACGCCAACCTGCTGGCGCCCGAGGACTCGACTGACTGGTTGCACGCCGACCCGTGGCGTGTGCTGCGCATTCAGGCCGAGTTTGTCGATGGCTTCGGCGCGCTTGCCGAGCTCGGGCCCGCGGTGACCATCTTCGGCAGTGCCCGTACGCCCAAGACCGATCCGCTCTACAAGGCGGCGCGCACGGTCGGCCGCAAGATCGCGCAGCGCGGCGTGGCGGTTATCACCGGCGGTGGTCCTGGCATTATGGAGGCGGCCAACAGGGGAGCGGCGAGCGCCAACGGCAAGTCGGTCGGCTTGGGTATTGAGCTTCCACACGAGCATGGGCTCAACAAATACGTGAACCTCGGCATGGACTTCCGTTACTTCTTTGTGCGCAAGACCATGTTTGTCAAATACAGCTCGGGCGCCATCGTGTTTCCCGGTGGTTTTGGTACGCTCGACGAGATGTTTGAGGTGCTCACGCTGGTGCAGACGCACAAGGTCAAGCGCATGCCGCTTGTTTTGGTGGGCAGCGAATACTGGCAGGGCCTGTTCGACTGGCTCAACGGCCCGGTGATGGATGCCGGCATGATCAGCCCACTCGATCCAGACCTCGTCCACATCACCGATGACCTCAACGAGGCCGTCGACATCGCCCTGAGCGGGCTGATGTAGGGTAGGTAAAATGGGACGGGGCTAAAAAGACTGGTCTGAAACGTTTGATATCAGTCTTTTTGGCCCCGTCCCAAATGAACTGCTTCCAAGTTGCGGTGGAATAGGGATTGGTTGGCGACGATGCGCTTGGCGCCACGACCCTTTTTGATCGCCTTGATCTCGCCCGATTTCCACTCCGGCGAAACGGTCAGGCGAATATTGAGCATCTGCGCGAGCTGGCCTGCACCTGGTCGAGCGGCTCTTCGCCTTCGATAATCACATGAAGTGGAATCACGTAAATGCCGAGCTCTTGGGCGCGGGCGGGGGAGATGTCCGACGTGGAGTCGGTTATGATGGCAAAAGACATAATTGCACCTTTCGTTGGGGCGCGACGGCGCCGCCTTCTGAGAGCAAAGTGCGACAAGTATAGTAGAGTCGCTCCACATTGCTAGGTTCAATTGTTGAATAGTCAACAGGTTGAAGTTTCGGTGTGGAAATCGTCAACTGGGGGAAGAGGGATGTCGATGGAGGCACTGGAGATATGCAAGCGGCCGGTCGTGCTGTTTGATTTTGACGGCACGGTGGCCGATACGGGCCGGGCGGTGATGACCTCGACGCGTAAAGCGCTGGCTGCGCGTGGGTTTTCTGAGGCGCAGATGGGTGACCTGCGCCGCATGATCGGGCCTCCGTTGTGGAAGAGCTTCCACGACTTTTACGGCTTCTCGCGCGAGGAGTCGCTTGTGGTGGCCGACGAGTACCGTGCCTTTTTTGATGAGCTGGGACCGGAAGAGTACCCCGTGTTCGATGGAATTCCCGAACTGCTCGATGGCCTGGCCGCCCAGGGGCATCACTTGGCCGTGGCGACGTCGCGCATGGAGGCAAAGTGCATCGACATGGTGGGCGAGCTGGGGCTTTCGCAGTTTGAGGCGGTGGTCGGTATGAATCCGCCGCAGGGGCGCGAGACCAAGGCCGATTCGGTTCGCGATGCCCTGGCGGCGCTCGGCGCGACGGCGGACGATGCCGTGATGATCGGCGATCGCTTTAACGATGTGGAGGGCGCGCACGCAAGGGGCGTGCCGTGCATTGGCATCTATTCGGGCGCGGCGGTGCCGGGCGAGCACGAGGCGGCGGGTGCCGATGCAGCGGTGCACTCGGTGGCCGAGCTTGCTAAACTTTTCGCCATCTAATGACGTTATGCGAGGGGCGGGTGTGGCCGTCGCTCATTGGTAAGGAGGTCGTCATGAATCAGGTGGAGCAGAGCGTTACCGAGTATGTCGACGAGATCTGGGAAGATGTCGTTGCCGATATCGAGCAGCTGGTGAGCTATCCGTCCGTGGCCGTTGCTGCCCATGCGGAGCCCGGTGCGCCGTTTGGCCGCCCGGTCCGTGATGCGCTCGATTGTGCGCTCGGCATTGCGCAAAAGCTCGGCTACCAGACGAGCGACGACGAGGGCTATGTGGGCATCGCCGACATTCCCGGCCGCGGCGATAAACAGCTTGCGACTATCTGCCATGTGGATGTGGTGCCCGCCGGTCCCGGTTGGAACACCGACCCGTTTGCGATGGAGCGCCGCGAGGGCTGGCTGCTCGGTCGTGGCGTGATCGACGACAAGGGCCCGGCCGTGTTGTCGCTCTACGCCGGTGCCTACCTGATCAAGCACGGCATTGTGCCGCGCTATACCTTCCGCGCGCTGCTGGGCTGCGATGAGGAAGTGGGCATGTCCGACGTTCACCATTATCTGGAGAACCACGCAGACCCCGACTTTTTGTTTACGCCCGATGCCGAGTTCCCGGTCTGCAATGCCGAGAAGGGGCAGTTTGGGGCGACGTTTGTGAGCTCCAAGATCGACGGCGGGCGCATCGTATCGTGGAGCGGTGCCGAGGCGAGCAACGCCATTCCGTCGCAGTCTATCTGCGAGCTCGCAATTGCCGCCGATGAGCTGCCGGCGCCCGTTGAGAACGCCGACCGCCTGGAGATCACGGCGCTCGATAACGGGCATGCGCAGATTTTCGCCCACGGTATTGGCGGTCACGCTTCGATGCCCGAGGGAACGATCAATGCCGTCGGCCTCATCGTGGCGTATCTGCGCGAGGCCGAGGACGCGTTTGGTGCACGCGACGAGCGCCTGCTGACGCCCGCCGAGCACGAGTTTGTCAAGTTTCTGACCTTTGTACATGCGGATGCCTATGGCCACGGCCTGGGTATCGACGCGACGAGCCCGGCGTTTGGCCCGCTCACGTGCAACCCCGGTGTTATCCGTGTGATGGATGGCCATATTGAGCAGGTCATCGACGTACGTTTCCCCGACAGCACGAGCGCCGATACCATCTGCGAGCAGCTCGAGCCGCTCGTGGGCCGCTTTGGCGTGACGTGCCGTGTGGGTCGTGCAAAGGTGCCGTTCTCGGTGTCCGCCGACGATCCGGCCGTGAAGGCGCTTATTGATACCTATAACGAGTTTACGGGCAAGCATGCCGAGCCCTTTGCCATGGGCGGCGGCACGTACGCGCGCAACTTTGCCCGCGCCGTGTCGTTTGGCCCCGAGGAAACCGGCCTGGAGCTGCCCGCATGGGGTGGCCAGATGCACGGCCCCAACGAGTGCGCCAACGAGGAACAGCTCAAGCAGGCGCTCAAGATCTATATTGTTGCGATCCTCCGTTTGAATGAATTAGAGCTTTAAGGTTACACGGTTTCCTAATCTACGTTGCGATGGAATAGTTCCTAGAATGGTCCATTTGATGGCCAAGCAGGAACTATTTCACCGCAACTTTGTTTTTATTGGTGTAAAAGGCAGGCCATGCTTGGGGGCGGGTTTGTTATTCGTCTGTAAAGCCGAGTCGCGCTTGCGGTAAGGGTCTATCAAATGCCCGTAAGAATCCGCAGTTGGCGCGGGCACCGCCCGATCGAGGCCGTATCTTTCCAAACAGCAAAGCGGGCAGGGTGCCCGCGAGTCGCATGTATGAAAGGAAGATCATGCTCGATCAGGCTTATTCTCGTCGTCAGTTCCTCGGCCTCGCTGGTGGTCTTGCCAGCTTCGTGGGCCTCGGCCTCGTTGGTTGCGGCGGCGCAGGCGCTTCCAACGCCGCCGACAAGGGCAGCGCTGCTGCCGAGTCCGTCTCCGGCGAGGTGACCTACGACGGCGCCTCCTCGTTCCAGGCTCTCGTCGAGGCCGCTGCCGAGAAGTTCATGGACGCCAACCCGGACGTCTCCGTCTCTGGCTCGGGCAACGGTTCGGGCAAGGGCCTGACCGCCGTTGCCGCCGGTACCGTCACCATCGGTAACTCCGACGTCTTCGCCGAGACCAAGCTCGAGGCCGACCAGGTCAAGAACCTCGTCGACCACGAGGTCGCCGTCGTGGGCATGGGTCCCGTCGTCTCCAAGAACGTGAAGGTCGACGACTTGTCCCTCGAGCAGCTCAAGGGCATCTTCTCCGGCCAGATCACCAACTGGAAGGAGGTCGGCGGCGACGACGCCACCATCGTCGTTCTCAACCGCAAGGCCGGCTCCGGCACCCGCGCCACCTTCGAGGCCGCCGTCTTTGGCGACGAGGCCGTCGACTTTAAGGGCGACGCCGAGCTCGACAAGTCCGGCGACGTCCAGACTCAGATGGCCAGCACCGACAACGCCATCTCCTACCTCGACTTCTCACACTTCGACGACTCCAAGTTCAACGCCATCAAGGTCGAGGGCGTGGAGCCCAAGAGCGCAAACGTCACTGACGACTCCTTTAAGATCTGGGCGACCGAGCACATGTACTGCGCAAAGGACGCCGACGATGCCACCAAGGCCTTCCTGGAGTTCATGCTTTCCGAAGACGTCCAGGGCAAACTCGTCGAGGAACAGGGCTTTATCCCCGTCTCTGCCATGAAGGTCGTCAAGGACGCCAGCGGCAAGGTCTCCGCTAAATAAGTAATCGCCCCGGAAAGGTTTGCAATGGCAAAACAGCTGCCAAAGCGCGACCTTGAGAACGTGGGCCTGGGCGTCACGGGCGCGTGCGTAGCGCTCGTGGCGCTTGTCGTTGCCGCGCTCATCTTTATGGTCGCCCAAAAGGGCCTCTCGGCTTTTCTCAAGGACGGCGTTTCGGTCGTCGAGTTCTTTACCGGCACCAAGTGGGACCTTGCCAACACGGCCGAAAACGGCCTGCCCTATACCGGCGCCCTGCCCCTGATCGTCACCTCGTTTGCGGTCATGGTGCTCTCCACGCTTATCGCGCTGCCCATCGCCATCGGCTCTGCTATCTTTGCGGTCGAGATTAGCCCTAAGTTTGGCTCCAAGGTGTTTCAGCCGCTTATTGAGCTTTTGACCGGCATTCCCTCGGTCGTCTTTGGCCTGGTCGGCTTTCACGTGGTCGTCGGTCTTATGAAGAACGTTTTCCACGTGAGCACGGGCCTGGGCATCTTGCCCGGCGCCATTGTGCTGGCCGTCATGATCTTGCCGACGATGACCACCCTTTCGGTCGATGGCCTGCGTGCCGTGCCCGATAGCTACCGTCAGGGTTCGCTCGCGCTGGGCTACACCCGCTGGCAGACCATCTGGCACGTGGTACTCAAATCCGCCATGCCGTCGCTCATGACCGCGGTCATCCTTGGCATGACCCGCGCCTTTGGCGAGACGCTCGCCGTGCGCATGGTTATCGGCGGTATCGAGGCCATGCCGACGTCGCTCCTGTCGCCGGCCTCCACCATCACCACCACGCTCACCACGTCTATGGCGGTCTATGCCGAGGGCTCGGCCCAAGACGACGTCCTGTGGGCGCTCGGTCTGCTGCTGATGGGCATGAGCCTCATCTTTATCCTGATCATCCACCTTATCGGCCGCAAGGGGGCGAAGGCTCGTGGCTAGCACGCGCATTCATATCGACGAGGCGAGACTCGGGCGCGTCCAAAAGCAGGACCGCATCGCCACGGGCGTGCTGACGGCAATCGTCGCCATCGTCATGCTCATCGTCGTCTCCATGGTGGCCTATATTCTGTTCGAGGGCATCTCGACGCTGTTCCAGCCGGGCTTTCTCACGCAGCCCGCGCGCGCCAACGGAACCCAGGGCGGCGTGCTCTACCAGCTGTTCGACTCGTTCTATCTGCTGTTGATCACCCTAGGTATCTCGGTGCCCATCAGCTTGGGCGGCGCGGTCTTCCTGGTTGAGTACGCGCCGGACGGCCCCATCCGTGACATCGCCTCCACCGCCATCGAGACGCTGTCCTCGCTGCCTTCCATCGTCGTCGGCATGTTCGGCTTTCTGGTGTTCTCGGTGCAGCTGGGCTGGAAGTACTCCATCATCTCCGGTGCCGTCGCGCTCACCATGTTCAACATCCCCATCCTGGTGCGCGTGATCCAGCAGGCGCTCGAGGACGTGCCGCAGGCCCAGCGCGATGCGTGCCTGGCCATGGGCCTCACCCGTTGGGAAGCCACGCTGCACATCCTGATCCCCGAGGCCATGCCCGCTATCGTGACCGGTATCGTGCTTTCGGCCGGCCGCGTGTTTGGCGAGGCCGCAGCACTGCTCTTTACCTCGGGCATGAGCTCGCCGGTTCGCCTGAACTTCTTGAGCTTTAACCTGTCGAGTCCCACGTGCGCCTGGAACGTGTTCCGCCCCGGTGAGTCGCTCGCCGTGCACATCTATAAGATCTACGGCGAGGGCAGCCCCGAGGCACAGCAGATTGTTTGGGGCACCGCGGCACTGCTGATGATCTGCGTGCTGCTGTTTAACGTAGTCGCCCGTATCGTGGGCAAGCAACTGGCAAGGAGGATGACGGCCGAATGAGCGAGATAAATGCAACGCCCGCAACCGAGGCGGCCGCGTCCGAGACCCAGAACTTTTTGTCGAGCGTGGGGGAGAGCGAGAAGCGCGTGCGCGTAAGCGGCAAAGCCGTGAGCGACGAGGTCGTGCTTTCCACCAAGGACGTCAACGTTTACTATGGCGACCACCATGCGCTGCACGATACGTCGCTCGACTTTCACAAGGGCGAGATCACGGCGCTCATCGGGCCTTCGGGCTGCGGTAAGTCGACCTTTTTGCGCAGCCTCAACCTTATGAATCGCGAGATTCGCGGCTGCCGCGTGGAGGGCGAGATCAACTACCGCGGGCGCAACGTGAACACCAAGACCGAGAACACCTACGAGCTGCGTCGCTCCATTGGCATGGTGTTTCAGCAGCCCAACCCTTTCCGCAAGTCCATTCGCGACAACATCACGTTTGCGCCCAAACGCCACGGCATTACTGACCGCGACGAGCTCGATCGCATGGTAGAGGAAAGCCTGCGCGGCGCGGCGCTGTGGGACGAGGTCAAGGACAAGCTCGACAAGAGCGCCTACGCGCTTTCGGGCGGCCAGCAGCAACGCCTGTGCATTGCGCGCACGCTGGCGCTCAATCCCGATGTGATTCTGTTTGACGAGCCCTGCTCGGCGCTCGACCCCATCTCGACGCTGGCAATCGAGGACCTGATGTCATCGATTGTTGCCGACCGCGCCATCGTCATCGTGACGCACAACATGGAGCAGGCGTCGCGCGTGTCCAACCGCACGGCGTTTTTCTACATGGGCGATATGGTCGAGTACGACGAGACCGACGAGATTTTCCAACGGCCCAAGGATAAGCGGCTGAATGATTACCTCACCGGCATGTTCTCCTAGTCCGGGACATGCTTGAGGCCCGCGGCGGCCATGGTTGCCGCGGGACTGATTGGAGAGGCGGGCCATCTCTTGCGGGAGATGGCCCGCCTTTTTGCTCTGCGACCGAAACGACCACCACAAAGGGGACAGGCACCTTCGTGGTGGTTTGGGGTGGGGCTCGCTGCTATCATGGACAACGTTGAATTTCTACGAAGGAGCAGGGCATATGGCGATTCTTTTGGGATGCGATTCTGTCAGCCTAGAGTTTCCCACCAAGCATATTTTCGATAGCGTGACGCTCGGCGTGGACGAGGGCGACCGCATTGGCATCGTCGGTAAAAACGGCGACGGCAAGTCGACGCTGCTGAGTGTGCTCGCCGGCACACTGGAGCCCGACGACGGCCGCGTGACGCATCGACGCGACACGACGATTGGTTTGCTCGGCCAAAAGGACAATCTGGTCGATACCGACACCGTGCATCATGCCGTCGTCGGCGACACGCCCGAGTACGAATGGGCCTCGAGCCCGCGTACGCGCCAGATTCTGGCCGGCCTTATTAGCGATGTGCCCTGGGAGGGCACGGTGGGCGAGCTTTCGGGCGGTCAGCGCCGCCGCGTGGACCTCGCGCGCCTGCTGATCGGCGACTACGATGTGCTCATGCTCGACGAGCCCACCAACCACCTGGACATGCGCACCATCAACTGGCTCGCGCGCCACTTAAAGGCCCGCTGGCAGCGCGGCCAGGGCGCCATGCTCGTGGTCACGCACGACCGTTGGTTCTTGGACGAGGTCTGCACCAGCATGTGGGAGGTCCACGATGGCCAGGTCGACCCCTTCGAGGGCGGCTACTCCGCATATATCCTGCAGCGCGTAGAGCGCGACCGCATGGCCGCCGTTACCGAGGAGCGCCGTCGCAACATGGCGCGCAAGGAGCTCGCGTGGCTGAGCCGCGGCGCACAGGCGCGCTCCACCAAGCCCAAGTTTCGTGTGGAGGCCGCCCGCGAGCTCATTGCCGACGTGCCGCCCGTGCGCGACGAGCTGGAGCTCAAGCGCCTGGCGGTGAGTCGCCTGGGCAAGCAGGTTATCGACGTGGTCGACGTGGACGCCGGCTATGCCGATACCGACGGCGCGCCCAAGCAAGTGCTCTCCGACGTGACCTGGCTCATTGGTGCGGGCGACCGCTATGGTCTTTTGGGCGAGAACGGCGCCGGCAAGTCCACACTGCTCGATGTGATTCAGGGCAAGATCGCGCCCCTGCGCGGCCGCGTGAAGATTGGCCAGACGGTGCGCTTTGGCGTGCTGTCGCAGCAGCTCGAGGAGCTCGAGCCCTACATGGGCGACACGATCCGCGAGGTGCTCAGCAACTACAAGAAGTACTACGTTATCGATGGCAAGGAGACCTCGCCCGAGAAGCTCTGCGAACGTCTGGGCTTTACGACGCAGCAGCTCTGGAGTCGTATCGGCGATCTTTCGGGCGGACAGCGCCGTCGCCTGTCGTTGCTGCTGACGATTCTGGACGAGCCCAATGTGCTCATCCTGGACGAGCCCGGCAACGACCTGGATACCGACATGCTGGCGATTGTCGAGGACCTGCTCGATGGTTGGCCCGGCACGTTGATTCTGGTAACGCATGACCGCTTTTTGATGGAGCGCGTGACCGACCAGCAGTGGGCGCTGCTCGATGGTCACCTGACGCATATGCCCGGCGGTGTCGACCAGTACCTGCGCCTGTGCAATGCCACCGCCGAGGGCGAGCCCGTGGGTGCGCCGAGCGCCAAGACCGGCACGTTTGACACCGGTGCCGCGGCAGCTGCGGCCGAAAAGCCCGGGGCGAGCGGTCAGCCCAATGGCCTTTCCAACGCCGAGCGCCAGAAGCTCCGCCGCGAGGTGAGCTCGCTCGAGCGCAAGATGGAGACGCAGCGCGCTCGCGTGGAGGAGGCCGAGGCCGCGATGGCTCAGGTCGACCCCACCAACTACACGGCGCTGGGCGAGCAGCAGGCAAAGATCGACGAGGCTCACGCCGCTATGGACGAGCTGGAGATGGCGTGGCTCGAGGCGAGCGAGAAGCTCGAGGGCGAGGAGTAGACGAGGATGATCAAAGCCGCATTTTTCGATATCGACGGCACGCTACTGAGCTTTAAGACGCACCGGATTCCGGCGTCGGCTCAGCAAGTGCTCGACAGCTTTCACGAGCAGGGGATCGCGTGCGTGATCGCCACGGGCCGTCCGACCTACCAGATGCCCGATTGGCTGTTCGATCTTGGCTGGGATGCGTATATTACGCTTTCGGGCCAGCACTGCTTTGATGCCGAGGGCGTCTACCGCAGCTGTCCGATTGATCCGGACGACGTTGCAGTGATTGTGGACCAGGTGGCCGAGGGGCGCTATGACTCACTGTGCATGCAGGGCGAGAACTCGTTTGTGAACCGCCTGTCCGAGCGCGTGGTGACGGCCGGTAACAACGCGGGAATCGTCTACCACGAGGAGCCGTTTGAGCACGCCTTCGATGCGCCGGTTTACCAGTTCTGCGCCTTTGTGGATCCTGCCGACGAGCATATCGTGACCGATGCCGTGTCGCATTCGCTCACCACGCGCTGGTGCGACCTGTTCTGCGATATTATTCCGGCCAACGGCGGCAAGGACCTGGGTGTGGCGGCGACGCTGGAGCGCCTGGGCATCGACGCGAGTGAGGCGATTGCCTTTGGCGATGGCGAGAACGACCTGTCGATGTTTGCCGCCGTGGGCACGAGCGTGGCCATGGGCAACGCGCAAGACACGGTAAAGGCTGCGGCGAGCTACGTGACGACCGCCGTGGACGACGACGGAATTTACAACGCCGCAAAGCACTTTGGGCTGCTATAGCTGCGGCTCGGCACTTGGGGACGTTCCTTTTCTGCCGGCAGTTGGGGACGCCCCTTGCGCGTTGTGTGCCGCGTCGCCCGGCCGGACAGCCACGCATGCTACAGGTTCTTGACACCCATCGCGCGCATGGCGTTCAGGATGGCGATGATCGCCACGCCCACGTCGCCGAACACGGCGAGCCACATGTTGGCAATGCCCAGTGCCGCAAGTACCAGAATCAGCATTTTAATGCCCAGTGCAAAGATGATGTTCTGCCAAACAATCGTCATGGTCTTGCGAGCCACGCGGATTGCACGGGAAATGTTGGACGGCTTGTCGTCCATCAGCACAACGTCCGCTGCCTCGATCGCGGCGTCGGAGCCCATGGCGCCCATGGCAATGCCCACATCGGCACGGGTGAGCACGGGCGCATCGTTGATACCGTCGCCCACAAAGGCGAGTTTGCCCTTGCCCGATTCGGTCGCCAGCAATGCCTCGACGCGCTCGACCTTGTCACCTGGCAGAAGCTGCGCGTGGAACTCATCGACTCCCAGCTGATTGGCCACGGCGGCGGCCACTTCCTCGCGGTCTCCCGTGAGCATGACGGTGCGCTTGACGCCGGCGGCGTGCAGGTCGCGAATCGTTTGCTCGGCATCGGCTTTGACGGTGTCGGCAATTACGATGTGACCGGCATAGACGTCATCGACCAGCACATGGAGGATAGTGCCGACGACCTCACAGTCCGGTGTTTCAACGCCGGACGCGGCGAGCATCTTGGCATTGCCGACGACGACGTGCTTGCCGTCGATGTTCGCCGTCACGCCATGGCCCGCGTCGTTGGTGGAGTCGCATACACGCTTGGGGTCGAGTTGGCCCTGGAAGGCGGCGCGCACCGACTGCGCGATGGGATGGTCGGAGAACGACTCGGCGAGGGCTGCGACTTCAAGCAGCGATTGCTCGGTATAGCCGCCCTCAGGGTGCACCGCGACGACCGAGAACGTGCCGTTGGTGAGCGTGCCGGTTTTGTCGAAGACGACGGTATCCACATCGGCGAGCGCCTCGAGGTAGTTGGAGCCCTTGATGAGAACTCCCAGCTTGGACGCGCCGCCGATGCCGCCAAAGAAGCTCAGCGGCACGCTAATTACGAGTGCGCACGGGCAGCTGACGACGAGGAAGGTCAGGCCGCGCAGGATCCAATCGGACCAAGCACCGGTCACCAGGCCGCCGCCGAGCGCGAGCACCGCTGCCGCGCCGGTGACGGCGGGCGTGTAGACGCGGGCGAACCGTGTGATGAAGTTTTCGGTGCGCGCCTTCTTTTCGCTGGCGTTTTCCACAAGCTCCAGGACGCGCGCGACGGTGGACTCGCCAAAGGGTTTGGTGGTGCGCACGCGGATAAGACCCGTCATGTTGATGCAGCCGCTGATGATATCGTCGCCGGTCTTGGCGGTACGGGGGACCGACTCGCCGGTGAGGGCGGCGGTGTCGAGCTGGGTTACGCCCTCGACGATAACGCCGTCGATGGGCACGCGCTCGCCGGGCTTGATGACAATGACGGTGCCGACGGCGATGTCATCGGGAAAGACCTGCTCGAGCGTGCCGTCAGCCTGCTCAACGTTGGCGTAATCGGGCGCGATGTCCATCATGGCGCTGATCGACTTGCGGCTCTTGCCCACGGCGTAGGCCTGGAACAGCTCGCCGACCTGGTAGAACAACATAACGGCGGCGCCTTCGGCCATGTGCGGATCGGTATCGGGGAAGAGCACCGTGGCAAACGCGCCGATGGTCGCGACGGCCATGAGAAAGCTCTCGTCGAACGCCTTGCCGCGGCGGATGTTATTGAATGCCTTTTGGAGCACGTCGTAGCCGGCAATCAAAAACGGCACGAGGAACAGCACAAAGCTGGCGTAGATGTTGCCTGGAGTGCCGAATGCGGCGGTGAGGGCGCCGAGCTCATCGAGGGCGTACACCACGACAAAAATACCCAGCGCTACCAGGATGCGGTTGCGTTTATGCTCGAGTGACTCTTTTTTCTTGCGCTTCTTCTTTTTCTTCTTGGGGTCGGCGGTGGCCATGACTCGTATCCTTCCATTTGAATGTATGAACACCCGCTCATGTAATTTTGCGAGCAAAGGCCACGGCAAGCGCGGCCTTGCAGGTTGGCGTAAACCTGGGCTAGAGAATGATCTCGCAGTCCGGCTCAGCGTCGGCGGTGAACTCCACGACGCGATCGAGGACCTCGTCGAACTCAGCGTCGTCGGCTTCGAGCGTCAGCTTCTGAGTCATAAAGTTGACCGAAACGGATTTGACGCCCTCGAGCTTGGCGAGTTCGTCCTGAAGCTCACGCGCGCAGTTGGCGCAGTCGATCTCGTCGAGCTTGAACTGCTTTTTCATGATGGGTTCCTTTCCCTGTATTTGCGGCTTGGGTGCAGACCGCGCTGGTACCGTGGTTGGTCGCTATTCGCAGATGTGGCTCATGCCTTGGTTGAGCATGGTGTAGACATGATCGTCGGCGAGCGAGTAGAGGATGTTGCGCCCGTCGCGCCGGAATTTAACCAGGTGCGACTGTTTGAGCGTGCGCAGCTGGTGCGACACCGCGGACTGCGAGGTCGCAGTCGCCTCGGCGATGTCGGCCACGCAGAGTTCGCGGCCCATGAGAGCGTAGAGGATCTTGATACGCGTGGTGTCGCTGAAAACCTTGAACAAGTCGGCAAGGTCGTACAGCAGCTCCTCGTCGGGAAGGTCCTCGGGCGAGCAAGTGGTGGGGATGTCGGGCACGATGGCGGTGTCGATGTCGGTCCTTATTTCATCGGCGTGTTCGCTCATTGCAATATCCTTTCATATGAACATGTGCTCATATAACTTACTTCCGAGTATATGAGCGCATGTTCATATGTCAATATAATTTGCAAAATTTTTTGCTGTCGATTGGCCCCAGAGGCGGCTAAGGGCATTGGTTGGTGCTGATAAGGCCGCCGATGCCAACGTGGGTACCCTAGCGACGTGCAAAAAGGGGAGTTTTCAGCATCGACGAGGGGTTATTTATTGCATGATACGGCGTCGTTTGCCGCCACAGGGCTTTACTGGAGTGCAAATGGCAATAGATATTCCCCAGCTGTTGCCTAAATTAGATCGAAAACAGCGGCTTCGGTGCAAAATGGGGCAATTCGGCCGCCCTCGGATACTCGGCTCTGCTGAAAACTCCCGTTTTTGCACGTCGCCGGGGTACCCACCCTGTCAGTCCGCCTCTGTTCTGGCCCCGTACACCCTGCCTTCGGGTGTGGAAGTGCTTGTTTGGGCGAACTCCGGGCAATCCAGCTCGATGACTTGCATGTCGTCGATGACCGGGACATTGTTGATCGTCGGGTCGTCCAGCGAGATGCCCTCGAGCACTGCGCGCTCGAGCTCAAGTGCATTACCCTGCGCTGCGTCTTGACGGAGGAGCTCCTCAATACGCTTCTTTTCCTCGATAAATCTCCTGAGCACAAATTGTCGCAGCTCTTCTTGCTTGATTGCGAAATCTTTGGGCAGGCGCGATGGGCGAATGCCCTCCTTTCGCTGGATTGCCTCCATAACCCTGGCGAAGGCGCTGGCGTGCATAAAGGAATAGCGACTGACGGTAATGATTCCGTAGCCCATGGACGCCAGCGCGTTCTTGCGCTCTTCGTCAATGGCGCGGTCTTCTTCGGCATCGTGCTGAAATCCGTTGTATTCGATGTCGGTTCGGGACCGCTTGAGATATGCATCCATATAGAACTTTTCGCGCCGCGTGAGATTCTTTGCAGCAGCTGTGACCTTTACTTCGTAGTCGGTCTCGATCTCGCTAATGCCAAGACCGCCCTCGCGCCTGGGTAGCGTGAGCATCATGACAAACGCCGTTTCCATCGGCGATCGGCATCCGTCCCGCACGCATTGGATGGCTTTTCGGGCAAGTTCGAGGCCCTTGCAGTCGATGAGGGAGTTAAAGAAATGTTTAAGGCTCGAAGTCGAGGTGAGCGCGAAGCGCTCGGTATAGGATGTCGAGGCATCGTGCCCAAGGGAATAGGCGCCACACAGTTCGAAGTAGTACTCCACAAGTTCTCGAAAGGGAAGATAGGTTGCGGCCTGAAGCGCACAGAGTTCGACGCCGACAATATAGATGTCGTCGGCAAGCTTGATAAAGCGCGAGCCCGCGAATCGCTTGGATGATACGTGGCACTTGCAGCCCGTCATGCTGCGCACGTTTGCGCGCTCGAACACCGTTGTATCGAGCGGGGCATCGTTATCCAGAGCGACGTTGTGCCTGGCGAGCCAGTCGGCGGCAGAGTCGAGCAGCTCCTTGCTGGGGCGCGCCCCGTAGATCTTGGCAGGGCTGCAGGGCTCGGTGCCAATTGCGGATACCGAGTATGCGGCTTGGTAGACCGCTTTTGCCGTGTTATGTGAAAGTACGATACTCATACAGATAGCATGGCAGACCAGGCGGCGGGGTTCGCAATGAACGCCAAGGTAAAATGTCGCGGCATAACAAAAGCTGTCCAAGCGCTTGACGCCAATGATGGAGAAAGATGCTATTTGGAGCATTGTCGCAGCTCGCTGGCTACGTAGACCTCCACAACTGATGCTGGTCAGCATCGTTTTGATGCAAAGACGGCGTCAACAAAAATGTGCAATTTGGCTTGAACATGCGCAGATGAAGTTCTTGGTTATGCGGCGGCTAGACATCGGGGGCTGGAGGGCCGCGTTGTACGGCGCGAAAAACGGGCCGATATCCGCTTGGACATCGGCCCGTATTGCGTCGCTTGAGAGGGGCGCCTCGGCGTGTCGCTTTTGCGCGGGGCGCTATGGTCCGGCAAGTATTGCTCGCGAATGGCGCCTCTGCTTGGCAATCTACTTGGCAAACAGGTTCTTGAGGTTGAACTCGGCCTGCACCGTCCGGAGCATGAGGTCGGTGTCGTCGAGGCCCAGGTGCTGCTCGTTGGCGTCGGGCGCGAGGGTGCCGCGACGGCGGGCCCAGTTCTCGAGCGCGGCGGGTGCGGACTCGCGGGGGAGCGAGCGCACGCCGGCGTCCAGGCTGCGGCAGATCTGGCGCGAGTCGATGACGATAATCTTGCCGGCTCGGCGCGCCTCGGCATAGCCGTCCAGATGGATCTTGAACCAGCTGTCCTCAAAGGCGGCGTTGTGCGCCATGTACGGGTATTTCTTCATGAGCTTGAGCAGCTGCTTTTGCAGCTCCTTGTTCTCGCGGAAGGGCGTTTTGCCGTCGATGTCGTCCCAGGTGATGTGATGGATATTCGACAGCGGCACATCTTCGCCGCGGTAGATATCGGGCAGGCCGCAATAGTGCGCCTCGGCGTCGTGCGGGACGGCGTCGCTGGTGAGCTCCATGATCTCCCAGCCCACGTTGATGATGTAGCCGCGCTCGGGTGCGCGGCCGGTGGTCTCGATGTCGATGCCGAGCACCGTGCCCTGGATGGGCTTGCGGGCGTACGCCACGCCGAGCGCATCGCGGTCGCCGCGGATCTCGCGCATGACGGACGCGGCGGTGCGCTTTTGCATCTTGCCGATGGCGGCGCAGGTATCGGCGTCGGACAGGCCGCGCGAAAGCGTCGCGGGCGTCACGTTGCGCAGGCGCGCCTCGCCAATCTGGTCGCATAGGTCGCGGTTGCGGTCGGCCAGGTCGCGCACGGTGGCAAAGTCGAAGCCAGGGTCGCCCTCGGCGGTAAAGTACTCGGTCTCGAGCACCTTGAGGGCCTCTTCGCCTTTTTGACGCTCGGACTCCATGGCGGCGTGATCGCCATAGATGAACATGGGGATAAACGGCTGGCGCTCGTATTCGAGTGCTTGCGAAACGTTCATATACTGCTCCTTGGACGGGCCGCGTCGTGCGGCTCGGGGTCATTGAGATGTGGCGAGATGATAGTTTACCACAGGCAACTATTGGCATCACGCCTAGGACAACTACAATACCCTAGTTGACCGCTAGGACTTTTACAATGCTGCCGAAAGACACGAAAGGTTCCATCCGTCATGGATTTGCTGATTGATATTTTGCTCGACGCCGGCAAGGACACGCTCTCGCTGGTGCCGTTCTTGTTGGTGACATATCTGGCCCTCGAGACGCTGGAGCATGTGGCGGGCGATCGCGTCAACGGCGCCATCAAGCGTGCCGGTGCCGCTGGCCCCGTGGTTGGCTCGTTGCTGGGCATGGTGCCGCAGTGTGGCTTTTCGGCGATGGCGGCAACGCTGTACGCCGGTCGCGTCGTGACGTTGGGCACCCTGGTGGCGGTGTTTCTCTCGACCTCCGACGAGATGCTGCCACTGCTACTTGCCGAGCAGGTTCCCGTGCAGACTATGGCGGTGCTTTTGGCTTCGAAGGCGCTGATCGCGCTGGTCACGGGCTTTATCGTAGATGCCGCCATTCGCGGTCTGCGTCGCAACGCCCGTGCTCATGCGGCGATCCGCCGTACCGTGTTGGGAACCGCTGCCAATCCGGCGCACGTTAACTGCGCGCATGACGATCACAGCGGCGGTGACATCATCGACGAGGTGGCCGAGGCGGGCGTGAGCGCCGACCACATCCATGAGCTGTGCGAGCGTGACCATTGCGGTTGTGATGAAGACGAGGACGAGCGTGACCACGGACATGGCCACGACCACGGACACGAGGGCGAGCACGAACACCACCACGGTCGCTCCCACTCACAGAAAGGCGCGCCTGTCCTGTCGATTATCCGCAGCGCGATTTCGCACACCGTACAGGTTTCGGTATTCATTTTCCTGGTGACGCTGATTCTGGTCGCCGTGCTCGAGACCTTTGGCGAGTCCGCAATCGAGCAGTTCCTGCGCGGCAACGAGACGCTCGCTGTCCTGGGTTCGGCGCTTGTCGGCCTCATTCCCAACTGCTCGGCGAGCGTGGTCATCACGCAGCTGTATCTGGAAGGCGCGCTGCAGCTGGCACCGATGCTCGCCGGCACGCTCATTTCTGCCGGCGTGGGTTACCTGGTGCTGTTCCGCACCAATCGCAGCGCTCGCGAAAACGCTGTGTTCCTGGTCATGATGTACGTCATCGGCGCGGGCTGGGGTCTTATCCTTTCCGCCTTTGGCCTCTAAGTAGATGTTTGAGGTATCCCGTAAAAACTGGGGCATGCCTCAAACATCTACCGCCATGACCGGCGTTGGATGCGCGCCAATCGCCAAAACAAAAAGGTAGATTTTTAGGCATGTCCCAAAAATCTACCTTGGTTAGCGCAGCAGGTCGGTGAGGTTGCGCTTAAAGCGGGCGCGGTCTTCGCTGGTGAAGGCTGCCGGTCCACGGGTGCGACCGCCGGCGCGGCGTACTTTCTTTTCTTCGTGACGAATAAACAGCTGCATATCGATGGTGGCTTTGTCGTACACGCGCCCGCGCACGCCGATGGCGGCGGCATCGCGACCGAGCACCATGCTCGCCAGGCCAATGTCCTGTGTCACGACCACATCGCCTGCCTGCAGACGCTCGATAATGGCAAAGTCGGCGCTATCGGCGCCTACGCTCACGTCGAGCGTTGTGACCCAAAAGCCACGTCGCGCGTGCTCGGCATCGCGCGGGTCGTCACGGCGAATGTGCCGCTCCAGGTTTTGCGTGCTGTTGCCGGCGACAACCACGGCAACACCCGCCCGTCGCGCGCAGTCGATCGACTCACGCGTGACCGGGCAGGCGTCGGCATCAATAAACAGCGTTCGCGGCATCTAGTGCACCAGCTTGCCAAAGCGGATAGCGCGAATAACTAGCGTCACGCCAAACACCAGGAGTGCAGCGCCGGTAAAGATGACGAGCATCTTTGCCGACCACAGCGGATAGATGAACACGAACACGCCGGCGATGATGGAGAGCGCGCCGCTCAGGATGGCGAGGGCGCGGTTGGAAGAAAGCTCGGACTCCAGAATCGACATGATGCCCTCGACAATCCAGCCAAAGCCGGCCACGACCACCACAAGCGTGCTGAGCGTCGCGGTCGAAAGCGCCTGGTTGCGCAGGATCACCACGCCGCCCAAGATGATGAGCAGGTTGGCGAGGATGCTCGTGACGCGCCAGCCGGCGGGCAGCAGCGGCTCAAAAATGGCGGTGAACAGCCTGACGCCAGCCGTGATCACAAAGTAGAAGCCCAGTACGGTCGTCAAAAAGACGAGGGTCTTAGCGGGTGCAAACAGCAGCGCGATGCCGGCGATGAGCGCGATGACACCCGTGGCGGCGTAGATCCAGCGCACGGCTTTAATCGCCTTGCCTGCCATGCTTTTCTCGTCAAATCCAAACAGACTCGATTGTTGGTCGTCATTTTTAAAGATGCCCATGAGGCCTCCTTTCCGTACGGCGTAAGCCGTGATCGTTACAACCAGTATCGCCTAAAGGAGCTGGCGTATGGGTCGGGGAGGGCGAAACGTAACCCAAAGGCCCCGATTTGTTTCCGTTGTTCCCCACGTTGCGATTTTCTATTCAACAGGTGTAGAACATTGCAGCTCTGTTCGTTATTGCCTGCGTTTTAGGTTAGATTTTCCTAAGAACAATTGGCTTTTTGGGGGTCCCTATGAACGAAGCAGTTCCCGCGGCGCCTTCGAGCGTCGAGTCGATGGCAAAGCAAGGTTGCGAAAAGCTTGGCCTGGATGCGTTTGATGCGCTGGTCCGTCGCGCCCGCACATGCCGCCGTTTTGACGAGTCCATGCGCGTGCCGCGCGAGTTTTTGCTCGAGCTGGCAGAGCTGGCGCACCTGGTCCCCTGTGGCGCCAATGCTCAGCGCTTGCGTTTTCATGTGGTGAGCGGTGCCGAGGACTGCGCTCGCGTGTTTGACGAGCTCGCATGGGCCGGGGCGCTCAAGGACTGGCCGGGTCCTGTCGAGGGCGAGCGTCCGACCGGCTACATTGCAATTCTTGCCGAGCGCACCGTTCCCGGCAAGTCCGCCGCGCCTATCACCGAGGTCGACACGGGCATCGCGGCTCAGACGATGATGCTCGCCGCGCGCAGCGCAACGCCCGAGGTGGCGGCTTGCATGTTCAAGGCCTTTACACCCCGCGCGATCGATGCGATGGGGCTCGATAACGACAAGTACGAGATCAAGCTGATCATGGCTTTTGGCGTGCCGGCCGAGACCCAGGTTATCGACGCGATCGATTCCAACCCCGAAGGTTCAATTAATTACTGGCGCGACGAGGCGCAGGTGCATCACGTGCCCAAGCGTCCGCTTGCCGACGTGCTGGTGTAGTTGCGTCGTTGCGGCGCGATCCGGCGGCAAACCACCACAAAGGTGCCTGTCCCCTTTGTGGTGGTGCGAGGGGAGGGCGTGTGTCCGATCTGTATTTGGTTCGGCATGGGCAGACCGAGCTTAACGTGCAGAACATTTTGCAGGGCTGGCAAGACTCGCCGCTCACGGAGCGCGGGCGCGAGCAGGCACTGGCGACGCGCGCGGCGTTTGAGGCGCGCGGCATCTCCTTTGACCACGCGTATTCGTCTCCGTTGGGTCGGGCGCGCCACACGGCCGAGCTGATCGTTGGCGAGGATCTTCCCATAGAGCCGGTCGATGATTTGCGCGAGTGGCGCCTGGGCACGCTGGAGGGCACATCAAATCGCGATATGCCGCCGCAGCCCTGGGGCGATTATCCGGTGGCCTTTGGTGGCGAGTCGGAAGGCGAGCTTCGGGCGCGCATGGTCGCGGCGCTGTCCCGTATTATGGCCCGACCGCAGCACGATCGTGTGCTTGCGGTCTCTCATGGCTCTGCCTGCCAGGAGTTTCTTAGATGCGTGACCGGCGGGGGAGAGCAGCCCGACAACGGTGCCGTGCTTCATTTTGGCTATTGCGACGGGGCGTTTTCGCTCCTTGATTGGTAACGAACGAAAGGACCCCTATGAACAAAGATCTGTATCTGGTCCGTCATGGACAGACAATATTCAACCTTAAACGCATTATTCAGGGATGGAGCGATTCGCCGCTCACGCAGTTGGGCTGCGAGCAGGCGGCGCGTGCCGGTATGTTCTTGCGTGCGCGTGGCGTTGAGCCCGATCACGCCTACACCTCGACGCTGCACCGCACCGAGCAGACTATCGCCAGCCTGTGGCCGGGCCTTGCCTACGAGCGTCTGGATGGCCTGCGCGAGTGGTTCTTTGGCGACTTTGAGGCCGAGCGCGTGATGCTGATGCCCGAGCGTCCGTGGCGTGACTTTTATCGTCAGTTTGGCGGGGAGGGCCAGATGCAGGTACGTGAGCGCATGGTGACGACGTTGACCGATCTTATGCGACGCCCGGACCATTCGTGCGTGCTCGCGGTGAGCCATGCCTCGGCCATCAAGGAGTTTTTGGATCACTCTAGGGGAGCGGCGGCCGACGAGCGCGAGCGCGTGCCGGGCAACTGCTCGGTTCTGCATTTTGCGTTTGACGACGAATCCGATACGTTTGAACTGGTCGAAGTCTTTACGCAGGAGGATTACGCGCGTGAGCTGGGGCTAGAGCCGCTCGTGGCGGCAGCGGGCCCGCAGCGTGGGTAGCGCGGGCGCGGCGATTCGGATCGCCGACATAATTGCTCGATGCGAAGGGGGCGGGGATGCATGCGCATGTATCCCCGCCCCTTGCTTGTTGAGCTGCCGAGTCTTTGTGCTGGGCGTTTAGGCCCCGTTAGAACCGTGAGATCTGGTGAGTGAGCAGACCCGTCGGAACCTGCGGCGCGCCGCCGCTGACCTGCGCGGCGGGGAACAGCACGGCCACGGTAAAGTTGAACGGCTCTTTGCCCGTGTAGGTGCCGGCTGCGCGGGCCTCATCGGCCAGCAGCTGCGCCGCCCCTGCCAGCGCGGCAGCGTAGGCGGGGTCGTCTACCGGCTCCGGCGCCGGTGCCTGATCGAGCATGGCTCGGATGGCGGCAACAGCGTCCTCGCGCTTGACTTCCCATACGCGATGCGTAATGCCGGTGGGGTCGGTGACGGCGTAGAGCGATGCGCCCTCTTTGGCGGCGCCAAGGATGATATCCATGACGGGCGAGGCTTCGTAGGCGAGCGACACGGGGCGCGGCTGAGCCTTGAGCTCGGCGATTGTACGGGCGGCTGCGGCCGCATCTGCGGAAGCTGCGTCGTCGCCCGTCAGTACGCCGACCGGGCAAATTGCCACAACGCCCGTCACGCGCCCTGGCTCTCCGGAGCATTCGTACACGTAATACGCCGCACCCGGATCCTTGAGCATGAGCCCATCGGCAATCGCACCGCGCAGGGCGTCGTTGCCACTCAGGATGTCGCCCATCTGCGGCAGCGCCTCGAGCACACGGTCCTGAGCTGGGCGGATGCAGGGAAACGGAAGAGCTTTCATGGACAGTCCTAACGCGCGAGTCGGTTTGTTCGCGGCTAATTATGCCCCAACTTGGCTATTCGCGCCCCAGAGCGTGTTGTCGGCGAGCGCGATCAGCACCCGCTGGCATCGAACGATGTCGGCGTGGGGCACATATTCGTTGGGCTTATGGGCGAGCGCCAACGAGCCGGGGCCATAGCTCATGCAGTTGCGGTTACCCGTCTTGCCGGCAATGACGGCAGTGTCGGTGTAGCCGGTAAAGAAGCCGACGGTCGCGTCCGCGCCTGTCACGTCATCGGCGGCACGCTTGAGCGCGGCTAGAAGGGGAGAGACCGGATCGCGCTCGATGGCGGGGCGGTCGCCTGTCACGGTATAGCTTCCATGGCAACCGGGGTCTGCGGCTTCGGCGTCGGCGATGGCCTGCTCTACCATGCGCGTCGCGGCGGCCGTATCGGTCGGCGGCGTCAGGCGCATATCGACCCAGACCTTGGCGCGGTCGGGCACGACATAGGGGCGATAGCCGCCCTCGATCTGTCCAAACGTGATGGTCGAAGCCCCCAGCTCATCATGTGCGGGCAGCGCCGCAAACGCGCGACGAAGCGAGCATACGGCCTCGGCCATGGCGGCGACGGCATCCGCTCCCTTCCAGGGCTGGCTCGCATGCGCCGTGACGCCGGTCATCTCGATCTCGAACCACGTGCGACCTTTGTGCGCCACCTGAATCTGTCCGTCGGTGGGCTCGGTGTCCAGCACCCATTCGCGCGAGCCGACCCAGCCGGCATCGATGGCGGCCTCGGAGCCGCGCATAAAGTCCTCTTCGTCGACCGAGCAAATAAGCGAGAAGCCGCGGTGGGGCAGCTCGCCCTTCGCCGCCACGCGCTCGAGCGTATGGACCAGTGCGGCAATGGCGCAGGCCAGACCGCCCTTCATGTCGCAGGCACCGCGGCCATAGAGTTTGTCGTTGCGCACGGTCGCCCCGAGTGGCGGTGTGTCCGCGTTCCAGCCATCTCCTAGGGTGACGGTATCCATATGGCAGATGTAGACCAGCCGCGGCTCGTCGCTCACACCCGGCACGGTGACCATAAGGTTGCAGCGCCCGGGGAGTACTTCGAGCTCTGCAACCTGCACGGCATCGAGCGCAGGACTATCAAGCTGCGCCAACTGCTGTTCAATGAGCCTCTTAATGAAGTGTTCGATCTCGCCTTCGTAGGCGCCCGGGTCCGAGCTATCAATCTTCACGAGCTCCTGCGTAAGCCGCCAGGCAAAGTTCTCATCAACCATATGCAACCTCACAATCAGTTTGCTTCAAAAACCGATTGTAAGCCACCTGGAAGATTCGCGACGTGTGCGTAGCAGTATTAACCGTTCGCAGGCCGAGCCATCGCGTTTGGCGTCCGGGCAGGCTCACAAACGACGCAATGGGTACGTATCCTTCATGGATGACATGCTGTGCGACATATCTGCCTTTCGGTATCACCGGATACCTCCGCAGGTCTTGGCAATAATGCCGGACCTGCCCGATTCTGCGGACGATCCGCGCAGGGAGCATCTTTGTGAGCACCCGCTTGTCAAGCATTTCCTGGGCACTCCGCTACACGTGTTGGCGCAGGGCGTCTGCGGGCGCAAGGGCGGTCGAATTGTCAGGCATGTCTGGAACGGGGAGAGGCCGTTTGGCTCCGTGCGACAGACAGAGTTTGGCCTTGATGTTGCGTCCCCGCTCTTTACCCTGCTGACCCTGGCTTCCTCGGTCTCAAATGAGCGCCTGATCATGTGCATGTATGAGATGTGCGGCACCTTTGCCGTGTGCAAGATTGCGCCTCAGGTAAAGTCGGCACTTGAGCAGGCATATGGGAGCCGGTGGGGTGACGCACGGTTGGGCTGGGAAAACGTAAAGGATGCCTCGGGGAATCCAACGGACCTGTGGAAGCGACCGCCCTTGATTGAGCTCTCTGAACTAACCGAGTACGTCGATAAGATCCAGGGGCTCCGCGGTGCTAAATCGTTCACGCGTGCCGCGAAATGCATTACGGGGGTTGTGGCATCGCCGCTCGAGGTCCAGGCTTCGATGCTGTTTGGCCTTACGAGGTTGCGCGGCGGCGAAGGGCTGCGCCTTACCAATAACGTTGAGATTCGCATGACGCGCAGCGCCCGCCTGATTTCGGGGCTTGATAGGCGCTACGCCGATATCCTGCTGTCAAATAAGGACGGCAGCAGAGAGTGCCTGGTTGAATGTCAAGGTAAAGCCATTCATGGATCCATAGAATCCAAGATCTCGGACTCCGATCGAACGACGGCCCTTCAAGCGATGGGATATCCTGTCGTTCTGATGACCTATGGTCAGCTGGTCGACTCCGATGCCTTCCGCGTGGTGATGGAACTCATCATGTCCTATCTCGATGTGCCGTTGAAAGACAAGACGCCGCGGCAGCAGGAGCTCGAACGGCGGCTTCGTGAGGAGATTTTTATCGATTGGGCGGGAATGTAGCCGTGCGGGTGGAAAACGGTCGCGTGAGCTAGGGTTTGGTTACGAAAAGGCTTCAGTTGCTCTTTGAAATAGGCTTTAAAAACGCTACCCAGAACAAGTTATTTCGGAAAATGGACAGTCAACTTAAATTTGGCATATAAAGATCGATTTTTACCTACTAAAACCACTGATAAAGCTGTTTATCAGAGTAGGTGCGCTCAGTGATTTGGGCATGACTGTCGATTATCCGAAATAACTTGTTCTGGGTAGCACTTTTCCAGCCGTCGGGAACAACGAAATTCGCCCCCATTTCGTTAAAACGGGGGCGAATAGACTTCGTGGCTTGTCTGGCAGGCTTGGCGCCGACGCTACTTGATCACGCGTACGCGATACATCGACGGAATCTGCTTGAGCGCCTCGATGGTGCTGCTGTCCAGGTGCTCGTCGGTGTCGAACATGGTGTAGGCGTTCTCGCCGGCGGACTCGTTGGTCATACGCTGCACGTTGGCGTTGTCCTTGGCCAGGATGGCCGTGATCTGGCCGATCATGTTGGGCACGTTGGCGTGCAGGCAGGCAATGCGGCTTGCGGCGCGCGCCTTGCCCATGCTGCAGGCGGGGTAGTTGACGCTGTGCGCGATGTTGCCGTTCTCCAGGTAGTCCTTGAGCTCGCTGATGGCCATATCGGCGCAATTGGCCTCGGCCTCGCCGGTGCCGGCGCCCGAGTGCGTGGTGATAAACGTATTGGGCATCTTGACCGTCTTGGGCGTGGCAAAGTCGCAGCTAAACCAGCTCAGCTTGCCCGCGCGCAGGGCTGCGTCGACGGCGTCCTCGTCAATGATGGTCTCGCGCGCATAGTTGATGAGCACGGCGCCCGGGGCCAGCAGGTCGATCTGCTCGGTACTGATCATGCCGATGGTGTCGGCCTTGCTGGGCACGTGCACGGTGAGGTAGTCGCAGCCGCGGCAGAGGTCCTCGAGCGTGCCCACGCGCTGCACCTCGCGGCTCAGCACCCATGCGTGCTCGACGGAAATGAACGGATCGTAGCCGTAGACGTCCATGCCCAGATCGACGCAGGCGTTGGCGACCTTGGAGCCCACGTTGCCCAGACCGATGACGCCGATGCGCTTGCCCTTGAGCTCGCGGCCCACAAAGGCCTTCTTGGCCTTCTCGGCATCGACCTGAATCTCGGGGTCGTCGGCGTTGTCGCGCACCCAGTTCATCGACTGCACCACGCCGCGGCTCGAGAGCACCAGCATGCCCAGGACGAGCTCCTTGACGGCGTTGCTGTTGGCACCGGGGGAGTTAAAGACGACGACGCCCTTCTTGGCGTACTCCTCGACGGGGATGTTGTTGACGCCGGCGCCGCAGCGGGCGATGGCGCGGATGCCCTCGGGCAGCTCGTAGCCGTGCAGGTCGGTGGAGCGCATCAGGATGGCGTCGGCCTCCTCGGCGGTGCCCACAAACTCGTAGCCCTCGCCAAACTCGACCTTGCCGTTTTTGGTTATGTCGTCGATGGTTTTGATCTTGCGCATGAAAAACTCCTTAGCGGGTTTGTTTATAACAAGTGGTTTGAAGTGGCTGGTCGGCCCGCGGGTTGCGGGCTAGTTAGATCGCGGACTCAAACTATGCTGCGCTTCGAAGTCCTTCATGTACGAGGCCAGTGCCTGCACGTCTTCCATGGTTACGGCGTTGTAGACGCTGGCGCGCATGCCGCCCACCAGGCGATGGCCCTTGACGTTTTGAATCTGGTGCTCGGTCGCGCCTGCGACAAAGGCCGCGTCGAGCTCGGCATCGCCGGTGCGGAAGGTGACGTTGGCGATGGAGCGGCTGCCGGCCTGCGTGGTGCCGTGGAACAGCTCGCTGTGCTCGAGCAGGTCATAGAGCAGGTTGGCCTTGGCCCAGTTGCGCTCGGCCATGGCGGCTAGTCCGCCGGTTTGCTCCACCCAGCGGAATACCTTGCCGCATACGTAGATGCCAAAGGTGTTGGGCGTGTTGAGCATGGAGCCCTTGGCGGCCTGGGTTTTAAGGTCCAGGTACTGCGGCGTCTGCGCAAAGGCGGGGCCATCTGCGATGAGGTCGTCGCGCACGATAACCACGGTCACGCCCGCGGCGCCGGCGTTTTTCTGCGCGCCGGCGTAAATGAGCCCGTAGCGCTCAACGTCGAGCGGCTGCGACAGAAAGCAGCTCGAGACATCGGCGACCAGCGGCACATCGCCGCAAGCGGGCAGCTCGTGGTACATGGTGCCAAAGATGGTGTTGTTCTGGCAGATGTAGACGTAGTCGAGCCCGTCGCCCGCGGCCTCGGCGGCAATGCGCGCGTTGATATTGGCCATGGTGGGAATGCGGTCGAAATTGGTGTCCTCGGAGCTTGCGAGCAGCACGGCCTCGCCGTACTTGGCGGCCTCCTTGTACGCCTTGTTGGCGAAGTTGCCGGTCACGACGTAGCCGGCGCGGCCGCGGCGCATGAGGTTCATGGGGATGCCCGCAAACTGCAGCGTGGCGCCGCCCTGCAAAAACAGGACACGGTAGTTGTCGGGGATGCTCAGCAGGCGGCGCAGGGTTGTCTCGGCGTCGTCGATAATCTGCTGGTACATGCTAGATCGATGGCTCATCTCGAGCACGGACATGCCGCAACCGCGGTAGTCCATCATCTCGTCGGCGATCTCGGCGAGCACGCTTGTAGGCAGCGCGGCCGGGCCAGCTGAGAAGTTGTGCACACGTGCCATCTTCTAGTTCCCCTCGTAGTCGTTTGAACGTTCGGGATACTTTAGCACAGTGGAGCGCCCGGCGCGACCGCATCACGGTAAAACTCGACTGCGCCGCTATGATTTACAGGATGGTTACATGGGGGAGAGGTGACCTTACCTGATGGCTCGCATCCGATCTGCCTCTGCTTTTGCTTGTTTCCAAGGACGCATGCGGCCGTTGACGAGGTCATCGTAGCCGCGGGCGATGGAGTGCTGGACTCGTGCCCGCTCGTCGCTCGAGTTGATCTTTTCTGGGCGGCGCCTTGATTTGTCGGGGAATGCGGGCAGTTCGTTCATGAAACAGCCTTTCAAAAAAGAAAATGCCGGGGGGATCCCCCGGCCCTTGACTGCCCTCCATAGCGGAAAGCAGCTCTTTTATACCATGCTGTGGTTGTCTAGCTCAAGTATAAAACACGAAAATATGTTCGTGTGTTTAACATTTGAGTAACGCCTTAGATTTGCGACGTCTGTCCTGCGTCTAAATCACCGGGATATACCGCGACAAATACTCCTTGAGTGCGGGGTCGCACACATAGAGATACGTTCCCAGCATGCCACGCGTCATGAGGACATAGTAGGCGTTGACGATAATCTTCCGTAGCTCATCTTCGCTCGCCTTTTTCTTTGCGACAGCATCTTTGAAGTTCGCTTTGTTAACGCAGACGGCTCCTTTATCGGTGTCGTAGTAAATGTCTGGCCCCAGAATGACGAATCCGTAATTGAGGTCGTAGCCCTGCACCGTGTGGATGCATCCAACCTCGTTGACGGCGTTGGCAGAATTAACCCAATCCTTTTGGGTTGAGTTCCAACGTTTGGGAATGCCCTCGATGACGATGTCGAAAGCGTCTTTGTGTTTCTTCGTTTCCCACTTCCACGCAAAACCTGCCGTCATGCGGGATAGACCAACTTCTTCTTCCTTGGCTTGCTGCAGGGAACAGAAATCCTCAAATCGGTCGACGATTCCAAACTGGTATCTGGGGATATCGCTGTCCGGATCCCCGGCTCGCGAATCGTAAGGCTCCGATGAAAAGAGTTCGTTGAACTTCATGCCGGTATGCATAAACGCCTTGTTGTTGAGTAAGTCATAGACAAAATCGAGGTATTCGTCACCACCGCGTACGCGCATTTGTGTGCTTAGGCTGAACTCTTCAGTTTCAATGCCTGCTTCTTCGAGCTGATTGAGTCGCTGCTCAAGGCCGTCTCGATTGAGTCCGGATGCGCGAACCTGCTGTTTGGGGTCGTAGAACAGGTACGCCTTGTCACAGCATTTGAATATCCAGTCAACCTGGTTGCTCGTATGCGGAAGGTCGAGGCGATCGCAGGTGTTGTAAAAAGCCCCAATGCCGGAGCCCATGCTTAGATAATTACCTAGTCGATGTGCTTCGTCGACAAGCAGGATGTCATACCGATCGTTTTTGGTTACGTCACTGGGGCTCAAGATATCGCCAGGCTTTAGCCCTGGAAGGAAGTGCGTGAGTTTCCTGAGGGTCTTCTTCAGAGAATCCATGGGGGTGACAAAACCGACTCGCAGGCCGGAAAGGTTGGGCTCATTTTTGATTTTGAACATGAGACTGATGGCGAGGATTGTTTTACCTGTTCCCGGCGCGCCATTCACGACGGTTATACGTTCTCTTTTTGAGCCGCCATGTTTTGTGTCTTCATGCTCCTGTTCGAGACGTTTATAAATCGTCTCGATCGTTTCGTATTGGTCGGGCGTAAGCGTCTTGAAAGGCGAGAACTTGAACAGATCGGAGTTCTCGAGCTCTTCAATCGGATGAATCGCGTAGTTTTCTTCGCGAAGCTTTGTCCAGAGGTCTCGGAACTTCTGGCGATATTGAGGCCGCTCAAAATAATCGAATTGGGCATAGCCGTTGTTGGCATTGGTGACCTGGTATTTTTCGTCGGCACAGAACAGTTCGATGAGCCTGTTTTCAAACTCAAATGTCGCTGATTGATTGAATGTAGGGTTGTCGATCAGAAGTGTTCGATCGAAATCCTTGTCCACGTTTGCAGCGTGTTGTTTCATACGGCGCTGGTAGTTGGTTGTTTGGCCGATGTATGCCGTCTTGTTACTGCTGTTGGTAAGAATGTAAAGGACGGGCCAACTCTCGTCATGATGGGCTCCAGGCTTTGGCGTTCCAAAGTCCTGAAGTGATTCGCTTGTCTCAAAGGGCTGGGGCAGGGGAAGCGTGTATTGCCGAAGGGCGAACTCATTACTCATGATGGTCCGCCTTTCTGTATTCGTTAGATGATGCGTCGACGGGATAGCGCTCGCCATTGCGCTTGAGCTTGGACGAAAGCGCCGCTGCCAGGTCGATTTCATTTAAATCTGCGAAACGCAGAAGGAAAAGGAGCGTGTCGGCGACTTCGTCTTCGATGACTTGGCGCTGCTCGGTCTCTTCGAACATTTCTGCAATGCGCTCGTCGCTCATAAAACGAAAGAGCTGAAGGAGCTCGGAGGACTCAGTCGCCATGCCGATGGCAAGCTCTTTTGGCGTGTGATATTTGCGCCAGTCGCGTGCATCACAAAAGTCCCTGACTTGTTCCGTCATGACATCGAGTTTATCCATCGTCTGCAACCCCCCTGATGTTCATTGTTTTATTATGGCCGTATCTGGGATTTATTGCACATCATTTGGAACGTACGGTTTGTTCGGTCGCGATTGTCCGGTGGGAGGTTTCACCATGAAGATCGAAGTTGATGTGGACCAACTGCGCGAGAGCCTGTTCGATCGCGCTGGGAGCGCGGCAGGCGTGGGCTTTCCTGCTGCCATGCTCGACGTGATGGATATCGAGGATGAGTCCCCTCAAGAGCTCCTAGCCCGAGCCGAACGCGAAGGCTTCGACCTCCGCGACTTTGCCGTCGACGATGACTAGGAATGTGACAAGGGTAGCTAATTTGAGGCGGAGCGTCTGCACCCGCAGCTGCGCGAACATACAAGATAAGCCGTCGCAATGGAGTCTAATGAGGTCGCGACCGTTCTATTATGACTGGACGCTGGCTAAGTGAGTAGGCTTTATTGGAAATCCTGAGCACACGACCAATTTGCTTCAACAAACCCGCAGGTCACAGACTTATGCTTTGGTGACGTGGTCGGCGATTCGGCAAAAGTCTACTCACTTAGTTTTGAGAGGCGCTAATTGTCCGCAACGAGACCCCAGCCGGGGCGATTGGTGCTCAAATGTAGCCAATTCGGGATGGCTGTCCCTTGCCGCTACGACGCCAGGGTGGCGATGACGGCTTTGTCGCCGGCGTATATATGGGTGTTGCCGTCGGGGATGATGGTTTGGCCATCGCGCTTGAGCATCACGACGATAAACGGGTGCTTGCCTTGCGGCACGTCGCGCAGGCGCAGTCCTGCCAGGCGACCGTGGGGTGTCACGGTGACCTCGCGCAGCGTAACCTCGGCACGCTCTTCAAACGTCGGCGCGGCCATAACCAGAAGGTCTCCTTCTTCAATTACGGTATCGCCGTTGGGCAGCACCGGGTGTGCACCGTCGCGCAGTACCAGGGCTACGAGCATGTCCGTGGCACTGCCGATGTCCGCGAGCGAGCGACCGGCAAACGGATGGCCCGCGCCCACCTTGAGCTTGACGAACGACATGCCGTCCTCGTCGCGGTAATCGTTAAAGGTGCGGCGCACGTCGCCGGCCGCATCGATCATGTCGAGCTTCTTTGCCACCGCAGGCAGCAGCGAGCCCTGCACCACAATGCTCGCCACGGCAATCACAAACACCAGGTCAAACAGGTCGTGACCGCCGGGAACGCCGGCCACCACGGCAAAGAGGCTAAACACGACCGAAGCCGCACCGCGCAGGCCCGCCCAGCTTACGAGTGCGACCTGGCGAGGATTGGACTTAAAGGGCGCCAGCAGCAGACCGACGGCGATGGGGCGGCTCACGAAGAGCATAAACGCCATGAGTGCCAGGCCCGGTAGCAGCATTTGCGGCAGGCGCGCGGGCGTCACGAGCAGCCCGAGCAAAAAGAAGATGGTCATTTCGGCCATCTCGGTGAGGGTGTCAAAGAAGTGCGCCAGCTCGACCTTACCGGTGATGTCGCTCGCACCCAGCACAATGCCGGCAAGGTACACGGCTAAAAAGCCGTTGCCGCCCAGATAGCTCGGCAGCGCGTAGGCGACGATCGCCACGGCGAACAAAAAGATAGTCTGCGCGCCCTCGGCCGTTGTGTGTGCGCGCTCGATCAAGCGGCCAGATGCCCAGCCGATGACAAGGCCCAGGCCCACACCCAGGATGATCTGCTTGGCCAGCAGCACGGGGATGTTGATGTCCCCGCCGGCCGCAAGGGTTGCAAGCACAGCGGTGAGCATGTAAGCGACGGGGTCGTTGGAGCCCGATTCGACCTCGAGCAGCGAGTCAGTGCCACCTCTCAGCGACAGACTGTGCTCGCGCAGCACGCTAAAGACGCTCGCTGCGTCGGTCGACGCCACGACCGAGCCCAGCAGCAGGCCGCCGATCCAGTCGAAGCCCAGTGCGAAGTGCGCAAAGGCGCCGGTGATGCCGGCGGTAATGACGACGCCGAGCGTGCTCAGCAGCACCGCGGGCACGGCGACAGGTTTGGCGCGGTCGATATTGGTGTTAAAGCCGCCGTAGAACATGATGAACAGCAGCGCCGTGCTGCAGACGGTTTCGGTGAGCGCATAGTCGCTAAAGTCAATGTGCGCCGGCCCGTTGACGCCCAGCAGCATGCCGAGCGCGATAAAGATGAGCAGGGTGGGGAAGGGGAGCTTTTTGCCGACGGGTTTGATGGTCAGGCACAAAATGATGACGAGGCCTATAAAGAGAAGGATCTGGTTCATGGATAGTGTCCGCTCCTGGGAGGTTGGCGTGGCACGGTCAGTTATCTGCGGTTATTTGTACCCAAAGATGGTGGGTTTATGGGAACGGATTGCGGGCGTGCGCATTTTCGACACGAGGCTGCGGCGTGTGCGAAGCTGGCCGGGAATCAGCTGCCGGCGGTGCACCGTGAACTGCGCGCGCGGGCGTGCGGCTGCTAACGACCGTTGGCGACGCGTGGCCCTTCCCAGCTTTATTGCAACGGAGTACAATGGGTAACGTTTAAGTTCAACTTGAAGTTTTAGTTGTGGCTCCGGGCTTCGGCCGTAATGCAGGGAAAGGCGTTCCATGGCGATCTATGTGACATCCGATGCTCACGGGCACGTGCGCGCGCTGGACGAGGCCCTGTCCAAGATTTCGCTGACGTCCGAAGATACGTTGTACGTGCTGGGCGACATGATCGATCGCGGTCCCGATCCGGTCGGTGTCATCAACTTGGTGCGCTCGCTGCCCAACGCTCGCGTGCTTAAGGGCAACCACGAGCAGATTATGCTCGACGCGATCATTGGCCAGGACCCGCTCGATGCCGAGACCTGGGATATCAACGGCGGTTGGACCACGCGCCAACAGCTCAACGAAATGGAGTTTGAGGCATACGAGGAGCTGGTGCGCTGGGCTGCCGCCCTGCCGCTCTATGCGGTGGCAGAGACTGCCGAGCGACCGTATCTGCTGGTGCACGCCGGCATTCAGACCGAGGCGGCGCGCGCGTTTTTGCTTGAGCATGGTGTCGATTGCGGTGACGGCAGGGGAGCGGTCGATGCCGATAGCGAGCTGCTGCAGCAAATGCTCGCCGTGCAGTCGTCCGATGACTTGCTCTGGATTCGCCATGGCTATTGGGATGCCCCGACGGGGCTGCTGTCTGCCGAGGGCAAGGGTCCGGTCGTGGTGAGCGGTCACACGCCCACGGTGTCGCTCGGGCGTTATTGCGAGGTTGGCGGCCTGGCAGGGCTCGATGAGGAGTCGGGCCGCGGGCAGATTGTGCGCCTGGGCGGCGAGGATACCGCCGGCGTTCCCGACCGCATCGACATCGACTGTGCCGCCGCCACCGGCTCCGAGTTCGGCCGCGTAGGCATTCTGCGCCTGGACGATGGGGCGGAGTTCTATGCAAACATTCTCCCTGGCGAGTAATCGGTGCAAAGGGTAGCTAATTTGGGACGGGGCTTTTTTGACTACTTTTGCCCTTCTGCCCATCAAATGATTTTTCTGGGACGTGGATTACATAATCATTTGGATGCCCGCTGGCTAAGTGAGTAGACTTTTTTGGAAATGCCGAGCACCCAACATATTTGCCTCAATAAAACCGCAGGTCACAGACTTGTGCTTTGTCGGTGTGGTCGGGGATTCGGTAAAAGTCTACTCACTTAGTTTTGCGTGATGCATATTGTCCGCAACAAGACCCCAGCCCGGGTAATTCCATCGCAAATTCCGGTGGCCGAGGCATCTAATTAGACACCGTACGGGTTGCGGGCTCGTTCTATACGCTGGCGAATGTGGGCGTACTCGACAATCAACAGCACCAGCAGTAGGGCCATGATAGCCAGGTAGCTCACGACGGCACCCATTAGCCCCAGTAGGTTGATGAGGATCATCGGGAGCACCACGCTCACGGCAAAGCAGATCAGGTAGATCTTGGTGACATCGCCGGCGTGGCGCAGCACTGTGATAATGGCGTAGATAAAATCGATGGCTGCGGTGATGCCGCCGGCGACGACCATCAGCAGCGCCAATGTGCGGTAGCGCTCAAAGTTGAGGCCGTACATAAAGCTCATAAGGGGAATGCCGGGGCCTGCCATAAACGCGGCGCATGCGCCAGTGATAGCCACGATCAGTGCCATGACGGCGACAATAATTAAGTCAAAGCGGCGACGCTTGCGCGGGTTAGCCCAAATGCTCGACAAACGCAAGAGCTGCGGTTTATAGATAAAACCAATGCTCAGCAAAATGGCCTGCGCCGGAAAGAACAGGGCATTAAAATACAGCTGATATTTGTAGGCCAGCGTGCCTTCCATCACAAATTTGGGCATACTCTCGATAAGGTTGAACAAAAAGAGCGCGCCAAAGAGCGGGGCGCACTGCGCAAAAAGGCGGCCGACTTCGCGTATGCTCACGCGACGCGATTTTTCGGTCTCGAGTAGGGCGAGCGGGGCGGTGACCAGCACAAGCGAGGCGATCGCTGTAACACCCATGGCCATGGCCGCGATGGGCATGCTGCGCGTGAGGAACAGTGCCGCGCTAAAGACCGCGATGACGCCGGCGGAACGCAGCGTTTGGCTCATGCCGGCTAGGTAGAGCTTGTCGGCCTGCTGCAGGCGGCCCTCGTACACGTCGGCGATGCCGTCGATCACCTTATAGAGGTAGACGCCCAGGCCGATCGTCGCCATGTGCGCGTCGTAGCCGCGGGCGCTGCTGTACATGAGGCCGCAGCCTAGGGCGAGAGCTCCGCAAAGCCAGCGGTTGAGCTGGTAGGAGGCAAAGGACGTCTTCTCGTCGATGTCCGAGACCTGAAAATTGCGCACGCCGTAGTTGCACGCGATCATGATGAGCGTGCCGGTGACAAAGGCGATGGAGAACTTGCCGGCTTCCTCGGCGCCCACGAGTTGCGTGGACACGATAGTGAGCAGCGGAAACGCCATGCCCCACACGGCGGTGCCGAGGGTATTCCAAAGGTAGTCGCGGCGGGTGGCGTGCTCCTCGTATTCGGCTTCTTGCGTGGAGAAACCGCCGCCGTAGACGGCGCCGAGCAGGCGGTTCCACCAGGCGTTGACCATACGGCGGACAGGACCGGGCTCGCGATCGCGCTCGTGCCGACGACGCGTGGCTTGGCCGCTATTTGGCCCGCCGGCGTTGCGCTGACTCAGCTCCTGGATACGCGCGAGCTCCTCGGCGGTGTGCGATGCGGGGAACAGGCCGTTCTCGATGCGTCCGCCCTGTTCGTGCGCCCCGCCCGATACAGCGGGGTTGGCGATGCCGTTGCGGCGGGCGATGGCGCGGCGGATGCTATCGAGGGGCGAGATGCTCAAGGCGGGTCCTTTCTATTGCTGCGTTCTAGTATAGACGCGACGGTGTCACACATGTTTTTGAACGGATTGTTCAATATTTTCGGGGGGCGGCAGTAAATTGTCGGTGAGCGTGCGGTATCCTGTTGAAGTTATGTGATACCACGATGCCGCCCGCGCGGCACCAAGGAGCTTCTACCTATGGACGTCGCCGCATTCTTGCTGGCTCTTGTGCCGATCATTTGGCTTGTCGTGATGCTGCTGTGCTTTAAATGGCCAGCTTGGAAAGCCGCCATCGGATCGTTTGTCCTTTCGTGCGTGCTTGCCTTCGCATGGTGGCACCTGCCGACAGCGCAGATCGCGACCGCCTCGCTCGAAGGCTTTTTGATGGCCCTGTGGCCCATCGTTTTGGTAATCATCGCCGCGGTGTTCACGTATAACCTGTGCGTTCGCACGGGCGCCATGGACGTGATCGGCAGCATGATCACCTCCATCAGCAGCGATCGCCGTCTGCTGGCGCTGCTTGTGGCCTGGTGCTTTGGTGGCTTTATGGAGGGCATGGCCGGTTTTGGCACCGCCGTCGCTATTCCCGCCGGCATGCTCGCGGGCCTGGGCTTTGAGGCTGTGCCCGCCGTGCTCATCTGTCTGCTGGCCAACGGCGTGCCCACGCCCTACGGCTCCATTGGCATTCCCACGGTGTCCGTTGCCGGTCTGGTGGGCCTGGATCCGCTACATTTGGCGACCGTTCAGATGGTGCAGCTGGCGCCTTTCTTTGTGTTTATGCCGCTGTTTATCGTGCTGGTTGCGGGTCGTGTCGCCGATGACCAGGGTAATGTTGCGGGCGTTGCCGAGCGCCTGAACGGCGTGGCGGGCATCGCCGTGCTCTCCGGCGTGTCCTTTGCCGGTGCGGCTCTTGTCGTTGCTATGTTTGTGGGTCCCGAGCTTGCCGTCGTCGTCGGTTCCATCGTTTCGCTCGCGCTGACAGCTGCGCTTGCCATGCGTGCCGAGAAGTCGGGGCATCTGGACGCACGCTTCCACATGAATATCGAGGCCGGCGAGCAGCTCACCGCTAAGTCGGCGCTTTCGGCTTGGTCGTGCTTCATCCTGATCTTTGTGCTGCTGTTGGGAACGTCTAACCTGGTGCCTGCCGTGCATGCTGCGCTCGCACCGTTTGCGAGCCAGGTGCAGGTGTATTGCGGCGAGAACCCCGGCACGCTCACGTTTTCGTGGATCAACACGCCGGGCGTCTGGATTTTCCTGGCGGCGTTTGTCGGCGGCGCCATTCAGGGTGCTTCGCCGCGCATGATGGGCAAGGTGCTGGCCGCGACCGTCAAGCAGATGATGCCGACGGTCATTACCATGCTTTCGGTTCTGGGCTGTGCCAAGGTTATGGGCTATGCGGGCATGATCTCTTCGATCAGTGCGTTTTGCATTGCGGTCGCCGGTGGCCTGTACCCGATTCTGGCTCCGTGGATCGGCGCGGTCGGTGCGTTCGTGACCGGTTCGGGCACGTCTTCTGGCATGCTGTTTGGTCCCATCCAGAGCCAGGCTGCCACCGCGCTGGGCGTGAGCGACTACTGGATGGTCGCGCTGAACGCGCTTGGCGTCGCTGCCGGCAAGATGATCTCGCCGCAGACGCTCGCTATTGGTCTTGCCGCCGTGCACGTGCGCGGCAAGGATGCCGAGCTCCTGGGCGCGGTCCTGCCCTACGCCGCCGGCATGCTGATCCTCATGAGCGCCATCGCCATGCTCGGCCAAGGCTTGCCGCTATAGTTGGCACTTAGGGACGCTCCTTTTGTGCCGGCATCCGGGGACACTCCTTGAATGTTGCCTGTTCAAGAGTGTCCCCAACGACTCGTCGTTTGAGAACGTCCCCAATGACTACCCAATGACTAGGCCGCTTGCCTGCGATTTTTGACCGTTGGGCGGGCTTGCCGCCCTTGCCACAAAAACGTTTTTGCATATCGGGTACAACGGGCTTTACGTGAGTAAAGTGCGCGCCGCGCCCGCGTGACGCGCTTTTAAAGGAGGCCCCATGCCTGGTGTTACCCCTGCAGAAGTTCTGTCCAACTTTGGTATTACGCTGGTCGAAGATCCCGCCGAGAATCAGCCGCGTCTGCTGGTCGATCTACCTGCTGCGGAGCTCGTCGAGCACGCCATCCGCCGTGAAGAGGGCCGCATGGCATCCAACGGCGCGCTGGTAATCGAGACGGGGGAGCGCACCGGCCGTTCTCCCAACGACCGCTTTATCGTTGACACCCCCGATGTTCACGATAAGATCGCCTGGGGCGCCGTCAACCGCCCGCTTTCGATTGAGAGCTACGAGGCCATCAAGGCCGGCATCGTCGACTATCTCAACGAGCGCGATGTGTTCGTCACCCGCGGCATGGCGGGTGCCGACCGCAACCACACGCGTCGCCTGCTCGTTGCCTGCGAGCGCGCGAGCCAGGCGCTCTTCATTAAGCAGATGCTCGCCCGTCCGCTTGCTCGCGAAATTGCGCGCACCGGCGAGCCGGACTTTTGCGTGCTCGCGGCACCCGGGTACCAGTGCGACCCCGCCATCAAGGGCCTCAACTCCAGCGCCGCCGTGGTCATCAACTTCCAGGAGCGCGTGATTCTGGTTGCCGGCACCGGCTACTCCGGTGAGATTAAAAAGTCCATCTTCAGCGTCATGAATTACCTGCTGCCCGTCGAGGACGATGTGCTGCCCATGCATTGCTCGGCCAGCATGGATCCCGTCACGCACGAGACCGCCGTGTTCTTTGGCCTGTCCGGCACCGGCAAGACCACGCTTTCGGCCAATCCCACGCGCCTGCTGATCGGCGACGACGAGCACGGTTGGTCCGACATGGGCATCTTCAACATCGAGGGCGGCTGCTACGCCAAGTGCGAGGGCTTGGACGAGTTTCACGAGCCCGAGATTTTCAATGCCGTTCGCTTTGGCGCGATCTGCGAAAACGTGGTGCTCGACGAGAACCGCAAGCCCAACTACGATGACGTCTCGATCACGCACAACACGCGCGTTGCCTATCCCGTCGAGCATATCCCCAACGCGTGGACCAAGGGCATGGGCACCACCCCGAGCGTCGTGCTGTTTTTGACCTGCGATGCCTTTGGCGTGCTGCCGCCTATCTCGCGCCTGACGGCCGATGCCGCCATGTATCACTTTGTGACGGGTTTCACCGCAAAGATCCCCGGTACCGAGGTCGGCGTCACCGAGCCCACGCCTACGTTCTCCTCGCTGTTCGGAGAGCCGTTTATGCCGCTCGATCCCATGGTCTATGCCAAGATGCTCGGCGAGCGTATCGCCGACGGCCGCACCCGCGTCTATCTGCTCAACACCGGCTGGATTGGCGGCGGTTATGGCGTGGGCCATCGTATCGAGCTTGCCTACACGCGCGCCCTGGTCGCACGCGCCCTCGACGGTACCATCGAGGACAGCGAGTTCTTGCACGACGATATCTTTAATGTCGACATTCCCACCACGTGCCACGGTGTGCCGGACGGCATCCTGGTGCCGCGCCAGTACTGGCAGAGCACAGCGCGCTACGACGAGGCCGCGCACAACCTGGCGGTGATGTTCGAGGAGAACTTCGAGAAGAAGTACTCGCACCTGCCCGAGTCCGTCAAGGCCGCCGGCCCGCACGCTCAGGTGTCCGCCGAGGCCCGTCATCGCGGCCGCGGCCTACTGGGACTCCGCCACTAGCGTCGCCTCGAGTCCATATCCACCACAAAGAGGCAGGCGCCTTTGTGGTAGTTTTGCTCGTGTGGATGACTCGGGTTACAATACGCCTGACATATCGTCCCCTTCTCCGGATGGGGACAGCGTAAGCGCTCTTGTGACGGCACCGTAGGACTTTGAAGGTGGCCGCTGTGAGGGCGCTTTTTGTTTAGGCGCTCGCGTTGGCGCGAATTGCGAAAGGAGCACGTATGAAGAGCTTTATTGCCGAGGATTCATTTTGGGAGCTATTTCCACAGGCGGCGGTCGGCGTCGTGGTCGTAAAGGGCATGAAGCCCGCGGTTCAGATTCCCCAGGAGGACGTGGACGCGATTGCGGCGCTGCTCGATCGCGCCAATATCGATGCGGAGCGCCACCTGACAAGCGATACCATCAGCGAGAACGCGCCGGTCAAGGCATGGCGCGAGGCCTATCGCCTGTTCAAGACCAAAAAGGGCGCGCGTTGCTCAATCGAGAACCTGCTCAAGCGCGTGCTCAAGGGCAAACCGGTCGGTCATATCACACCGGCGGTGGATATTTACAACACGGTGTCGCTGACCTACGCGCTGCCCGTGGGAGGCGAGGATTTGCACGCGATTGAGGGAGACCTTCGCTTGAAGGTGACCGACGGTGGCGATGCGTTCCTGCCGCTTGGCGAGGAGGCGGATGACCCGACGCTGCCCGGCGAGCTCGCCTACATCGATGATGCGGGTGCCGTGTGCCGCTGCTGGAACTGGCGCGACGGCGTTCGAACGGCTCTGTCCGACGATTCTGCCGATGCGTTCCTGGCGATTGAGTGTGTTGAGACCGAGCGAATGGGGGACTGTCAGGCCGCGATCGATCGCTTAGCCGAGCTGCTTGAGCGCTATCTGGGAGCGACGGTTGTCGTCAAGACGCTTGTGACCCGCGATAACCCGCGCGTGGAACTCTAGCTCGGGCCAAACCACCACACAAACCACCACAAAGGTGCTATCCCCTTTGTGGTGGTTTTTATGTTGATGAGTTAACAATTGGGATATTTGGGTACGGGGGTTCGGGCATGCGGCTAAGATGTTTACCCGTTAGCATCATGCAAGCGAAAGGCGGTCGTCTCCCATGCAGCAGAACGACGAGACACGTTTTGAGGATTTTGTCGGACTGATCAGCGGGCTCTACAAGGAGATCCAGCGCATTAAGGCATCTGAGGGCGCAAGGCTGGGCCTTAAGGGTTCCGATATCATGTGCCTGTACTATCTTGAGCGCAGCAAGGACGGCCTGACTGGTGCCGATCTCGCCCGCATGGCAGGCGTGACCCGCGCTGCCGTCTCGCGCACGCTGGCGCATCTGGAAGAGGGCGGCTACGTCGAGGTCGACGATTCGGGCGATGCCGCCGTTAAGTATCGCGCCCCGGTTCGCCTGACCACGTTGGGCGGCGAGAGCATGAATGAGGCCGATCGCATTATTCGCGAGGTGCTCGACGCCACCGGCAAGGCCATGGGCGTGGAGCAGCGCGAGCAGATGTACGCGTCGCTGCGTACGATTCTCGACACCCTGCGCGAGCTGTAGGGCAGCCTAGGCATTTGCTTCCCATTAACAACTGCATCGTCCCGTTTGAGCGCGTATACCGTGCCGGGGCATTGCTGTCAAAATTCCCTGCGCGGGACCTGCGCAAGAAAGGATTCGCTATGTCCGTCCGCATTATTACCGATTCCGCAAGCGATATGTCGCCGGCGGAGCACCCGGCACTGGCTGTTTTGCCACTGTCCGTTACCTTTGGCACCGATGTGTACATGGATGGCGTCGACATCGATCACCAGCGCTTTTACGAGATGCTCGTGGAGCGCGATGAGCTGCCCAAGACCGGTCAGGTCAACCCGTACGCGTTTTCGCAGGCTATCGCCGAGGTTCGTGAAGCCGGCGATGAGGCCGTGATTATTACCGTGGGCGCTAAGCTTTCCGGCACCAATCAGAGTGCCCGTACCGCACTTGCCGAGGCACCGGGCGGCGATGTGTTCGTGGTAGACAGCAACAACGTCACCCTGGGCGAGCGCGTGCTGGTCGAGTATGCCCTGCGCTTGGTGGACGAGGGCCGTAGCGCGGCCCAGATCGCGGCGGCGGTCGAGGCCGTGCGCGACCGCGTGGTGGTTATCGGCCTGCTCGAGACGCTGGAGTACCTGGTGCGCGGCGGTCGCCTGTCTGCTGCGGCCGGCGCCGTGGGTACGCTGCTCAACGTAAAGCCCGTGGTGGCTGCCGAGGACGGTCTGATCGTGCAGCTGGGCAAGGCGCGCGGTTCCAAGAACGGTCGCAACCTGCTGAACCAAAAGGTCGAACAGGCGGGCGGCGTCGACTTTTCCATGCCGCTGGCGCTCGGCTATACGGGCCTTTCGGATGCGGTGCTCAGGAAGTATATCGAGGACAGCGCCGCGCTGTGGGCTGGCCACACCGAGGGCGAGTTGCCCGTTCACACCATCGGCGCCACCATCGGCACCCATGTAGGCCCCGGTGCCGTAGCCGTAGCCTTCTTCCAGCCTGCCAACTAACCGACCTGCCAAAAAGGGACAGGTTTATTTTGGCAGGTTTTATCTGGGCAAACGCTACCTGCCATGCCATGTGATCCCTCGGCGATGACGGGGTTGCGGACCATCGGCCGCACGGAGGCCGCAAATGATCCGCAACCCTGCCGTCCCCGAGGGATCATTTGATTTATGCTGTTGCGGGCGGAAAGGAGCATCGATGGCGTCTGAGGGCTTTTTTGAACGGGTGTACGAGGTGGTCGAGCAGATCCCTGAGGGGATGGTTGCCACGTACGGCCAGGTGGCGCTGCTCGCCGGCCGTCCACGAAGTGCGCGGTACGTGGGCTATGCGCTGCACAGCAATCCGCGCCCCGGCGAGATTCCCTGCCATCGTGTGGTGTTTGCCGATGGCAGCATTTGCGAGGGCTTTGCGTTTGGCGGCCCCGATGCTCAGCGCGAACTTCTGCTGGGGGAGGGCGTGACGTTTGTCGACCCCATGCACGTCGACTTGGCCGCCTGTCGTTGGCCAGCAGGGCTCTAGCGGCTCTGCCGTGGCCAAGACCACCACAAAGGTGCCTGTCCTCTTTGTGGTGGAACGCTGGCTCCATTGATGTTTCCCCAGATAAAACCTGCCAAAATAAACCTGTCCCTAATTGGCAGGTTTAACGGGGTTAACTTATGCAGAAGGTGTGGCGGCGCGGTTTGATGCTACAAAGTAAACATTGGTGAACTATATTGTATTCAGCAACGGAGCAGGCCGTAGGCGATGAAAAAGCCTGCCCTGTTGAGTTTGATTCGCATTCCTCCCCTCTGTGCGATTCAACGGTGTACTTCAGGAAAGCGCCCGTCGGCTGCCATGGTCGGCGGGCGCTTTCCTGTAGGCATGGGGCAAACCCATCAGGTCTGTTATCCCATAATGAGGTACTGACGTTTGGTTTTAGGGGGGCACTAACTTTGATTGTTAGTCCCGCTTACAGCAACCGATCTTGGTAAATCCCTGCGGCGCTTCTTCGCCTGCGGGGATTCTTGGGCTGTCGCTTCCCAGATATGCTTCTACATGCCGCGCGAACGCTTGCCACGACCACTCGTCTTTATCGGCCTCAAGCCGATCGGGAGAAATCGCGTTGAACAGGCACGTTGGAATCTCGTGCTCGTGCAGATTCTTAGCGATGCACGGTGTGCAGCCCTTCTCGTGGTTGACAGGGTTAAATGGGCATTTCCGGTCGTTGCAGGTACAAAACGCAACTGAGCTCATGGGACTCCTTCCGGTCGGTCGGGTCTGCCGTAAAAGCTGCCGCATGTTAAACAATAGGGTGTCATTGCTTAACAGGATATAGCCTCAAGGTGCTTGCGACTTAGGGGTTCTGCCAAGCGGCTGAATATCTCGGCGACCGACCTCTGAAGAAAACAAAACCGCCGCAACGAGGATTGTGCCAATCGCGGCGGTTTAGTTTGAGTGTTGTTTATTGCTCTCGACTAGTACACCATGCCCATGGCGTCCCGAACCTCTGCCAGCGTCTGCTCGGCAATCTCGTTGGCGCGACGGTTGCCCTCGTGCAGGACGTCCTTCACATAGTCCAGGTCGTTCTCGTAGCGCTGGCGACGCTCGCGGATCGGTGCGAAGTACCCGTTGACGGCCTCGGTCACGTACTTCTTGAGTTGGCCAGAGCCGCCCATGCCAATCTCCTCGGCAATCTCGACCTCGGAACGGCCGGTGCAGATGGCGGCGGTCGAAAGCAGGCCGGACACGCCGGGGCGGTTCTCGGGATCGAACGTAATCATGCGCTCGGAGTCGGTCTGGCTCTTCTTGATGCGCTTGGCCGTCTCCTCGGCGGTCATCGAGATATTGATGGCGTTGCCGTAGCTCTTGCTCATCTTGCGGCCGTCCAGGCCGGGCAGCAGCGGGGTTTCGGACAGCAGCGCGTCGACCTCGGGGAACACCTTGCCGTAGCGGTTGTTAAAGCGACGGGCGATGGTACGGGTGAGCTCGATGTGCGGCAGCTGGTCGCGACCGACGGGCACAACGTTACCCTTGCAGAACAGGATGTCGCAGGCCTGGTGTACCGGATAGGTGAGCAGAAGGCCGGTGAGCTCGTGGCCCGAGGCCTCCATCTCGGCCTTGACGGTGGGGTTGCGCGCCAGCTCGGCCTCGGAGACCAGCGACAGGAACGGCAGCATGAGCTGGTTGGCGGCGGGCACGGCGGAGTGCGTGTAGATCATGGTCTTGTCGGGGTCGATACCGCAGGCAAGGTAGTCCATGACCATGTTATACACGTTGTCCTGGATGTGCTCGGTGGTGTCGCGGTCGGTGATGACCTGGTAGTCGGCAATGAGCACGTTGGTCTTGGCGCCCATATTCTGCAACTCCACGCGGCCCTTGAGGGTGCCAAAGTAGTGGCCTAGGTGCAGACGGCCGGTGGGGCGGTCGCCGGAAAGCATGGTGAACTTCTCGGGCGTCTTGGCCAGGCCCTCGCGAATGGCGTTGCTCTTTTGCAGCGCGACTTCGTAGCTGTTCTCGTTTGGCATGATTGCTCCTAACGTATGTTCATGGGTCAAGATGATAACGCGTTTATTGAGAGGGGCGGGCGAAAGTGGGCAAGGGGGTGGTAAGGCGAGACATGCGTGGCGGTCGAGGCGCGGTCACGAGCGGCCGACGGTAAGCAGAGCGACCTTCTGCAGCAAACCTTAATGCCTGTGGTGGCGCTCTCCCTTACGCTCCTCGGCCGCTTGCTCCTCCTGCTTAAAGGCGGGGTCGTCGGGGGTTATCAGCTCGTCTTCGTGCGTGCGCTTGTTGTAATGGTGGCGTAGCACGGGCTCAAACAGGTGCAGGTGCTTGGCGAAGGCTGCCGAGCCAATGCCAAGGACGGTAAAGATGAGCACGCGCATGGGGACTTCGACCTGGTTGATGGCGGCCGCACCGGCCGAAAGCAGGACACACCAGGCATAGATAAGCAGCACAGCCTGCTTTTGGTTATAGCCCTCTTGAATGAGGCGGTGGTGGATGTGGCCTTTGTCGGCCTGCCCAATGCTAATGTGGGCGCGCTTGCGGCGCACGATGGCGCTAAACGTGTCGATGATGGGCACACCGGCAACGATGAGCGGAATGATAAGCGAGGTGAGCGCGGCAGTGCGGCTCACATTAAGCAGCGAAATGGAGCCCAGCGCAAAGCCCAGCAGCAGCGACCCCGAGTCGCCCAGAAAGATGCTCGCGGGGTTGAAGTTGTAGCGCAAGAAGGCCAGGCAGGCGCCAAACAACGCGATGGAGAGCGCGGCGGCATCGATGCGGCCCGAGAGAACGGCCATCGAGAACATCGTGAACGATGCGATGCCGCAGATGCCTGTGGCCAGGCCATCGAGGCCGTCGATGAGGTTGATGATATTGGTGAACGCCACCAGGTAGACCACGGTGATGGGATAGGCGAGCCAGCCGAGCATGATCTCGCCGGGGGCAACCGGGTTGACGATGACGCCGATTTTTAGTCCACCCACGCAGGCGATGAGCGCGGCGAGGACCTGGCCGGCGAGCTTTTGCTTGGGCTTAAGCTGGAAGACGTCGTCGATCGCGCCGGTCGCAAAAATGACGGTAAAAGAAAGCGCCAGCATGGGGTAGCTAATGTGCAGGCGCGGATGCGGGACCAAGACGGGCGGCCAGCCCAGATGCCAGGTGCCCATAATCTGAACGATGCAGGCAACGACCAGGCCCAAAAAGACCGCCGTACCTCCCAAGCGCGGGATGGGCTTGGTGTTGATACGGCGTTTTGAAGGATAGTCAACGGCGTCGAGCTTGATTGCCAGACGTTTAACCAGGGGCACCGTGAGGAAGGTCGTGATATATGCCGCGGCTGCCACGCAAAGGAACGGTATGTAGCTCGTGGATGAAGCCATGTATCAAAAACCGCCAAGCGTCGAAGGAAAAGGTCAAAGGATGCCATGCCGCAAAGGGTATAGCTGACCCATGATACTCGACCAAAGGGGGTGCGGGGAATCGCGCCGATCGATAATCACGCGCTTACCAGATATTGGGATGGTGGTGAGGGTTCTGCCAAGTGCCGTTGGGTGTCATACGGGATCTGCGATGGCAATTTTTGGCAAAAACGGCAAAAGAAAACCACCCCCCACGTTACGAAAATGAACCCACCTAAAACAGGTGGGTGCCCTCATCGACCGTTCCAGCGTCCTTAACAACGAAGGATACCTGTACTACGTACGACTGTGTGGGCTCCCTAAATAAACGCGACGGTTCACCCAGTTGCTCCGCGGGGGGCGGAATACCTACATCATAAAGCGGCACTTTATCGATTCCAGTCTTGACTTTACAAAAATCGTGTCGGACGATTACGGCGCCTTGGGCTCGAGCCGTCTGCGCGGTTGGTCCTTTTGCGTTTGAGCTGCTGAATCGTTGTTTTGGAGCATGTTTTTATGCCGACGTCGTTGACCGAACTTTTTTCTCCCGCTTGCCATTTGTGTCCGGCCCGTTGCGGTGCGGCGCGCGATGAGGGTGCGCGCGGCGTATGCGGTGCTAACGACACGCTCAAGGTGGCCCGCGCGGCGCTTCATATGTGGGAGGAGCCGCCTATCTCGGGCGAGGCCGGTTCGGGCACGATCTTCTTTAGCGGCTGCTCGCTCAAATGCGTCTATTGCCAGAACCACGAGATCTCGACGGGCAATTTTGGGCTTGAAATTTCGCCTGAGCGCCTGGTCGAGATTATGTTGGAGCTGCAGGACCAGGGTGCAAACAATATTAACTTGGTGACGGCGACGCACTACGCGCACCTGCTGCCGGCTGCGATTGCCGCGGCACGGGCGCGCGGGCTGGTTGTTCCAATCGTCTACAACACGAGCGGTTATGAGCGCGCGAGTGCCGTGGCGGCGCTCGGCGATCTGGTCGATGTGTGGCTTACCGACTTTAAATATGCCGATGCGGGGCTTGCGCAGTCGCTCTCTCATATTCAGGACTACCCGCGTGTGGCCGTGTCGGGTTTAGCGCAAATGGCGCGCGAGATTGAGCGCCGTGGGGGAGAGCTGGTGGACGAGGACGGGCTCATGAAGCGCGGCATGATCGTGCGTCACCTGGTGTTGCCGGGGCATGCGGACGATTCGTGTCGCGTGCTAGACCTGGTGTGGCAGACGGTGGGTGATGTGCCGATCTCGGTCATGAACCAGTACACGCCCAATGCGCTCATGCGCGAGCAGGGCGGCGACTTGGCGCGAGCCGTGACGCGCGAGGAGTACGAGCGGGTGCTCGACCATGCCGACGACCTGGGCTTTACGACGATGTTCTGGCAAGAGGGCGGCGCGGTAGACGAGAGCTTTACCCCGGCGTTCGACACCACTGGCGTCCTCACCAGCGCAAAGTAGCTCTTTTGAGCAGTCTTTTTGGGACGGGGCTATTTTAGCTGCCCCTGCCGTTAATCGTCCAAATCGTTTTCGCTATCTGCCTGGGTAGCTAAAAAAGCCCCGTCCCAAAAAGACTGCTCCCGGTGGGGGTCGAGCTACCATCCGAAAAGTAGTCAAAAAAGCCCCGTCCCAAAAAGACTGGGTATTGGGCGTTGACAGCTGGCGAGCCGTAGGTAAAATATCAACTTGTCCTGGGGACGTAGCTCAGTTGGGAGAGCGCTGCCGTCGCATGGCAGAGGCCGAGGGTTCGACTCCCTTCGTCTCCACCCTTGGATTTGATAAGCCGCTGACATTGTGTCGGCGGCTTTTTTTGAAAGAAAGGGCTGCACCATGGCCGAGCTTGATTCCCAACCATTGTCCGACGAGGAGCGCGCCGAGTTGGAAGAGCTCCGCGCTGAGAAGGCCCGCCGCGAGGCCCAGGAAGAGGCCCGGCGCGAGCGTGAGGAGCTGGCTGCCCTGCGTGCCGAGCGTGCGAAGGCCGAGGAGGCTGCCGCGAGCGCCGCATCCGAGCGCAAGCCCGCGCCCGCGCCCAGGCCCGCCGCTGCGAAGCCTGCGCCTGCCGCGCCCAAGCCTCAGCCTAAGAAAGCCGCTCGTCCCAAGCCCGTCGATTCCAAGCCGAGCCGTGACGAGATGACGTTTGCCCAGCGCATGGTCACTTCCAAGGAGCCCACGGCCGAGGGCGAGATCCCCGGTATGGCCCCGGCTCAAAAGATCATCATCGCGCTCGCCTTGGTCGCGTTTGTCGTCTTTATGGGCTACACGATCATGACCAGCATGGGCCTGCTCTAACCGATTTGCATCGGGCGTCATGTCCGCATGCTCTGCTCTCGTCCAACCCTCAACCTCTGCACAACGCATCCGAAAGGTCGCCCCATGGCTTTGACCGACATCTCGCATCCCACCGACATCGCAATGCTCACCGATCTGTACGAGCTCACTATGGCCCAGGGCCTGTGGGAGAGCGGCAAGGCCAATGAGCAGGGCTGTTTTACCGCGTTTTACCGTGACCATCCGTTTGGCAGCGCCTACGCCGTTATGTGCGGCACCGCCGAGCTGCCCGAGCTGGTCGAAAACCTTCGCTTTACGCCCGAGGATATTGACTACCTCGCATCGCTCCAGGCCCCGGCCGGCGGCGCGATGTTCAAGCCCGAATTCCTCGACTACCTGCGCGATTTTCGTGCACATGTAAACATCGACGCCGTCCCCGAGGGCGAGCTCGTCTTTCCGCGCGAGCCCATGGTGCGCGTCACCGGCCCCGCGCTTGAGTGCCAGCTGCTCGAGACGGCGCTGCTCAACATCGTCGGCTTCCAGACGCTTGTCGCCACCAAGACGGCGCGCGTGGTGTTGGCGGCGGACGGCCGTCCCGTGGCCGAGTTTGGCCTGCGCCGCGCCCAGGGTCCCGATGGCGGTCTGGCCGTCGCGCGCGCGAGCTACGTTGCCGGCTGCTCCTCTACGTCCAATGTGCTCGCCGGTCGCCGCTACGGTATTCCCGTCTTTGGCACGCATGCCCACAGCTGGGTGATGAGCTTCGATTCCGAGCTCGAGGCTTTCCGTGCCTTTGCCAAGTCGAGCCCCAAGAACTGCACGCTGCTCATTGACACTTACGACGTGCGCGAGGGCTGCGAGCATGCCATTACGGTTGCCAAGGAGATGGAGGCGGCGGGCGAGCGTCTGTCGGCCATCCGCATCGACTCAGGCGACCTGGCCAAACTCTCCAAGTATGTCCGCGGCCGTTTTGATGCCGAGGGCTTGCCCTATGTGGGGATCTCGGTTTCCAATGATCTGGATGAATACACGATTCAGTCGCTGCTCGACCAGGGTGCGCCCATCGATAGCTTTGGCGTGGGCACCAAGCTCGCGACCTGCTACGACCAACCGGCGCTGGGCGGCGTGTACAAGCTTTCCGCCCGCCGTGCGAGCGAGGCGGACCCGTGGACTCCGGTGGTCAAGCTCTCCGAGCAGCCCTACAAGCGCACGATTCCGGGCGTGCAGCGCGTGCGCCGCTATTACGACGGCTTTGGCGGCCCGGTCTGCGACATGATCTATGACGAGGACCATCTGGCGGGGGAGGGCGCCGCGCGCGGCAATACCCTCGTGGCCGTGAACGATGCCGCTCTAGTGACCGACGTGTCCGAGCTTGAGTATCGCGAGCTGCTGGCGCCGATCGTGCGCGATGGCAGTGCTGTTGCCCCGCGCGAGAGCATCGAGGCCGCACGCGAGCGTTGCGCTTGGGCGCTGGACCATCTGGATCCGGTCTACAAGCGCTTCCTGTACCCGCAGACCTATGTGGTTGGCATGGAGCAGGGCCTGGCGCAGGTGCGCGACGAGCTCGTGCGCAAGAACATGGCCGCGGCTTCTGCCTTCCCCTGGGCTCGCTAATTTTCTTGGGTGTAGGGTGGAATTACGTTCCCTCGGCCGTCAGCTCGCCCGAACCCTCAACAGTTGATTGGTTTGACGTATGACGACTTCTTATAAAACGATGGTGGTAAAGATCGGTTCGTCCACGGTGGTGGGCGCCGATGGCAAGGTCAACCGCGCCTTTATCGGCGGGCTTGCCGATCAGGCTGCTGCCCTGCGCAAGCTCGGCTGGCGTCTGGTCGTGGTGAGTTCGGGCGCCATTGCCTGTGGCTATCCCGTGCTGGGCTTTGACCGCAAACCGGTCGGTGACCTGCCGAGCCTGCAGGCCTGCGCCTCGGCCGGTCAGTGCATCATCTCGTCGGCCTACGACGAGGAGTTCCATGCGCGCGACCTGCTCACCTCGCTCGTGCTGCTCACGCGTCATGACACGGCCCGTCGCACGTCCTATCTGCACGCGCGCGACGCGCTGCTGCGTCTGGTGGAACTGGGCGTGGTGCCGGTCGTCAACGAGAACGACACCGTTACCGTCGACGAGATCAAGTTTGGCGACAACGACACGCTGGCGGCGCTTGTGGGCTGCCTGGTTTCTGCCGACCTGTGCGTGACGCTCTCGGACATCGATGGCCTCTATACCGCCAATCCGCACGAGGACCCCACGGCCGAGTTCGTCCCGGTCGTGCATAGGATCGATGCCAAGATTATCGCCTCGGCGGGCGATTCTTCCACATCGGTTGGCACAGGCGGCATGATTACCAAGATCCGCGCGAGCCGCATCCTGATGACGGCAGGCATTCAGAGCGTGATTTGCTCGGGCGAGGAGCCCGATGCGCTCGTGCGCCTTGCCCGCGGCGAGAGCGTGGGCACGCTGTTCGATCCGCCGGCGGAGCGCCTGGACATTGCGCCCCGCAAGCTGTGGATTGCACTGGGCGACAAGGCGCATGGCTCGGTGACGGTCGATGACGGCGCCGCGAAAGCGCTGGTCAGCCGCGGTTCTTCCCTGCTTGCGGTGGGTATTCGCGAGGTCGATGGCACGTTTGCCGAGGGCGATGTGCTCGACGTGTGCGACCCGAGCGGCATGGTTGTCGCCCGCGGTATCGCCGAGGCCGATTCGGACGTGCTGGAGCTTGCAGCCGGACGCCGCCAGGATCAGATTGCCGGCAACCGCTTGCTGGCAGACTTGGCCGAGAAGCCCGCGATCCACCGAGACAACTTGATCGTCTTTGCATAAAGAAAGACAGCGCTGCGGATCGTTTCCCGCAGCGCTGTCTTTCTCGTGCCGGCACTTGGGGACGTTCCTTTTGTGCCGGCTGATGGGGGACACTCCTTTGCTAGAAGATCTGGCGCAGGTCTCCGCGGTTGAGGGCCTCGTCGAAGAGGTGCTTGAACACCACGCTGCCGTGCAGGCCGTCGTGCTCGAACTCGTTCGTCACCCAGGCGTGTGAGTTGCCCACGCGGCTGAGCGTGTCGAGCTGCAGGCCCGAATCCACGTACATGTCGTCGAAATACACCGCGGCTTGGAGCGGCACCTCGTTGCAGGCCAGGCGCTGCGGGTCGTAGATCTTGTCCCAGCTGGTGTCTTCCATCAGCAGGTCCATGGCGGGCTTGAAGGGCTTGAGCTCGGGCATCTGCTCAAACATCCACGGGAACATGGCCTCACCGGTAAACATGAGTGGGCGCGCGAGGGTGTCGAACTCGGCACGATGGGCCTTTTCCTCGGCGGCTGCCCAGCCAATGGGCATCGTGTCGCCATCGGCGTAGATGAATTCCTGCAGCGTCCAGTACAGCGGATTCGTGCGCGTGTTGGTGCGCTCGAAGGCGCGCATCAAAAAGCTGTCTGATACCGAGGAGCCGCAGCTCAGCGTACCGTCGCCATTAACAAACGCGTGGTCGATAATCCAGTGCATGCGCTCAAAGCTCGGCTTCATGCCAAAGTCGCTGCCCATGAGCTGCAGGCGCTCGACCGTCATCGGCGAGCCGTCGGGCAGCGCGGGCTTTTGCTCCTCGAGGGCATCTGCCAGGGCCGCCACGCGCTCGACGTCGGCGGGGTAGCGGTCGTAATACTGCTGAGTCTTGGCCGCCATACGCGGGAAGGTGTGCGCGTAGACCTCGCTGGCACTTGCCGGCACGTGCGGAATGCCGCCGCAGGTAAAGCTCGCCGCCACGCCCTCGGGGAAGAGCGACAGATAGCTCAACGTCAAAAAGCCGCCGTAGCTCTGGCCGAGTGTGACCCAGGGCTTGCCGCCAAAGCCCACCAGGCGCAGGTACTCAAAGTCGCGCACGATGGAGCTGGCGAGGTGGCGCTTGAGAAAATCCGCCTGCGAGCGGGCCGCATCGGAGCCTGCCGCCTCGGCGCGCTCGCCCAGTGCGGCAATCGTGCGCCCGTCTACACAGCTGCTGCGCCCGGTACCGCGCTGGTCGGGCAGGACGACGCGGAAGTGCTTGACGGCCTCCTCGATCCAGCCGTCGCTTGTGGGCGACAGCGGACGCGGGCTCTCACCGCCGGGGCCGCCCTGCAAAAAGAGGAGGAGTGGCAGGTCGTCGTTGATACGGTCGGGAGCGCAAACCACGCGGTAGAAAAGCTTGATGCTCTCGGGTGCGCCGGCGATGGGCGCCGGCATGGCGCCGCGGCGCATGGTGCTGCCGACGGCCAGGACCATCGGCTCCAGGCCGCGCCAATCCAAGGGGACGTCGATGCTGTGGTCCTCGACATAGAGGCCGGGGACGTGGTACGAAGTGATGAGGGCCATGCGGTACTTCCGTTCGTTGCGGTGTTTCGGGTTGACCAATTCTACCGCCATGCGCGAAGGCATGCACAAATCGGCTACCATGGTTGGCAAACTTCTAAGAGAAAGGGCCGCCCATGTCGGTCGATATAGCCACGTATGTCCACGATCTTGCCGTTGCCGCCAAGGCAGCGTCAGTCTCGCTTGCCACGGCGAGCGACGAGCAGCGCCAGGAGGCCGTGCGCGCCATGGCCGCGGCGCTGCGCGACGGCGTCGATTCCATCGTCGCCGCCAACGAGCTCGATATGTCCGCTGCGCGCGATGCGGGGACCTCGGCGGGGCTCCTCGACCGTCTGCTGCTGACGCCCGAGCGCGTCGAGGGCATGGCCGCCGGCCTGGAGAAGCTCGCTGAGCTGCCCGATCCCGTCGGCCGTGTTCTCGACCACCGCGTACTTGCAAGTGGTGTGGACCTCACTCGCGTGAGCGTGCCGCTGGGCCTGGTCGCCATGGTCTATGAGGCGCGCCCCAACGTGACGGCAGATGCCGCGGGCATCTGCATCCGCACCGGTAACGCCTGTATTCTGCGCGGCGGCTCGCTGGCCTATCACTCGTGCGCCATGATTGCCGAACTGCTGGCCGATGCGCTCGAGGCCAAGGGTTTCCCGCGCGAGGCTATCTCGATGATCGAGTCCACCGATCGCGAGGCCACCGGCGAGCTCATGAAGCTTCGCGGCATCGTCGACGTGCTTATTCCGCGTGGCGGCGCGGGCCTGATCCAGCGCTGCGTGCGCGAGTCGCTTGTGCCGGTTATCGAGACGGGCACGGGAAACTGCCACATCTACGTGCATGAGTCGGCCGACTTTGATAAAGCGCTCAACATTATCGTTAATGCCAAGACCCAGCGCGTGGGCGTGTGCAACGCCGCCGAGTCGCTGCTTGTGGACCGCGCCGTGGCAGATTCGTTTTTGCCGGCGGTCGTGGCCGTGCTGCACGACCACGGTGTGCTGATTCACGGCGACGAGGCCGCGTGTGCCGCATGCGCCGACGCCGGTCTTGCCGAGGGCGATGACTTTGTTGCCGCAACCGAGGAGGACTGGGGCCGTGAGTACCTGGCGCTCGAGATGAGCGTAAAGGTCGTGGCGAACGAGGACGAGGCCATCGCGCACATCAACCGCTATGGCACTATGCATTCCGAGGCCATCATCGCCGAGGACGCGGACGCCTGCGAGCGCTTTTTGGATGAGATCGATGCCTCGGCCGTGTATGCCAACGCCAGCACGCGCTTTACCGACGGCGGCGAGTTTGGCCTGGGCGCCGAGATCGGCATCTCGACCCAAAAGCTCCACGCCCGCGGCCCCTTTGCCGCCGAGGCCCTCACCACCTACAAATACAAGCTCCGCGGCACCGGCCAGGTCCGCCCCTAAACCTACCAAAAAGGGACAGGTTTATTTTGGTAGGTTTTATCTGCGGTTTTGCCGGGCGACGCGTTCGCCCGGCTTTTTTCTCCGTATGCCATTTCTGCCTTTCGGCTTGAGCCGCGGCGATATACGATAGTGACACCGTGTCTTAGCATCGACTCACCTGGAGGTATTGCCATGTCTCAGACGCTTTCCGCCGGAATCACCCGCGACCGTGCGTTCGAATTGCTCAACGAGCACAACAAAGATCCGTTCCACATCACCCACGGCGAGACGGTCGAGGGCACCATGCGCTACTTTGCGCGCGAGTTCGACCCCGAGAACGAGGAGTTTTGGGGCATCGTCGGACTGCTGCACGACTTGGATTGGGAGGAGCATGAGGACGACCCCGTGAACCACACCATCTATGCGGCCGAGATCCTCGAGGGCGAGGGCGCATCGCCCGAGCTCATCCGCGCCATCCAGACGCATACCTCGGACTTCAATACCTCGCTGCCCAAGCCCGAGCTGCAGATGGAAAAGATCCTGTTTGCCTGCGACGAACTTACCGGCCTGATCGGTGCTGCCGTGATCATGCGTCCGAGCAAGAGCGTCATGGACTTTACGACCAAGTCGCTCAAGAAGAAGTTCAAGGACAAGCGCTTTGCCGCCGGCTGCTCGCGCGACGTGATTACGCAGGGCGCCGAGATGCTGGGCTGGGAGCTCCCCGAGCTTTTCGACCGCACCATCGCGGCCATGCAGTCCTTCGCGCCCGACCGCGACACCTTCCAGGCCTAACCTGCCAAAAAGGGACAGGTTTATTTTGGTAGGTTTTATCTGGGAAGACGCTTCCGTTGGACGTTATTCAGCGGAAGCGTTTTCTGTTTAACATGGTAGCGCTTGCGAATGGCGGCGCCTCGCGGCAGGCAGCTGCGCTTCGCCGTATCCGTAACTCGGTAAACGCGACGCTAGGACGCGTTCTTGATAATCCATGTTCCGAGTCCTGTCAGCAGCTGAACCTGCTTAACGGTTAGCCCTTGTTTTCGAAGCGCGAGAAACGCCTCATTGCGAAGTGGCTTGGAGACGGATTTGAGTTCCGTCGGAACGCATCCTGCGACACTCTGCACGATTGCCGTGCCAAATTCGCATAGATCTTCCTCGCGAACCTTGGCTGTTGCGCTGGGGCGATAGGGAAGCGACGGCGCACTTTCCATGAGCTGAAGGTATGAGCGAGGCGTTGGGAATAAAACACCGACAACGCTGCCGGTGACATGCGGCCGTGACCTGGCACTCATTAGATACTCGCGATGGCTGCTCCAGGGATATTCGTCGTATGCCGCCAGTCCTGCTTTTTGTGGATTCAGATGAATGTATCGAATTGCCTCAAGTAAATATGCTTCCGACTTAATGGGCGAATCCCAAAACCGCTCCTGAAACACGTGGCCGACATGCCCCGTCCGCGCATTGTACCTGCCCGCATACGATACGGCTACCGCGTGCATCGCGTCGCTCTTGCGGTCGTCCGGATCGTCGATGAGCAGATGAATATGGTTTCCCATAAGGCACCAAGCGATAAGCTCGATATTGTGTTTGGGGAGGATTGCATCGAGGATCTGAAGCATGGCGATTCGGTCCTCGGCATCGTCAAACAGCAATTGCCCTCCGTTTCCACGCAACGTGACGTGGAAATAACCGGTTGGTGACTTTGAACGAGGTTTTCTCGGCATGGCCCCTCCTTTAGCTTGGATGGGCTGAAGATACCTCATTCGGAGGCTTCGGTTATCGAGATTCAGTTTACCGACTATAGCTGCTACCTGCCGAAATGTTATTGCGTTTTCAAATTGATGCTTTTTAATGGTAATTGAGCAAGACGGGCGCGCTTGCTGTGGATGCGGGCGTTGGTTGCGTCGATCTGGACGGCCCTCGCGTGATGTCATCACAAATGGGCTTCACGCATTTTCGCGGCGATAGAAAAATGGCCGGGGCTTACAAACAAAACGGAGCACCCGACCATTTACCAATTGTTTGTTGACGTTTGGCCAGATAAAACCTGCCAAAATAAACCTGTCCCTTTTTGGCAGGTTAGTTGAGGGCGGCTTGGGATAGGCGGGCTTCGGCGTCCTCCTCGGTGACGCCCAGGGCCACGGCAATCTCCTCGATGGAGCGGCGCTTGGCTTCCTTGAGTACGCGCATGTAGTAGGAGCTGGGCTTTTTATCTGCTTCCTCGGCCTGGCGAATACGGTGCATCATGGTTTTTGCCACGCGGACCGTCTCGGGCGCACCCAGCTTGAGCTGCTGCTTAAAGTGCGTCTCCTCGAGCGAGCTGTTGCGCTCGGTAAAGGTGTCGCACTCCAGCTCGTCGTAATGGCTCAGTAGGTGCTCGGCATCTTGCTGGGAGATGGCGGCATGCAGACGGTCGGCCTGCGCCACGGGGTACATGAGGATCGTCTGCGCATGTCCCTGCTTGGTCTCGAGCAACAGCATGGGCTGCGGTGTGTCTTCCCTAAAACCGACGACGGTGCAGACTCCCTGACCCGGATGAATGACGTGTTGACCGATTGAGAACATGCTACCTCCAACTTATACGAATTTACGTATGTCTAGAATACCACGCTGACGTGCGCAAACCCTTACTTTATGCAGGAAAAGCACACAAATCTGATAGGTAAGAGTATTCGATATTCTGAGCTGCCCATGCAGATGTTTATGCATTTTCGGCGGGTGCACAACCAGCAGGCAGACCGCCATCTTTGAATGGCCTTGCGACAGCTGTAGTCAATTTTGTGCATATGCAATATCGATTGACTTTACCCTGCGACAGTAGTTACCGCTTGTGATAGAGTGCTGCAAACTCTGGCTTTTGCCCTACGAGTGACCAAGAGCTCGGGGGCTTTAACACAAGGAGGATCTATGCCCGAGAAGATTGAAGAGCTGGTACGCGCTGCGCTTGCTGCGGCCCAGGAGGCCGGCGACCTTTCCGCATTTGAACTTGACGATTGCGCTATCGAGCGACCGGCTGACACTTCTCATGGCGAGTGGACCTCCACCATGGCCCTGAAGTCCGCCAAGCTGGCTCACTGCGCCCCGCGCAAGATCGCCGAGGCTGTCGTTGCCCATATGCCCGAGGATCCCGCGATCGAGAAGGTCGAGATCGCCGGCCCTGGCTTCATCAACTTCTACCTCTCCGTCGCCGTCAAGAACGCCATCTTCGGCGAGGCTCGCGAGAAGGGCATGGACTTCGCTAAGTCCAACGTCGGCGGCGGCCTGAAGACCCAGGTCGAGTTCGTCTCCGCCAACCCCGTCGGCCCCATGCATATTGGCCATGGCCGTTGGGCCGCTCTGGGCGACTCCCTCTGCCGCGTTATGGACCATGCCGGTTACGATATCCAGCGTGAGTTCTATATCAACGACCACGGCTCTCAGATGAACACCTTCGGCAACTCCATCAGCACGCGCTATATGCAGCTTGCCGACATCATCGCCAAGCAGGGCGTGGATATCGACGAGGCTCACAAGCTGCTGATTGCCGACCGCGATGCCTTTGTTGCCGACGAGAACGACGAGCATCCCGAGACCCATCCGTATCAGGACAACTTTGCCGAGACTCTGGGCAAGGACTCCTACGGCGGCGACTACATCATCGACGAGGCCGCCGAGTTCTGGCGCACCGACGGTGACAAGTGGGTCGACGCCGATCCGCAGGAGCGTATGGAGAGCTTCCGCGAGCGCGGCTACGTAAAGATGGTCGACAACATGCGTAATCTATGCCACGCCGTCAACTGCGACTTCGATCGTTGGTTCTCCGAGCGCTCGCTGTACGTGAAGGACACCGAGGGCGAGACCGCCGGCACCTCCGCCGTCGACCGCGCTTTTGAGAAGCTCGACAAGATGGGCTACCTCTACACCAAGGACGGAGCCCTGTGGTTCCGCTCCACCGACCTGGGTGACGACAAGGACCGCGTCCTGATCAAGTCCGACGGCGAGTACACCTACTTCGCCTCCGACGTTGCCTATCACTGGGACAAGTTCCAGCGCGTCGACCACGTCATCGACATCTGGGGCGCCGACCACCATGGCTACATCGACCGCGTCCGCTGTGTCTGCGACGCTCTTGGCTATCCCGGCAAGTTCGAGGTTCTGCTGGGCCAGCTCGTCAACCTGCTGCGCAACGGCAAGCCCGTCCGTATGTCCAAGCGCAAGGGCACCATGGTGACCCTGCAGGAGCTTGTTGACGAGGTCGGTTCCGACGCCGCCCGTTACACGCTCATCTCCAAGAGCTCCAACCAGATGGTCGACTTCGATATCGAGGCCGTTAAGAAGCGTGATAACTCCAACCCGGTCTACTACGTGCAGTACGCTCACGCTCGTGTGTGCTCCATTCTGCGCCGTGCCGCTGACGTTACGCCCGAGCAGGCTGACGAGATGGGTATGAAGGCCGTCGCCGCCAAGGCCATCGGCGAGAACGTCGACTACTCGCTGCTGACCGACCCCACCGAGCTCGCCCTGTCGCGTAAGCTCAACGAGCTCGCCGACCTCATCGCCAGCTGCGCTCGCGACCGCGCCCCGTTCCGCCTGACGCACTTTGCCGAGGAGCTCGCCGGCGACTTCCACAGCTTCTACGCTGCCTGTCAGGTGCTTCCGAGCGAGGGCCGTCCCGTCGATCCCGAGCTTTCACGCGCCCGTCTGGCCGCTTGCGACGCCGTCCGCGTGACGCTCGCCCTGGTGCTCACTCTGGTTGGCGTTTCTGCACCCGAGCAGATGTAATCTACGGGTCGTTTGACCGTGTAGGTTTGGCTTTGCTGAGCCCTATAAGCCCGATCTCCATGCGGAGGTCGGGCTTTTTGCGTTTGGCGGGGCTTTTTGGCGTGTTGAAAAATGCTACAAAAACGCAACTATACCGGTTTACGGGGCTGAATTGCTGACTGGCGACCATAGCAACAGCAGCGAAAATAAAATCGCAGGTAGACGGCTTGCCGAATATTAAAAATGCAGGGTATGGTTGGCTTACGCCGTTCTTGCACCGTAATCCGCGATCGTTTTGAAAACGACCCCTTGGGGACGGAGGAAAACGGATCATTTTTGTCCGGTGGGAGAGCGGTGCGAAACCGTCCGCCACGAATCGGGCTTATCTACTACGTTTAGTCGCATACCCCGAACCATGCCGAAAAGTACGATATTAAAACCGCAGGTAGCGGGCTTGCGATTTTAGGAAGATCGAGGGGATGGTCAGGGGTCGCGGGTCAAACGTAGTAGATAGGCGCGTTTTGTGGCGCGGCTATTCCGGATGCCACGGCTTCACTCCTCTGGTGCGACAGAGGAAGCGCTTTTGAGGGAGAGTGTCCCTTTTGACCAGTTGTATAAGAACGTCCAATGACTAAGTTGCAGGTGGTGGCGGTTGTGTTACACTAACGCTGCGTATTTGACGTAATCATCTCGATACAGATCAATGATGCCCGTTGTGTTTTGAACGGAGCTAGACTGTTTAGCCGCCCTGAAGGTTTATGCAGGGAGCATGTGATCACAGGGCTTTAAAAGAAAGTTGAGCAAACACTGTGTCTGATCAACAGCAAGAAAATGAAATAAGCACGGCACAAACCACTCCCGCTGCACCGGTTGCGTTGGACCAGATCGCGAAACCCGTACCGTCGCAGGCGTCGGTCCCCGAGACACACCAGAACGCTGCCTCGGCTTTGAGTGAGAAGCCTGTTCCCGTCGCACCTGTTACCGGGGAGGAGGCTGCGCCCGTGAAGCCCAAGCGCACGCGTCGTGTGGCCAAGCCCGCTGCGGATGGCGATGAGGCTGCAAAGCCCAAACGCCGCACCACGCGCACGACGCGTGCCAAGCGTCCGGTTTCCGCCGAGGTTTCGGCGCCGCTTTCAGATGAGGTTGCGCAGGCCCGCGCGCTTGCGCAGATCAGCGAAGCCCAGGTTGTTCGTGCTCGCCGTCGTGCCGCCGAGCGCGATGCCGCGGCTCTGACCGAACTCGCGGCTTCGTCCGCCCCCGAGGCGCCTTCGGCTCCGGCTCCCGAGCAGGTAGCAGAAAAGCCGGCTCCGCGCACGCGCCGTCGCACGGCGGCCAAGGTCCAGCAGGCTGCCGAGCAGGCTTCGTCCGATGCCGCCGAGACCCCGGTTCGCTCTGCGGCGGGGGAGGACGCTTCCTCTGCTGAGTCTGTCGTGCCTGCCGAGGCCGGCGGTGCATTTGTCGTCGATCCTGCTTTGCGCCCGCATCGCCGCGGCCGCAAGCCCAAGGCATTTGTCGAGGCGGAGAAGGCGGCCGCTGCCGCGGCTTCTGTCCAAGATGCCCCGGCGTTCGTCGAGCCTACAGCGGCTGTCGTGGTTTCGGCCGAGGGCGCTGATGTTCCTGAGGTCGCTGTTTCTGCCGCTGCCGAGTCTGCCGACGTTCGTCCCGGGCGCAGCCGTCACACCGCAGCCAAACGCCCAGCTAAGGCAGAGGCGAAGTCCGGCGCCGAATCTGCGGTAGCTGAGTCTACCGAGGCGAGTGTCGACACGACTCCCGAGACGGAGGGCGCCGATCGGTCGGCAGGCGAGAAGCCCAAGCGCACGCGCAAGAAATCTTCCAAGACCAAGTCTGCCGAACAGCAGGGGGATGCTGAGCAACAGCCCGAGTCCGACGCTAAGTCGGACGGCGAGACCCCGGCGACCGCCGATGCGCCCACGACGCCTGCCGTCGAGAGCGCTGAGGCCGAAGAGGGTTCCCGCCCCAACCGCCGTCAGCACAAGCGTAACGATGAGCGCAGCGAGCGCAAGGACGATCGTAGCAACGACCGCCGCAGCCGTCAGCGCGATCGCAAACAGCGCAACAAGGAGCGCAACGCAGCTCCGACTGAGCCCACGCTTTCGCGCGAGGAGCTCGCGGCCATGAAGGTCGCCGAGCTGCGCGAGAAGGCCAAGGAGTTCGAGATCGAGACGACCGGCAAGAAGAAGGTCGAGCTCGTCGAAGAGATCTACACCACAGCCGCGAAGGCCGAGGGCTTCCGCGATATTAAGGGCATCCTGCAGATTCGCCCGGACAGCTCCGGCATCATCCATGCCCACGGCTACATGAAGTCCAATGACGACGCCTTCGTGCCCGCCTACCTCATCCGCTCCGCGCGTCTGCGCACGGGCGACGTGATCGAGGGTTCGCTTCGTCCCTCGCGCGGCGGCGACAAGCGTGCCGGTCTCGCCAAAATTACGACCGTCAACGGTCTTGATCCTGAGCAGGCCCGTAACCGCCCCAAGTTTGGCGACCTCACTCCGGTCTACCCCAATGAGCCGCTGCGCATGGAGCATGGCAAGGATTCCATTACCGGTCGCGCCATCGATATCGTGTCGCCGATCGGCAAGGGCCAGCGTGGCCTGATCGTGTCACCGCCCAAGGCCGGTAAGACCACGATTCTCAAGAAGATCTGCCAGTCTATCTCGATCAACAACCCCGAGGTGCACCTCATCTGCCTGCTCGTCGACGAGCGCCCCGAAGAGGTCACCGATATGCAGCGCTCCATTGAGGGCGAGGTCGTGGCCTCCACCTTCGATATGCCCGCCGACAACCATACCCGCGTGGCCGAGCTCGTCATCGAGCGCGCCAAGCGCATCGTGGAGTTGGGCGGCGACGTCGTGGTGGTTCTCGACTCCATCACGCGTCTTGCCCGTGCGTACAACCTGGCGGCGCCCGCCTCGGGCCGCATCCTTTCGGGCGGCGTCGATTCGGCGGCCCTGTATCCGCCTAAACGCTTCCTGGGTGCTGCCCGCAATATCGAAAACGGCGGCTCACTCACCATCCTTGCTTCCGCCCTTATCGATACCGGCTCCAAGATGGACGAGGTCATCTTTGAGGAGTTCAAGGGCACCGGCAACATGGAGCTCAAGCTCGATCGCGATCTGGCCGACCGCCGCATCTTCCCGGCCATCGACCCCGTTGCCTCGGGCACGCGCAACGAGGACCTGCTGGTCGACGAGCAAATGCGTCCGTTTGTCTTTGGCCTGCGCCGCATCCTCGCCGGCATGAACAATACCGAGCGCGCGGCAGCGTCGTTTATCAAGGGCCTTAAGGGCACTAATACCAACCAGGAATTTTTGGTGCGTTCGGCCAAAAAGCACAGCGATTACGAGCAGATGTTCTAGTCCGTCCGCTGCACGCGACAGCAACCATAGACATGCCAGAAGGGCCGGGGTTTAGATCCTGGCCCTTTTCGTATAGCCGCTCGCCAACGATTATTGACCTCACGACCGGCAAGCAGCGATTTTCCCGTTTCAATTCCGCTTCGTCGCTTGCAATCCCCAAGGGGGTTTCGCATAATAGCAGTTAAGCTTCGCGACGGAAAACGCAGATGAAACGAACCTTATACCGTTGCTTTGGGGCATAGCCCCGCTTCATCTTCTCTCGCGCAGCCAACTGAATGATGCGATTTGGGTGCTGGAAGATGGGGAGAGCTCATGGCTTCTTCTGATGCAACACAACGAGCAGTCCTTGCCGGACTTTCCTGCGGGATCGGCCTTGCCGCACCCGTGGTCGTGTATGCCGCTACACTGCCGTTTTCGTCAATCAACGAGACGGTCGTCGCGGGTGCTGTTCCCTTTGCCGTGGGCGCAGTGGCCGGCGTGGGTATCTATGCCGCCTCGCTGGGTATCTCTGAGTATCGTGCGGAGCACGATGGCCGCCTGTTTGAGCCCGATGCCGTGGGCGGCGCCGCTCAGTTTAGTCGGACCTACAACGAGTTCAAGACCGCCTCTATTCCCGCTCAGCACGAGGAAGCCGCTCCCCGGGCTGCTGCTCCTGTCACTTTGGACGAGCAGGGTCAATCCTCTTCGCTTCTCTCCGGTCTGACCGGCGCGTTTCAGCGCCGCCACGCCGATGATGGCGTTCCGACCATCGCCCGTGCCGCCAACGCCATGGACGAGGCCGATGCCTGGGCTATGATCGATAGCATGCTCGACGACGACTCGCCGGTTAGCTGCGATCCCGCTCGCTCGCGCGATGTCTATCAGGTCGCAATCGACGAGCTCACAAACGGTGAAAAGACTGGCTCCTATAACCGCGACGACATCGCTGCTGCCGCACGTGCCGTTTCGGGCTCTCATGCCGCCCCTGCTGGCAGCACTGCAGCTTTCGTGGCGCTTGTGGCCAACGCTGCCAACAATGCCGCCTATAACGGTGCTTCGTCGGCTGCGTACGCCTCTGCCGCGGCGGCCGCTTCGACCGGCCAGCAGGGCGCAGCTCAGCCGGCTCCTGTCGCCGACCCCTTTGCCGATGAGCCCCTGGTTGTCGACGAGGAGACCATCGCCGCTCGTCGTGCTGCCGAAAGCTCGCTTTGGGGCGCTTCGGCCCAAATGCAGGCCGCGGAGGCGGTGCCGTACAACGCCAAGCTCGCCAGCATGCCCATCATTTCCGATGCCAAGGGTGTGGATCTCACCGATTTGGACGAGCCCGCCGCCATCACTGCCTCTATCGATGCCCAGAATCGCGTGGATACCGACAGTCTCCCCGATGCCTCCCTCGAGGAAGATATCCCCATGGCCGATTATTCGGGCCACGAGAACATGTGGGCCGCCGCTATGGCGATCATGGCCGAGGTCGCCGAGCCCGCCCCCGCGCCGATGCCCACGCCTGCAGCCTCACCTGTCTCGGTTGCTCCCGTCTATGTCGGCCGCCACAGCTCCGTGTTTCCCGAGGATACCGCGCGTATCTCGCGCGAGAGTATCGAGCGCGCCGAGGCTATCGCCGCCGGCGTTATGGAAAACCGTCGCCATGAGCGCGTCAATCAGATCCTTGAGGAAGAGATCGAGCGCCTGCAGTCCTCTACCGCAAAGCGTACGGGCCGTGCCTATTTGAGTGTTATCGAGGGCGGTACCGCCAGTTTTACGCCGCTTCGTGCCGAGGCCTAGTTCTGCATGATTAAGATCGATCGTAAGTGGGCGGTTGCGGCCTGCGTCATGGTGTTGCTGATCTGGGGCAATTCACTGGTTCCCGGCACGGGGTCCGGCTCACTGAGCTTGGCGATCATGGAGGACGTCCGCGGGTTTTTGCATAGCTTGAGCCTGCCGTATGAATGGGTAACCAACTTTGTCGTCCGCAAGTGCGCACACTTTACCGAGTATATGGTGCTCGGTGTTTTGGTGACACATGCCTTTGATATCGAGGGTCGACGCACTTTTGACAGACTGCTTCCCACGGTGGTTTTTCTGTTGCTGGTCCCCTCAATCGACGAGACGATTCAGTTATTTGTGCCGGGGCGCGCCGGTATGATTACCGACGTGATGATTGACTGCTGCGGAGCGGCTACCGGCGTCGTGCTCCGATATCTCCTCCGATCGCTTGTATGCACCAAAAAGGCCGCCTAGGACGTTTTGCTTGGTCCTAGACGGCCTTGTGCGTTTGGGGGCCCTGCAGGGCGCGATAGCGTTGTCTGCGCGTTATACGAGCCCGGCAATACCGTGTGTCGTTGGTGCACCCTTTACTGGAGCGCCTGTGCGCCAAGGGCCAGACAACCCATGATGCCCTGCTTACCCTCGAGGCTGTTGTTGACAATGTAGGTATCGATGCCATTGACCTCGGGCGTGACGATATAGCCGTTGAGCATCTCGGCGCACTTTTTGCGGGCGAGCGGCACGATGGGGGTGTGGTCGGCCACGCCGCCGCCGATGATGATCTTTTGCGGCGCATAGCACAGCGTGTAGGTCATGAGCGCCTGTGCCAGGTAGCCTGCGAGCAGGTCCATGGCCTCCGGGTCATCGGCCATGTCTCCGGCGCTTTTGCCATCCCAGCGCTTTTTAATGCCGGGGCCAGCGATGAGGCCCTCGAGGCAGTTGTCGTGGAAAGGACAGCCGCTGTGCTCGCCGATGGTGTCGCGCGGATCGCGTGTGACCAAGATGTGCCCGGCCTCGGGATGCATCATGCCATGAACGAGCTGGCCGCCCGAGAGCACGCCGGCGCCCACACCGGTGCCGATGGTCAGATACACCACGTCGGTGAGGCCCTGGGCGCAACCAAAGCTGACCTCGCCCAGGCAGGCGACGTTGACGTCGGTATCGTAGCCACAGGGAATATTGAGTTCGTTTTGGATGGTGCCCAGCAGGTCAAAGTAGCGCCATGCCGTCTTGGGCGTCTCCAAGATCTTGCCGTATTGGGGCGAGGCAGGGTTGACTGCGGTGGGGCCAAAGGCGCCGATGCCCAGCGCGGCGATGCCCTTGTTTGCAAACCATGCGTTGACGGCCTCAACGGTCTCCTGCGGGGTCGTGGTTGCGATCTGCTCACGCTCCAGAACCGTACCGTCTGCATAGCCCGTGGCACAGACCATCTTGGTGCCGCCGGCCTCGAGCGCTCCGATAAGCTGCTGCTCTGCCATAGTATTCCTCCCCCTGGGACGAGTTGCTCCGTGACTAAAGTATAGCGCTTTAAACAAATTAAGAAAGCGCTATAAAAAGAAGCCCCACAACGCGCGTGCGGTGCGGGGCTTCTTTGGGTGCTTTAGTTGCCGGGCCGTCCTTACCCGCGCGGCTTGATTTTATCGCGTAGCGACTTGAGGTTCTCTAGCGCCGCGTTAATCGTCTCGTCTCGCTTGGCAAAGTGGAGGCGAATCAGATGGTTGACGGGCTCACGGAAGAAGCTTGAGCCGGGCACGGCGCCCACGCCCACCTTAGACGCGAGGTCCTCGCAGAAGTCGAGGTCGCTGTCATAGCCAAACTCAGAGATGTCCATCATGACGTAGTAGGCGCCCTGCGGCACGTTATGCTCAAGACCGATGCTATCGAGCCCCTGACAGAACAGATCGCGCTTGGCTGTGTAGAGATCGAGGACCTCCTGGTAATAGCTGTCGTCGAAGTTGAGGGCGGTGACGACGGCTTCCTGCAGGGGAGCGGCGGCACCCACGGTGAGGAAGTCGTGGACCTTCTTGATGCGCTCGGTAATCTGGGCCGGGGCGATGGTGTAACCCAGACGCCAGCCGGTGATGGAGTACGTCTTGGACAGCGAACTGCAGCTGATGGTGCGCTCGAACATGCCGGGCAGTGTGGCCATATAGACGTGCTCGTGGGGCGCGTAGACGATGTGCTCGTACACCTCGTCGGTGATGCAGTAGGCGTCGTACTTTTTGCAGAGGTCGGCGATAAAGGTGAGCTCATCGCGCGTAAAGACCTTGCCGCAGGGATTGGAAGGGTTGCACAGGACGATGGCCTTGGGGTCGTTGTCGCGGAAGGCCGCCTCGAGTGTCTCGCGGTCAAAGTCGAATGTGGGTGGGTTGAGCGGCACGTAGATGGGCTCGGCACCCGAAAGGATTGTGTCGGCGCCGTAGTTCTCGTAGAAGGGCGAGAAGATGACGACCTTGTCGCCGGGGTTGGTGACCGTCATCATGGCAGCCATCATGGCCTCGGTGGAGCCGCAAGTGACCACGATGTTCTGGTTGGGGTCGATCGGCATGCCCATAAAGTGCTCCTGTTTGGCGGCAAGCGCCTCGCGCATGGCCTGGGAGCCCCAGGTGATGGAGTACTGGTGATAGAGCGGCTTAGGGTCGGCGGCGATGGTGCCCAGGCTCTTGAGCAGCTGCGCCGGGGGATCAAAGTCGGGGAAGCCCTGCGAGAGGTTGACGGCGCCGTACATATCGGAGATGCGCGTCATGCGGCGGATGACCGAATCGGTAAACGTTGCCGTGCGATTGGAGAGTTCTTTCATGCTTGTCCTTTCGAACATCGGGGTGGGGCAAGTTTACTCCTATGGAACCGGTGGGATTTGCTCGAAATGGATCCGAAAAACTCTTTTCAAAATTCTTGAAAATTGGGGCTTGCGTCGCGTGGCGTTCCTTGCAATAATAGTCGAGCGCGAAGCGCACAGGACACGGTGGGTGTAGCTCAGTTGGCTAGAGCGACGGGTTGTGGTCCCGTAGGTCGAGGGTTCGAGTCCCTTTACCCACCCCAGTTCTTGCTTCGTGTTGATATCGGGTCGTTAGCTCAGTTGGTAGAGCAGGGGACTCTTAATCCCAAGGTCCAGGGTTCGACCCCCTGACGGCCCACCACACGATATCTCCTCTAAAGTCCGCCACTACGGACTTTAGCTTTGGGTCGTTAGCTCAGTTGGTAGAGCAGGGGACTCTTAATCCCAAGGTCCAGGGTTCGACCCCCTGACGGCCCACCAAAGCATGTTAAAGTGACTGGCTTCGGCTAGTCGCTTTTTTTGTTAACCATACATGGGTCGAACCCGAAAGGGCGCGGAGCTGAGGAAACGCGTAAGCGTTTGCCAGCGCAGCGCGCAAGGCGCGAAGCGCCGCAGCGGCCGCCTGCGCAGCAGGCTGACCCCCTGACGGCCCACCAAAGCATGTTAAGACGGTCAGCGAAAGTTGGCCGTCTTTTTTGTTGACCTCGCATGGGGTCGAACCCGAAAGGGCACAGACGCTTTACAAGTCGAGCCTGCCCTCTTGGGTACACCGAGCTGCTGCTTCATTTCCGCCGCGCTTCTGCCGCCGAATAACGCTTCATCGCCCTTCGACTTGATGATCGCGAATCCTTTGGAGTCCACGCCGCGTTTGAACGCAATACCCGAAGCTGTTTCTCTGAATCGGATAGCGAGTGGCGCGCCTGCAAGCGCTGAATCTCTGCGAAGCGCTGTTCTATGAGCTCTTGGCGGCGCGTCTGCACGGCAAAGTATGCCTGGGCGAGCGCGATCTCTGGCTTGTTTGAATCTCCGTTCTGTGCGATTAAATAGCATGCATAGCGAGTAAGTTTGTAGTCTTTAACCGCGCGAGCGGCGACACCGACTGTTACCATTTTCGTGGTATCACGAAAATGGGAATCAACTGGAGTTTTGTTTGTTTCGTACGAGACTTTTGCCCTCTTAACAACTTCGGCGAAGTTCTCCCATCGAGTGTACCCCATGGGTTCCATTAAATCGCGTGCGAGCCAATACTCAACGCCGGCTTCCACATTGGCGGAGCTATCAAGTTTGACACGCCACTTCTCGATATCATGACTGTCCATATCTCCTCCCCGCTGGTCTATTGTCTGTGTGGGCTTTGCCTGCTCTGTATTCAGAATAAGGATACGCTGCCGTGCGGACACGAATGGACCCCGTGCCACCTCGAGCTCACGGGGCCCATAGATATCGATTAGTTGTGTTCTGCTTTAGATGAGTGTCCAGTTTAGTCCGCTCGATAGTGCGATCCGAGGCTTTCGGTTCGCTTGCGCATGGCTTTGGCCATCTCAACTGCCAGCTGAATCTGCGAGTGCAGGCGGGCGAGGGCTGCGATTTCGCTGTCCTGAGCTTTCTGTGTGCTCAAGGTCGTTGCCTCCGTCTTCAAGCCCTCAAGCTCGTGTAGTGCCTTGGATAGGCCCCCTTCGGTGCGGTTGATCATGCAATAGGTACTCATCGTGTGCTTAAGGCCGCGGGTCAGGCGCTCGGCGTCTGTTGTGGCAATGCCATGCTGGGGGAGGGCGACATCCGCCTTTGGGGCCACCTCAGGTGCATTCTGTGCTGCTTGGGCTGCCGAGGCGCCCGCGATGCGCCCAAACACGATGCCGTTGGCGCTTGACAGGCCACCAATGCGATCGGCCCCGTGCATGCCGCCTGTCGCCTCGCCGCAGGCATAGAGGCCCTCAACGCCCGTGTACGCGGTCTTGTCGATTTTGATGCCGCCATTGGCGGCGTGGGCATACATCGCCACACGCATCTCGTCGGTCGGCGCGATGCCGTGCTCGTCTTGTAGCCAGGTGGCAAAGGTCTGCACAAACTCGGGGACGTCCTCGCGGGGGAAGTCGTAGTGGAGCGCCAGACCTTCAGCACCCGCTTGATCGATGGCAAGATCGATGGCGCGGGAGGCCAAGCGCGAGGTGAAGGGACCATATCCGGAGCGTTGCTCAAGCAGATCGTCCAGCTTGTCGTCGGCGATATCGACCGGCTGGTCTACATGTACGTAGCGCCAGGTCTTCTCGTTAAAGACAAGGTTGCGCTTGGGCTCGATGAAGCCCGGCATCATCTGCATGAACTCTATATTAGTGAGCGTTGCGCCGTGTGCCAGCGCGATGGCCTGCGAGGAGCTGAGCACGTCGGCGGAAGTGAGGCTTCGCTCGAACAGGCCACCCGTGCCGCCCGCAGCGATGATGGTGGCCTTGGCTGCAAGGGTCACGATGCGCTCGTCCGTTTGGTTGTAGAGTACGGCGCCGATAATCTTTCCGGTTGTGTCCTCAACAAGGTCGATAAGCTCGTGGCGGGGGAGCAGGTGAATGCCGAGAGACTTGATCTGGGCCGCACACGCGTCCTCAAGGGGCTTGCGGGTAAGGCCGCGCCAATTGCGTGTCTTATGGTCAAAGCAGGGGATAAATTGCTTTTGCAGGGCGCTCTCGGCGCTTTGCGGGCGTTGGAGCTCAACACCTAGATCCTGCTCGAGCCATTGGATGGCCTGGGGAATACCGTGGACGAACGTCTGGACGAGCGTAGGGTCGGCGACACCGCCGCCCACGGTCTGGATGGTGTCGATGAGATCCTGTTCGTCGTCTTCGTTAACGGGACCGATGAGACCTAGGCCCCAGGTGCCCGGGAAAAAGCTCGATCCGCTCATGGTCTTGCCGGCGCTTGCGACGGCAACGGTCGCGCCCGCGCATGCCGCTTCTATGGCGGCACAAAGGCCCGCAATGCCAGATCCAATTACCAGTACATCAGTCGATTCCATCGGATTCCTTTCTCGTCCGGCGCATTGTCGCATGGGTGATCGGCAATGAGGCCGAAAAGACTCGGCAAATCGGTAAAGGGCAACTATGGCAGATGGGCGTTATGGACGCTCTGACGCTCCATCTCATCACATCTCGTATTTCGTCCCAACTGATATATCGGCATTAGCAACCCTGCGGCAGTGCAAACAAAAAGAGCCGCTACCCGGGTGGATAGCGGCTCCAAGGCTCAACTATATGAGCATCGCGCGGGCGCGATTAGGCCTTGAGGGCCTCCTCGACGGCGACAGCGCAGGCGACGGTGGCACCGACCATGGGGTTGTTGCCCATGCCGATGAGACCCATCATGTCGACGTGCGCAGGCACGGAGGAAGAACCGGCGAACTGGGCGTCGGAGTGCATACGGCCCATGGTGTCGGTCATGCCGTAAGAGGCAGGGCCGGCGCCCATGTTGTCCGGGTGCAGGGTACGGCCAGTGCCGCCACCAGAGGCGACGGAGAAGTACTTCTTGCCAGCCTCGATGCGCTCCTTCTTGTAGGTGCCAGCGACGGGGTGCTGGAAGCGCGTGGGGTTGGTGGAGTTACCGGTGATCGAGATGTCGACGTTCTCGTGCCACATGATGGCAACGCCCTCACGGACGTCGTCGGAGCCGTAGCAGTTAACGGCAGCACGGGGACCATCGGAGTAGGGGATGGTCTCGACAACCTTGAGCTCGCCCGTGTAGTAGTCGAACTGGGTCTTCACGTAGGTGAAGCCGTTGATGCGGGCGATGATCTGGGCGGCGTCCTTGCCCAGACCGTTGAGGATAACGCGCAGCGGCTTCTTACGAGCCTTATTGGCGTTCAGAGCCAGGCCGATAGCGCCCTCAGCGGCAGCGAAGGACTCGTGGCCGGCCAGGAAGGCGAAGCACTCGGTGTCGTCGGAGAGCAGCATAGCGCCCAGGTTGCCGTGGCCCAGACCGACCTTGCGGTCCTCGGCGACGGAGCCGGGAACGGTGAAGGCCTGGATGCCCTCGCCGATGATGGCGGCAGCCTCAGAAGCGTTCTTGGCGCCACGCTTGACAGCGAGAGCGCAGCCGAGGGTGTAGGCCCACTCGGCGTTCTGGAAGGCGATGGACTGGGTGTTGTTGACGATCTCACGCGGGTTGAAGCCCTTGTCGGTGCAGATCTGCAGAGCTTCCTCGAGGGAGGCGATGCCGTTGTCGGCGAGGCACTTGTTGATCTTGTCAGCGCGGCGCTCGTAACCTTCGAACGTAACAGTCATAGTTATTTCCCTCCCTTTCTACTCGTGAACCGGGAACACGCTGGCGACGGAGTGAGTCTCCTCGTCGGTGCGCGGGTCGATGTACTTGGCAGCGTTCTCCCACTGACCATAGTGGCCCATGGCGCCAGCGATGGCCTCCTCGGGGGTCTTGCCGGCCTTGACGGCGTCGGTGAACTTACCGAGGTTCAGGAACTCGAACGCGATGATCTCGTTCTTGTCGTTGAGAGCCATGCGGGTGACGTAGCCCTGAGCGAGCTCGAGGTAACGAGCGCCCTTGGCCTTGGTGCCGAACATGGTGCCGACCTGAGAGCGAAGGCCCTTGCCGAGGTCGTCGAGGGAGGCGCCCACGGGCAGGCCGCCCTCGGAGAACGCGGTCTGGCTGCGGCCGTAAACGATCTGCAGGAAGATCTCGCGCATAGCAACGTTGATGGCGTCGCAGACGAGGTCGGTGTTGAGGGCCTCGAGGATGGTCTTGCCGGGAAGGATCTCGGAAGCCATGGCAGCAGAGTGGGTCATGCCCGAGCAGCCGATGGTCTCAACGAGGGCCTCCTCGATGATGCCGTCCTTGACGTTCAGCGTGAGCTTGCAGGCGCCCTGCTGAGGTGCGCACCAACCCACACCGTGCGTAAGACCGGAGATGTCGGAAATCTCCTTAGCCTGGACCCACTTGCCCTCCTCGGGGATGGGTGCGGGGCCGTGGTATGCACCCTTGGCAACGGGGCACATGTTCTCCACTTCCTGTGAGTACTGCATGCCTCTCCTCTCTATCGTGTTGGCGTCCCGTCTGGAGGTCGTGGCTGGTGATTGCCGGGCGACCCTTCGAAAGGGACATGACATGCAGCCCCTATAATACCGCGAAATGCACGGAATATTCGGCGAACGGCGCAGTTTTCGTAACGAGAAGCGCGGAACTTTCAATTGAAACGATTTAACAAGCTTGGTTGCGGTTATGCGATACGTTTTAGGGGGTCAGTTCTGGTCAAGTTATTGGTTAGTTCTTGCCCCTGTTGCGGTGTCTAGCCTGTGGTTATGATGCCATTCGCCGTCGGTTTGCCGCCTTTTACCGTCGACGGGTGCCATTTTGCGTGAATGTTTTGATGGCACGTTTCAATCGTGATGTATTGGATGGTAAGCAGGTCCCGGCGAAGGGAGCGCCATGCAGCGTGTTTGGAAAACGATCACCGGTTTTTACCATGTCTGTGCCCGCGGTATGGGCAGTCAGCTGATCTTTGAGAGCGACGAGGACCGGTGGGAGTTTTTGGAGCTGATGCGCGACTGCTGCCGCGATGCCCAGGTAACGATTGCGGCGTGGTGCCTCATGGGCGACCATGTTGATCTGGTACTTTTGGATTATGAGGACAACATGAGTGCAGCCATGCAACGCCTGCTGTTGACGTATGCTCGTCGGTTCAATAAGCGTACCGGGCGATCGGGCTGCCTGTTCCGGGAACGTTTTGAGCGCTGTTCGCTCGATACCGACCGGCAGGTGATGGAGGCTGTTCGCTCCGTTCACGCCGATCCGCAGGATGCGGGCATCAACCTAATTGAGCGTTATCCCTGGAGCAGCTTTGCGGAGCATCTGCGCGTTTACGACGGTGACGAGGCAGATGCTACGAGGGGACTTTCCGATCCTTCTTGCGTACTTGAGCTTTTTGGTTCTGCCAAAGCCTTTATTGCCTATTCGCTTTCGACGCCCGACGGCGGCGATCCGGCGATGCGCGATTTGGTAGAGATGGAGTTGGAGCGGCGCGCCTTTGCCGACGAGTTGGCGAAGGGATGCGGGGTTGCGCTCCAGGGGGTTAAAGCGGCGCCGCCGGCGCAGCGTAATATCGTTATTCTTGGATTGCGCGATGCTGGTTTTACGGTGCGCCAGATTGAGCGGTATACGGGGATAAGCAAAAGTACCGCTTCTCGTATTGTGCGTGCCCGTGCTCGAACGGCGGTGCGGACTGATGACAGCCTGGGATAGGGCTGTCTGCCCACTGGGACCATCATTCTAAATGCTTGGACGTTAGCTACACTTCTAAATATGCATAGAATGATTGCCGTCTTGCATAAAACAATAGCTCAGTCCGGTTTTGCCCGTGCCTACCCCCGTCCACGCCGTGCAAAAAGCGGAGTTTTCAGCATCGTAGTGCTGTCGGAACTGCTATAACCTTGCAACTTGCGGGCCCCGAGACAATTATTTGTCTGCCAATACGCCCCGAAGCACGCGTTTGCGTCCCCGTAGACCGTAATGCCTGTTCTAAAACGCAATATATACGCGCCCGAAGGCGCTAATTTATGCTCGTGATTTGTATGCACATAGCTTGGCGTGCTGAATACTCGCAAAAATGCACGCCGCACCCTATGGGACCCGTCTGCGGCAGGCAGGAGGCGAGCCGGAGCCTAGTAGGACGGTGCCTGGCGCTTTGCTCGGCGTGCCCCGTGGCCCTGTGGCAAGCCTTTGGTACTGTGAAAAACGCTTGTGCTTGCGGTTGGCCGTGCGATAAATGACAGATTGGGCGCCGGAAGCGTGGCTGCGCGTGCGCTCGTTATGAAAAAGCCGAGCCGCCCGTATCGGGCGGCTCGGCAATCAAAAACCTTGGATTCGGGGCATCCGTTACTGGTTAGCCTGACCCTCGAGCATGCCGTCGAGAGTTCGCCATGCGAGCTCAGCGCATTTGACGCGGGCGGGCATGTGTGAGATGTCCTGGAGCTGAGCGGCCTCGTCTAGGTCTTCCAAGTCTTCCTCGGAGAGCTCCTCGCCACGGATCATGGCGAGGAAAAGCCCTGCCAGACGACGAGCCTCCTCGACCGTTTCGCCCGTGATGAGGTCGGCCATGATGTCGGCGCTGGCCTGGCTGATAGCGCAGCCGTGCCCGGTAAAGGAAGCCTCCTCGATTACATCGTTCTCGACACGCAGCTGCAGGGTGAGTTCATCGCCGCAGCTGGGGTTGATGCCGTCGTGCTCGTGCGTGGGGGCATCCATCTCGTACTTGTAATCGGGGTGCGAGTTGTGCTCCATAAACGTGGTGGAGGTGTACAGATTACCCATTGAACGTGCTCCAAACGTGATACAGGCCGGCGATGAACTTATCGATATCGGCCTTGTCGTTGTAGAAGGCCACGCTGGCGCGGCAGCAGGCAAGGTTTTCGACCCCCAGCCAGGTGAGCAGCGGCTGCGCGCAGTGGTGACCGGCACGGATGCAGACGCCGTCCATGTCCATGATGCTCGCGACGTCGTGAGGGTGGATGCCCTTGACGTTAAAGCTGACGACCCCGTGGTGGTTGTCCCAATAGATGGAGCCGATGATCTGGACAAAGTCGAGCTGCATGAGCTCGCCCATCAGGTAGTGGACGAGTGCCTGCTCTCGTGCCTGGATGTTTTCGTAGCCCACCGTATTGACCAGGTAATCAAGCGCCGCGCCCGTGGCGAAGACGCCGGCGGCGTCCTGCGTGCCGGCCTCGAACTTCTCGGGGACGGGCGCCCAGACGGCGTCCTGCTCGGTGACCGAATCGATCATCTCGCCACCGGTAAGCATGGGCGGCATGGCGTTGAGCAGATCCATCTTGCCCCACAGCACGCCGATGCCCATGGGACCCATGGCCTTGTGCGCGCTAAAGGCAAAGAAGTCGGCGCCCAGATCGGCCACATCGACCGGCATGTGCGGCAGCGACTGTGCGCCGTCGACGACCAGATAGCCGCCGTACTTGTGCACGAGCTTGCCGAGATTCTTGACCGGGTTCTCGACGCCCAGCACGTTAGAGATCTGACCCACGGCCAGAATCTTGGTCTTGGGGCCAACCTTGGCAAGCACTTCCTCGGTCGTGAGCTGACCGGTCTTGGTGGGGTAGAGGTAGACGAGCTTGGCGCCGGTCTCGCGGCAGACCTGCTGCCACGGAATCAGGTTGGAATGGTGCTCCATGATAGTGATGACGACCTCGTCGCCGGGCTCCAGCACCGTGGGCGCAAAGCTCTTGGCGACCAGGTTGAGCGACTCGCTCGTGTTGCGGGTGAAGACGATCTCATTAGCCTGGGAGGCGCCGATGAGGTCGGCGATCTGCTGGCGCACCTTCGCGATGGCCTCGGTGGCCTCGACGGACAACGAGTACAGGCCGCGCAGGGGGTTGGCGTTCATACGCTGGTAGAAGTCACGCTCGGCGTCGAGCACACAGGCGGGGCGCTGCGCGGTGGCGGCGCTATCGAGGAAGGCAATCTCGGGGTGTTGTTGGAACAGCGGGAACTGCGCCTTGTAGGGATTGGTCTCGATGTCGATGGTAGGCCAGCCGCGCGAGGCCTCATCGCTGGCGTCGAACTCCATGGGCTCGGGGGCAGTACAGGTATCGCATTTAACGTGCTCGGTGTCGATCATGCGAGCTCCTCCTCAAAGTTATCGATCAGGTTGTTGCCCAAGCGGACGACGGCGGCGCGGGTGCGCTCGTCGGTCGCGGAAAGTGCGGCGTCCTCCAGCTTGGCACGGATGAACAGGTCCTCGGCGGCATTTTGGTCAAGACCGCGGCAGGCGAGGTAGAACAGCTGCTCGTCGCGGACGTGGCCGATGGTGGCGCCGTGGTTGCCGGCAACGTCGTCTTCGTCGCAGAGGATGACGGGAACGGTCTTGTTGTCGACGCCCTTGTTGGCCAACAGCACCGTCTCGCGCTCGGTGCCGACAGCACCCTTGCAGCCGTGCACGAGGTCGATGGTGCCGCGGTAGACCTTCTTGGACGTGCCGGTCAGCACGCCGTTGGCATCGATCTCGCACTCGGTCTTGCGGCCGCGGTGGCGCAGCTCGTAGTTAAAGTCGCGCACTTGTTCGCGAGCACCCAGGTAATCGGTATCGATCGTCACCTTGGCGGTGTCGCCCAGCAGGTCGCCGGCAAGGCCGGTGGCGCTGGCGCCAGCACCCAGTACGGTGTGCTGCACGTTGACGCGCGCGCCCTCGTCCAGGAACAGGCCGGTGTCGTCGAGTGCGATCCAGCTGTCGTCGAGCGTCTGCGTGCAGGTCACGTTGACGGTGGCGTACTCGTGGGCGCACACCCGCAGCACGGAGCCCACGACGCCCTCGCCGGTAACGGGGGAGTCCAGGGCGATCTGCAGGTCGAGCGTTGCCTGCGGGCGGGCGACGACATCGATGGCGGCGATGGCAGCCGCGGCATCGACGCCGCTCACGCGCACGGTGACCGTGGCACGGCCGTAGGCGGGCACGTCGATGACGATACGCTTGGTGGCATGGTCGGCCAGATAGGTGTAGGCGGCCTCGCCCATGCCGGTCTCGAAGGCCTCGGCGGGGGAGAGTTCCTCCTCGAGCTTGATGGCGCCGGCCTGGTAGACGGAAGTGGCGGGCACGTCGAGCTCGGTCTCGGGTGTGATGCGGGCGCGGTCGGCGGCGTCGCCGGGGGCTGAGGTGCGTCGCTCGGGGAAGCGCTCGGCCATGGCCTCCATGGCGGCGTCGAAGGCGTCGGCCGCGCCATGGATCTGCTCGTCCAGGCCTTCGACCTCAACGGCCTCGGCAGGAGCGGCAGCAAGTTCGTCCGAAAGCTCGAGCTTGGTCTGGTTCATCTTGAGCCAGCCCCATGTGGCAGCCGGCATCGCGTTGACGCCCCCGATCTCCTGCAGCACGCCGTCTCGGGGCTCCGACCCTCCTCGCGTACCTTTAGTACGCGTCGTCGGGCTCGTCGCTCCCGATACGTCGCACTGCAGAAGCTCGGATGACGTAAATGCGTTCGGCGTGTTGGTGGTCTGTTTCATTATCCGATCGCTCCTTCCATCTCGAGCTTGATCAGGTTGTTCATCTCGACGGCGTACTCCAGCGGCAGCTCCTTGGAGACCGGGTTGGCAAAGCCGTTGACGATCATGGTGCGGGCCTCTTCCTCCGAGATGCCGCGGCTCATCAGGTAGAACACCTTGTCGTCGCCGATGCGGCCGATGGTGGCCTCGTGGCCGATGTCGACGTTCTTGGCGCGGATGTCCATGGCGGGGATGGTGTCGGAGCGGCTTTGGTCGTCGAGCATCAGCGACTGGCAGCTCACGGTTGCCTTGGAGCCCTCGGCCTTAGGCGTGGCCACGATAGAGCTTCGGAAGGTCTGGATGCCGCCGCTCTTGGAGATGCCCTTGGTCTCGACGGTCGCCGAGGTATCGGGCGCGTTGAGCACGACTTTGCAGCCGGTATCGAGGTTCTGGCCGGCGCCGGCAAAGGTGATGCCGGTAAAGCTCGAGCGGGCGCGGCGGCCGTTGAGCACGCTCATGGGGTAGAGGTAGCCCACGTGGCTGCCGAAGGAGCCGCTGATCCACTCGATGTCGCCGTCCTCATCCACGCGCGCACGCTTGGTGTTGAGGTTGTACATGTTTTTGGACCAGTTTTCGATGGTCGAGTAGCGCAGGTGAGCACGCTTGCCCACAAAGAGCTCCACAGCGCCGGCGTGGAGGTTGGCCACGTTGTACTTGGGTGCGGAGCAGCCCTCGATAAAGTGCAGGTCGGCGTCGTCCTCGACGATGATGAGCGTGTGCTCAAACTGGCCGGCGCCCTTGGCGTTGAGGCGGAAGTAGCTCTGCAGCGGAAAATCGAGCTTGGTGCCCTTGGGCACGTAGACAAACGAGCCGCCCGACCATACTGCGCCGTGCAGGGCCGCAAACTTATGGTCGGTGGGCGGGATGAGCGTCATAAACTTCTCGTGGATGAGCGGCTCCCACCGCGGGTCGTGCAGGGCCTCCTCGATGCCGGAGTAGACGATGCCCATTTTGGACGCGGTGTCCTGCATGTTGTGGTAGACGAGCTCAGAGTCGTACTGCGCGCCGACGCCCGCCAGGTAGCTGCGCTCAGCCTCGGGGATACCCAGGCGCTCAAAGGTGTTCTTGATGTCGTCGGGCACCGACTCCCAGTCGTGCTTTTGGTCGGTGTTGGGCTTGACGTAGGTGACGATGTTGTCCATGTCCAGGCCCTCGATGGAGGGGCCCCACGTTGGGTCGGGAAAACGGTTGAAGATCTCGAGGGACTTGAGGCGCAGGGCGAGCATCCACTGTGGCTCGTCCTTCTTGGCGCTGATCTCGCGCACGATGTCGGGCGTGATGCCGGCGTCGAGACGCTCGAATCCCTCCTCGCCATAGGTGAAGTCGTAGAGGCTGCGGTCGATGTCCGCGACCTCGGTGCGGTTCTTGGTCATTGCGTCGCCCCTTTACGCTTGCTGCTCGGCAGCGGCGGCCTCGGCCTGGGCGCGCTGCTCGGCAGCCTCGCGCTCGAAGGTCTCAAAGCCGTTCTTGTCGATCCAAGGGATCAGCGAGGCGTCGTCCTCGCGCACGATGTGGCCCTTGACCATAACGTGGACGCGGTCGACATCCAGGTGCTCCAGGATGCGCGTGTTGTGCGTGATGATGAGCATGGAACCGTTGCAGCTCTTGCGGTAGGCGTCCATGCCGTGGCTGACGGTGGACAGGGCGTCGACGTCCAGGCCGGAGTCGGTCTCGTCCAGGATGGCGAGTTTGGGCTGCAGCAGCAGAAGCTGGAGCATCTCGACCTTCTTTTTCTCGCCGCCCGAGAAGCCTACGCCCAGCTCGCGGTTGAGGTAAGCGGTATCCATGTTGAGCTCGGCCGCGAGCTCCTTGACGCGGCGGCGGAATTCCTTGCCCTTCATCTCCAGGCCGGGGCGGCCGGCGATGCTGGCGCGCAAAAAGCTCGACAGCGGCACGCCCGGGATCTCGACCGGAGCCTGGAAGCTCAGGAACAGGCCGGCGCGCGAACGCTTGTCGGTGGTGAGCTCGGTGATGTCCTGGCCGTCAAAGACGATGCGGCCGTTCTGCACGGTGTAGACGGGGTCGCCCATGACCAGGTGGCCGAGGGTGGACTTGCCGGCGCCGTTGGGTCCCATCAGCACATGGGTCTCGCCGGCGGCGACGTTGAGGTTGACGTTGTGGAGGATGGTCTTCTCGTCCACGGAGGCGGTCAGACCTTCGATGGAAAGCAGCGGATTTGCGCTCATGCTGTCCCTCTCTGTTTATGGTGTACTCATAGGTGTACTAAACCCTAGGAATCTTCTCGGAATAAAGTTACTATGGGTTCGGCGTTAGTCAAGGGAAAACCCGACTAATCCACTCGACTTTTCAGATGTGGGACATAATAGTCGGGATCGTCTGTCCCACACGCTTGGCATCGGGGGCAAACTCTGCTGATGATTTTTTCTCAAGCGCACCGGGAGGGTAGGTATGCTCATTTCTTCTAAGGGCCGCTATGCCCTCCGTTTGATGATTTATATCGCGGCGCTCGGTGACGCCGAGGGCAAAATCGCCCTGCGCGAGATTGCCGACCGTGAGCATATTTCGCAAAAGTATTTGGAGCAGCTGGTCCGTCCGCTTATGAAGGCGGGCCTGCTCAAGAGTGTGCGCGGCAAGGGCGGCGGCTACATGATGGCCGTGGACCCGGCCGAGGTGCGAGCCGGCGATATACTGCGCGCCGTCGAGGGCAGCACCGCGCCCGTCGCATGCGATGGCATCGATAACAACTGCACTCGCAGCGATCTGTGCTCTACTGTGAAGTTCTGGCGCGGTCTGGACGACGTGATTGAAAAGTACGTCGACGGCGTGACATTGGCCGACTTGGCGGCCGTGCCCGAGATTAACTTCGATATCAAGCTGTAACTCGAGCGCAATTCCTCAAGATTTCGCGGAGGGCGTTACCGTCTGTCGAGTTGTTGTTGTACGACATCGGTCTTGCTGCGATACTTAAATCTATCTTTGCAAACTGCACTTTAACTACACCAATGCAAGGAGGATCTTATGCAGCCCAAGCATTCTGCGATTGTTGCCGGATTGACGCTGGCTCTTTCGTTTGGCGCCGTTGCCGCGCCCGCGCCCGCTGCTGCGGATGAGCCCACGCCGGGCGTTGCCTCGGATGCCACCGATATCGATAAGGGTCTTTATACCCAGCAGTCTTTCTCGGGCGTGCTGAGGTCGGTCCAAGGCGTCTCGTTTGTCAATGTGACCAGCGAGATGAAGTACTTTACCAAGTATGAGAGCCACGGCAACTATAACCAGGGCTTTTCGTACGGCGATGGTTACAACGCGCTCGGTTACTACCAGTTTGACCGACGCTGGTCGCTCGTCCCGTTTATGAAGCAGGTCTATAACTACAATCCTGCCAAGTACGGCATGCTTAAGTCTGCAATTGACCGCGGAGGCGATATCTCCAACGCAAGCAACCCCATGTATTCGAACGGTCAGCTGACGGAGCTGGGCCGTATTGCACAGGAGGCCTTCCAGGGCGCCTATAACGCCGATCCGGCTGAGTTTTCGGCGCTGCAAGATTCATATGCATACAACTCCTATTACGCGGTGACCGAGGCCTGGCTCAAGAGCGCGCTTGGTATTGATATCTCTGGCCGCGCCGATTGCGTCAAGGGTATGGTGTGGAGCATCACCAACATGTGCGGCACCTATGGCTGCCAGGACTTTTTCCGCTGGGCAAATCTTACAAACGATATGACCGACCGTGAATTTGTGACGGCGCTTTCCAGCAGCGTGGTCAATAACGTTGCCCGTAAGTACTCGAGCCAGCCGCAATATCACGAGGGCTGGAAGAACCGTTACAAGAACGAGCTTAAGGATTGCCTGGTCTATATTACCGAGGACGAGGCCGCGGCGACGCCGCCGGTCGAGCCTGAGCCCGAGCCTGAGCCCGAGCCCGTGACTCCAGCGCCTAGCCAGGCGCCCGCCGCTCCCGTTGCTCCCTCTGGGCCTAGTGCCGATACCAATGGTGCTGACGAGGATACCGTCGATGCTCCTTCATACGATGCCGGAGCAAGCGATGGAAATGGCGATGTCGGTTCGGCGGGCAGCGCGGGGTCTGCTTCGCCTTCGAATTCCGCAGATGCTGCGGCAGGGTCTGGTTCTTCCGCCGGTGGATCGACTGCCGGCTCGAGCGACTCGTCGACGAATGACGAACCCTCTGCGAGCGAACAGCTTGGCTCCATGTTTGGCTCCTCGCTGATGTCTGGCATCAACAGCAGCTCGTCTTCCAAGAAGGATGGCTCCGACCAGGGCGCTACGGAAAAGACCGAGGATGCTAAGAGCGATTCGAAGGACGAGGGTTCTAAGGAGTCCGATTCCGACCAAGGCGCGGAATCAGACGGTGCGGAATCGAAGGATCCCCGCCTTGGTAAGGATGGCAAGCAGGCGGACGACAATGGGTCCAAGGGCCTGGTTGATGATGGCGCCGACCAGAACCAGGGTAAAACCAAGGTTGCGACTGCCTCAGCCACGACGACTGAGTCCTCTAAGGGCAGCATGCCCAAGACGGGTGACTTGATTTTGATGGCGAGCCTTGCCAGCGCGAGCTTGGCCACATTGGGCGCTACGTCTATTGTGAGCGGTAAGCATAAACTTGATCAGCAAAACAAAGACGCTGCGGAGAAAGACGCCCAAAAGTAGGCTCTCAGCGAGCGTTTTGCCTTAGCGATTCGAATAGGGGCCCGATGCGATAGCACCGGACCCCTATTTGTTGCGAATCGTTTTGTTATGCCCCCCTTATGGAGTCATTTCTACCGTTACCCGAATCATTTGTTGAACAATAAAATTGTTATCAAGATGGTCGCTAAAATGGCATCGTTATTATAAAAGGGGAGATAAAACGGTGTCTGAACAGGCAATGTATGATATTGATAACACCTTTGACGTAAAGTTGCTCAATCCCGGCGGGAATGCTGTTCTGCCGATTGATATTCATGATTTTGCCGATGCCGCCGATCATTGTGTTTTAGTTGATAAGACCATGTTTATTGCCGATATCTTAGATTGCGAATCGACTGTGGCGCTCTGTTGTCGGCCTCATGGTTTTGGCAAGAGTATGAACCTCTCCATGCTCAAATGTTATCTGGAGCGTCCTGTGCCCGGCTCGTCGAGCGTGAATCTGTTCATCGGTAGCCAAATATGGGACGCAGAAGATGGCATCTATCGTGATGAGTATGCACGCTATCCGGTCATTGTTTTGGATTTTTCTACTTCCTCCTATCGAGGCGCCGATGCCGAGGCCGCCATGCGCGATGTCGTCGCTCGTGAGTGCGCTCGTCTGTTGCCGCTGCTGGAAGTTCCCGATTTAGCGCGCGGCGACGTGCGCCATATCGAGCGCGTAGCGCGCGGTGTTGCCGGTTCTGATGAAATCGATTCGGCTCTTGGCGTGTTAATCGAGCTCCTCCGTATGGCATGTGATGAACAGGTTGTGCTGCTGGTTGATGGGTATGACGCGGCGTTTACGAATCATATGCAGGCGAAGGGCGCCTATGGCTCGTGCTTTGTCGAGTTGCTTGACCGTCTGCTCTTTGAGGGCATTGTCTCCTCGATCGATTCTTTGCGGCTGGTTTGCTTGATGGGGGAGCGACCCGGCCCCGCACAGGCGGCACTTGCGCATCGCAACTGCCCGTATTGTTTGGCTTCGCCCTTGTCGAGCTGGTGCGATCGCCGCTTTGGTTTTTCGGATGCCGAAAACAGGGCGCTGCTAGATTGCGCTGGCCAGAGCGACAGACTGGCTTGCGCGCGCGAATGGTTCGAAGGCTACCGGTTTGGCGGGTTCTATTGTTCGAACCCGGCTCGTGTGGCTGAGTTCTTGGCTCGGGGCTGCCTGCCGCCAACGCGCTTTGACGTATGTTGCTATGCCGATTGTCTGAACGAGACTGTGGGCGCCTGGGATTTAAGATGGCTTGCGGCAATGTTTGATTTGCTTGATCCGTATGGCTGTGTTGAGGCGCCGCTGTGCATAGACGCCGTGAAGCCTGATGCCGGGACATCGGAAGGTATTTGGACCGATTTGTATTTGAGTGGACTCCTGACGACAGATGCGACCGATCACCAGACGGACGGCAGTCTGCCCCGCGCCCTGCGCCTTCCCAATAACGAGCTCCGGTATGCGATGCGTCTTGTGATTATCGAATGGTTCGAGTGCGCAGCCGAGAGTGCCGAGACTATCGACGATTTCCAAGAGGGTCTTTGCCGCGGAGACGAGCGTGCAGTTAGGCGAGCTTTGGACGCAATTATTGATGACTTGGGCGTCGAAGGAGACGAGTCGGATTTGCTGCTGGCTTTTCGTTTGGCACTGCAGGGTCTTTGTTTTGGGTTGCCTGGATATGCCGACCCTGTTACAAAACGAGCGCACGGTTCGGAGTTTGGGAGTTTCCAGGTGTTTCCGGCCGCCAATACCTTTGATGCGGCGGATACACTTGGCATATTGGATAGCCGCCCGCTGATCTCGGTCAGCATGCTGTACGACCCCGATGTCGATGCGTTGGGCCTAGAGCTTCTGTCAGTACAGGCATTGCTCGATATCGAGCGGAGCGGTCTCGACGACATTCGCGTGCCACGTCCTGCCGTGGGCCGCATGCGCTGGGGGTTTGGCTTTGATGGACAACGAGTTGCCGTCACATGTCAGAAGTTATAGGAGGGCCGGCTTTACTCGGTTTCCTTCATGGGCGGCATGGGCGTCCAGTTGGGGTCGCGTACGATCTTGCGGGCATCCTTCATGCCACGGCGCAGCGCCGGAATGCCGGTCTTAAAGCACTTGTCGACGGCGGCAAGGCGGATAAACTCCTTGCAGAAGGTCGCCACATTGCCCAAACGGAACAAAATGGGGTGGTAATCACCGTAGATCTGCATGTAGCGGGCCAAGTAGCCGCGGTTACGCATGATGTAGTAACGATTGGTGTCACTGGTGGAATTGAGCTGACGCTTACCGGCGATATCCCAGTTGGAGACGGCGCGGGCGCGCTTGAGCACCACGTCGGCAACCACGGCGGCAGGGAAGTGTTGGCTGGCGACATAGCCATAGCAGGCATCGTCGCCGTAGATAAAGAAACGAGCGTCGGGCAGGCCGATCTTGTCGACAACGCGGCGTGAGAACAGGCCGCCCTCAAAGCACAGCTGGTTCATGGCGCGATAGCCCTCGGGGCCCAGGTCCCACTTAGCGATGGGGTTGGGGATGCCAAGCGAAAGGATAAGCTGGTACTGCCAAAAGAAGGCACCGCCGTCAAAGTCCAGGCGCGAACCCTGGATGACATCGTAGCGGTCGGTCCACTTGGCCAGGCGCTCGATGCCCTCCGGGATGACGAGCACGTCGTCGTCCATCACCCAAAACCACTGGGCGCCCAGATCGTAGGCGCACTTGGTTCCGGCGGAGAAGCCGCCCGCACCGCCGCCGTTTTCGAGCTGCGGGGCGTAGATGACGCGGTCGGTGCCGCCCTGCGCGTCGGGCTGATCGGCGTCGATGCCCCACAGGTTGGCGAGGCGCTCGTTGAATGCGGCGCACATGGCTTCGGTCTCGCGCGAATTCTCGTTGTCGACGATCACGATACGCCACGGCGCGGCCGTGAGCTCGGTCATGGAGTCGAACAGGTTGGCCAGAAGTTCCTGGCGCTTGTACGTAACGACGACGATGGCGAGCTTGTCGATGGGAGCGGGGAGGGTAGAAGTCATGGGGAATATATCCTTTCACGCGCGGCGGGCGAGCGCTGCGCGGAAGCTATCGAATGCGTCCGTTGGACGGCACCTATTGTAAAGGGTCGCTGCGCCATGTTGGCAAGGTTTGAATAAAACGCAGGAACCTGCCATGGCTGTAGCGGCTTTAGCGTCTGACGGCAGTGTGTCTATTGCCGCTTGAGCCGGCGAGCGATAAGGCTTCTAGCTGCATCGATGATGAGAAGCGTCAGCGCAAAGACGATGCTAATGACGGTACCCGTGACGATACATATAGCTGCCGGGCTGTTTTGGCTGACCAGTATGTTTGCGAGCAACGTATTGAAGACTGGACGCCACAGGCTACTGGTGAGCGACTGCATCACATAGAAACCGAGCGTGGCGGTCGATAGGGTGACGATGACATTCGCGGCGCGAGGATTACTCGATTTATTGTCGCGGGTTGCCGCAAAGAACAACGAGGTGGCAGCGAGGGCGAACGAGACGACCGAGGTCGACTTATAGGAAAGCATTGCCATTGCCGACAGGTTGCCGGTTGCGGAGAGTGCGGCTTCCAGGCCGATTGCGATGATTAAAACTGATGCAAGCGATCGCTTGGCGACGGTGCGTGCTTTGTGCGGGTTTGTCGTCCCAGTATAGTCGCGGAGCAACCCGCCCATCAAAAAGGCGACGACGTAGGTGATGGCGCTCATGACCTTTTGGAGCCAAGAAAACTCACCGCTGTTTACTGAGCTCTGCGCCGCTAGATAACCATTGGCAATGAAAACGAGAACGCCGACGGCGACGACGGCTGCTGCTGTGTGGCTTTTCTTACCGAGTCGGTTTTTAGCCAGTCCAAACAACGGCGCCATAAAGACCGTGGCGGCATAGACCCAGATAAACTCAAGGCCTAGCATGTACCAATAGTGCGTGTGAAAGGAGACGCCGGGAATGGGGGAGACGGCTGTGGACCATGCGAGTGACGCGAGGCAATAAAAAGCGGTGGGCAAGATGACCTTGCTAAGGCGCTGCATTGTCCGCTGTAGTTGCGACGTCCATGTGGCCCCGTCACTCCAGGCGCGAGCCGCCGAGGCAATGAGAAAGTAACCCGAGATCATAAAGAAGACCTCGTTGGCCCAGCAGCCCAGCAGGTTGATAAAGCCGAGGGCGCCGGAGTAAGGGAAGACAGCGAGCGGCGCGTATTCCGGTAGGCTGGTGCAGACGGCTTGGAAGGTCCACTGAAACGTGTGGAATATGGCAATCCCAGCGACCGCGAATAAGCGCAGCGCTTCGATGGATATGTTGCGTGCGGCTTTGGGCTGCATGACTTCCTTTCGTATCGGTTTGCCCCTGCGGGCTCCATAGATTATATAAACGCCCGCGGGCTGGACGACCCTTTGATACCATTAACGACAGGTATTTCCTAAGGAGCACATTTGTCTACTAATTCCTCTGTCAGCCCTGTTCTGTCGCTGCTTATTCCCATTTACAACGTTGAGCGCTACCTGCGCGAGTGCCTCGATTCCGCTGTGGCGCAGACGCTCAAGGATATTGAGATCATCTGCATTAACGACGGGTCGACCGACAACTCGCCGGCGATAATCCGCGAGTATATGGAGCGCGACCCCCGCGTCAAGATGATCGATAAGACCAACAGCGGCTACGGCGACTCGATGAACCGCGGGCTGGATATGGCGCGCGGCAAGTACGTGGGCATTCTAGAGTCCGATGACTTTATGGCGCACGATGCGCTGGAGAAGCTGGTCTTGGCAGCCGAGAGCAGTAACGCCGACTTTGCAAAGGCAAATTTTGACTTCTACTGGTCTAAGCCCGAGGAGCGCCGCTCGCTGCACGAGATGTTTAAGCCCAGGGACTGTGACAAGCCGGTGCATCCGAGCGACACGACGCAGTTCTTTAAGCAAAAGCCGTCGATTTGGTCGGCCGTGTACCGTCGCGATTTTCTTGAGCGCAACGGCATCAAGTTCTTGCCGACTCCGGGGGCATCCTTTCAGGACACGTCGTTTGCCTTTAAGGTGATCGCGTGTGCCGATAAGGCTATTTACCTGCACGATGCCGTGCTGTCGTATCGCCAGGACAACGAGAGCTCTTCGGTCAATTCTTCGGCCAAGGTCTTTTGCGTCAATGCCGAGTATGCCGAGATTGAGCGTTGGATCCGAGAGGATTATGCCCGCGATCACGCAAGCGATGACGTCGCCCGCATGCTCAAGTTCAATCAGCTCATTAAGTACGACTCGTATATGTGGAACTATGTGCGCTTGGCGCCTAAGTTCTATAAGGAGTTCCTGGTGCAGATGGCCAAGGAGTTCCAATCGGCCTTGGACGCAGGGGAGTTTCTGCTGGACGATCTTAAGCCGTGGAAGCGTGCGAATCTCGCTGCCATCCTCAAAGATCCTGAGGGCTGGGTTGACGAGCATCCGAGTTTTGCGACGGATGGTGCCTTGGGGCGTGCCAAGTACTACGCATCGGTCGGAGGCCCCGGTGTGGTCGCCGCCTTCCTCATCGAATCGCTGAGGGGGTAGGTCGACATGGGAGAGGCTTCGATTCCCAAAGCGACTATTGTCGTTCCCGTATACAACTCGGCGCACTTGATTCGGCGATGCCTCGATTCGCTGTTGGCGCAGTCGGAGCGCTCGATTCAGGTTGTCTGTGTCAACGACGGTTCGAATGATGATTCGTTGAACGTGTTGCGCCAGATTGCGCAGGCCGACGACCGTGTGCTGGTGATTGACCAGGAAAACGCTGGCGTCTCGTGCGCTCGAAACGCCGGTATCGATGCCGCTAAGGGCGACGTGGTTTTCTTTGTAGACGCCGACGATTACATCGACGCCCAAACGGTGGAGCGCGTGCTGCAGGCCATGGAGTCGTCGGATGCCGAGGTCGCCGTATTCGGTGGTGTCTGCGAGCCGTCCGACGCCGCACCCAAACGCGTCCAGCAACTCATGGGTCCCAAAGCTAGTACCTTCGGCGCTCGTGATCCCCAGCTGCTGTTCCATGCGAATGCGCAGCCGTATGCGTGCCGTGCGGCTTTTTCGCGCGAGCTGCTCAATCGCGAAGGCATTCGCTTTGCTCCCGGCTTGGCCTTGGGCGAGGATGTCGTATTTCAATTTGCGGCCTATGCGCTTGCTCGCAAGACCGTTGTCATGCCGGACAAGTTCTACCACTACGTGATGGAGAACGACTCGGCAACGCACGAGTTCAACAGCGCCGAGGCCCGCGCTAAAAAGCTCGACGCCCATATGAGGATGCTCGAGGAGGTCTTGAAGGATTGGGCTGCCTACGGTCTTTTAGGCCTGTGCCCCGGCGAGCTGATAACTTGGTTTTTGGACCTCATTGTGTTCGACCTGGCACGCTTGGATGCCGATGACTTCCATCGCGTGGCGACTCGCGTCAACATGGACCTCACGACGTTTTTGGGAACTGAGTGGGCGGATATGCCTGCTAAGGGCGCCGTTCGCCGTGTTGCCCATAAGCTCGTAGCGGCGACCTCGGGCGTTTCGATGGCAGATGCCACGCTGTTCTATCTTTCGACCCGCGGTCTTAAGGCCTGCTTGGAACGCTTTATCTAATTCTGGGCACTGCCGCCCGCCGCAACTCGGCTGCTAAAATAACCCTGTTACACGCTATTCAACAGGAGGTTCTCTTGCAGAACTCTGATACCCCTAAAGTTTCGATGCTTGTTCCCATCTGCAATGTTGAGCGCTACCTGCGCGAGTGCCTCGATTCCGCCGTGGCGCAAACGCTCAAGGACATTGAGATCATTTGCATCAACGACGGCTCTACTGATAGCTCGCCAGATATCATCCGCGAGTACATGGAGCGCGACCCCCGTGTAAAGATGATCGACAAGGCCAACAGCGGCTACGGCGACTCGATGAATCGCGGCCTGGAGATGGCACGCGGCGAGTACGTGGGCATCCTTGAGTCCGACGACTTTATGTTTGAGGATTCGCTCCAAAAGCTGGTCGCCAAGGCCGATGCTGAGCATGCCGATGTCGTTAAGGGCGACTTTTACTTGTACTGGTCTGCGCCCAGCGAGCGCCGTGAGCTGTTTGGGATTATCGACGAGCATATGACGGGCGCCGCGTATCGCCCCGTCGATCGCCCGGGCATCTTCTACCGCAAACCTTCCATTTGGTCTGCCATCTATCGGCGCGAGTTCCTTAACGACAATCAGATTCGGTTTCTTCCCACGCCGGGTGCCTCGTATCAGGATGCGGGTTTTAACTTTAAGGTCTGGGCATGCGCCGAGCGTGCCGCGTTTATTGCGGACCCCATTTTGTGCTATCGCCAGGATAACGAGAAGAGCTCCGTTAACTCGCCTAACAAGGTATTTTGCGTGTGCGACGAATATGCCGAGATGCAGCGCTTTTTGGATGAACGCCCCGAGCTTAAGGCTCGGCTTCAGGGCATTTTAATGCGCATGAAGGTCGATACGTACCGTTGGAATGATGAGCGCCTGGTTGATGAGTTGCGCGAGCAGTTTTGGGAGAAGGCTTCACCTGAGCTCAAGGCCGATTGGGATGCCGGTCGCTTTGACCTGTCGCTCTTCGATCCGCGTGGCGAGACCGACTTGCGCCTGATGATCAAGTCGCCCCGTGCTTATATCGATTCGCGTTTTGATTTTAAGAAGCCGGGCAAGCTCAATACGTTTAAGCATTATTTTAAGATTGGCGGTCTGCCGCTGGTTTGGCGTGTGCTGACGTATCAGCGTACCTACGGTGATAACCCGCATCCCGATGACGTGCCGACGGCACAGTAGGAGCGCGTGACCATGGCTACCCCAAAGATTTCCGTTGTCGTTCCCATCTACAAGGTGGAGGAATGCCTGGCATGGTGCCTGGACTCCCTGCTCGCGCAGGATATGTCCGATTGGGAAGGTGTGCTGGTTAACGATGGCTCGCCGGATGGTTCGCGCGACATCGCCGCTGCCTATTGCGAAAAGGATACGCGCTTTAAGCTTGTCGATAAGCCCAACGGTGGTCTGTCGAGTGCACGTAATGCAGGCATCGCTGCGTCCACGGCGCCTATCGTCGCGTTTTTGGATTCCGACGACCGCTTTACGTCCGATGCATGCCGTGTGATCGTCGATGCCTTTGAGCGCGAGGACTGCGACGTTTTGACCTTTGGCGCAAACCCGTATCCGCTCGACGCGGGGTATCCGTGGCTTAACTATGTGCTGAGTCCACGCGACGTTTCGTTTGAGGGCTATAGCTCCGACCTGCTGTTTAAGGAAGCGTCTCGCCCCTTTGCATGGCGTACCGCCTGCAAGCGTGAGTTTTTGCTGGGTAGCGGGATCGTGTTCGACGAAACCGTTAAGTATGGCGAGGACCAGGTCTTCGATTTTGCCGTGTACGGTCGTTCGCGTAAGACCGCGCTTATCTCGAACAAGCTGTACGACTACCGCGTGGCGCGCAAGGGTTCGCTCATGGACACCATGCGCTACGACGACGAGACACGCCTGCTGGAGCACGTGAAGATTTACTCCGCGGTGCTGGCTGACTGGCGGCGCCACGGTCTCGATGCCCAGCATGCCGATGACCTGGCGTACTTCCTGTGTGATCTGGTACTGTACGATGCACTCAGGCTGTTGAGCTCGGGCTGCGGCAAGGTGTTTGCTGCCGTTGCCACGGCGCTTGCCGGTTCTGCCGTGGGCAGCGATGCTGCGCTCGCACAATGCGCTCCTTCTGTTGCCGCTATGGTGCGTACGGCACTTGTCGGTAAGGCGCCTGCTGCTCGTTCGTGCAAAAAACTCATGTTCGATTACGACGTCTTGAGGTTTGGGCGCCTGGGCGCGTGCAAGCGCATGGCTGCGAACGCTCTGGGAAAGCGAGAAGTGTAGATGAGTATCAAGCGTTTGGCGCTTTGCCGCAGTCAGGGTCGTCTATTTGTCCTGCTTCGTTTTGCCGGTCAGGATGTCGCGGGGATTATTGAGCAGGAGGGTTCCCAGGCCTTTGCTCGCGCGACGACCAATGGCGCTTGCGTGCCGTCTTTGGCACTGCCGGTCGATCATGGCCGCGTGCTTGCGCTTTGCCCCTCAGTTGCCGATTATGAGCGTGAGCTCGTCGTCTTGGTGCTTCCGTTTATGGACGGCTCTACAATTGACGTCTCATTTGCGTCCGGCGGCAAAAGGCTGGGCTCTCTTCGCCTTGATAGTCGTATTGCCAAGCTTGAATCTAAGATTAACTACAAAGCAAAGCCTGCGATGTGCGCGCTTATCCGCGATGCGCAGCGCGGCGAGTGCTGCGGTCGCTACGAGATCGATGCCGTTCGTTATTTACCGGCAGATGAGGGCGCCGTCTGGCGCTATGAGGTAAAGTGGGCGGGAGATCCCCAGTGCGTCCCTGGGCTCCAGATCTTCGATACGCACATGAATACGATTGATGCCACCGTGCATGTGTTTGAGTCGCAGGTCGATGTTCTCCAGCAAAACGGTTGTCGCGTCAATAAAACGTATCTGAGCGTGGAGATGCCCGAGGATATACGAGATTTTGTCGCGATTGCGGCTGATCCCACGGGCCAAATCCAGAGTGGGTTTTGCGCCATGGATGGCCGCCTGTACAACGGCATGGTCGACGACAGTTGGAACCGCATGAAAGATGCGCGTGCGGATGACGCTGCTTATCGATGCTGGTTTGAGCAGCATCGCGCAAGGCCGGGCGACCTGGCGTGCCAGTGCGTCGTCGCGGCGGCATTCGCCTACCGACCGCTCGTGAGCATTGTGGTGCCGTGCTATAAGACCGATCGGGTCTATCTGCACGAGCTGCTGGACTCGGTGCTATCTCAGAGCTATGACAACTGGGAATTGCTGCTTATGGACGCCTCGCCCGAATGGGATGCGGTGGCAAATCTTGCGGCCGACGCCAATGACGAGCGGGTTCATCGTATTGAGCTGCCTGGCAACGGCGGCATTGTGCTCAACACCAACGCTGGCATTCAACAAGCGTCGGGCGACTACATCGCATTTTTGGACCATGACGACATTCTGGAGCAGGATGCGCTGTTCCACTATGTCGCCGCGTTGAACAAGGCGGCAGAGGGGGAGCGTCCGCAGGTCCTGTTTTGTGACGAGGACATGTTTCAGAAAACGGGGGAGTGGGGTCAGCCGGTCTTTAAGACGAAGCTCAACGTTGACCTGCTCTATAGCCATAACTGCGTGACGCATTTTCTGATGGTGGAGAAGGCGCTTATCGATCGCATTGGCATGTCGCCGGAAGACGTCGCGGGCGCCCAGGATTATGATCTGACGCTTCGCTGCCTTGCATCGGGCGCACGGTTTGAACATATTGCCCACGTGCTGTATCACTGGCGCGTGCATCCCGGTTCTACCGCCGATGGCTCTGCAGATAGCAAGCCGTATGCCATCGAGGCCGGACGCCTTGCGCTGCAGCGTCACTTTGACGCGCTGCGCATTCACGGAACGGTCGAGGAGACCGAGACGCCGTTTGTCTACCGCATGCGCTATGCGCTGCCGGAGCCTGCGCCGCTGGTGAGTATTGTGATTCCCACCAAGGATCACGTTGAGACGCTCGACGCCTGTGTCATGTCGATCGCCCAGAAGGCCACGTATGCCAACTACGAGATCGTCTTGGTGGAGAACAACAGCGAAGTCCCGGAGACGTTTGCGTATTACGAAACCCTGCCAGAGCGCGTGGCTGCAGCATCCGAAGGTAAAGGTAGCGCACGTGTTGTGTACTGGCCGGGCGAGTTCAATTACTCCCAGATCATCAACTTTGGCGTTGAGCATGCCAAGGGCGATTATCTGTTGCTGCTGAACAACGATACCGAGGTCATAAGCCCCGATTTTATTGAAGAGATGATGGGTTATCTGCAACGTCCCGATGCGGGCGTGGTGGGCGCCAAGCTCTACTTTGCCGACCATCTGGTGCAACACGCTGGCATATTGGTTGGCGTGCGTGGCGCTCTTGCCCATGCCAACCAGGACTTCTCGGCAAAGCGTGAGGGCTATCTTGCCCGTGCCGTGCGCCCGGGCAACTTTAGCGCCGTGACGGGCGCCTGCCAGATGGTGCGACGCGACGTATTTGAGCAGGTCGGAGGCTATAACGAGGAATTCGCCGTCGGTTTTAACGACGCAGACTTTTGTCTGCGCGTGTGGAAGGCGGGCTTCCGCACCATCTTTACGCCCTATGCCGAGCTGTACCACTACGAGTTCACCTCGCGCGGCAGGGAAGAGGCCAACGAGGCAAAGCTGCGCCGCTGGAAGCGCGAGCAGGCCCTGTTCACGCAGCGCTGGCCTGAGTTCTTCTTGACGGGCGATCCGTGGCTGGGGCCTAACTTGTCCTCCGAAAGCGAGTACTTCTCGCTTTAGACAATGGTTTAACTGCTGTCGAGAGCCGCTAAGGACACTAAGGGCTATGACTATCTGGTGCAACTGGTCGGTTACTCCATTTGGCAGCGCGCCAACTTGCACCTGCCATAGGAAGGAATGTCGATTCTGGTGTTCGGGCGAAGGCGCTACGCGATGAAATTCTCCACTAGCGCAACCATCGAGTCCTTCTCGCTTGGATCGGAGAGGGCGACCATGAGCGTCATCGCCGCCAGCGCGTTGCCCTCCACGCGGAGTCTCTCTCCGTCTCTGAGGACTCCGTTCTTATCGAGGAAGTGTATGAAGAGCGCCGCCGCGGAGCGCTTGTTGCCATCCAAGAACGGATGGTCCTTCACTACGAGGTAGAGAAGGTTGGCGGCCTTCGCTTGAACGGAGGGATATAGGTCTTGGTCGCCAAAGCCTTGATAGAGAGTGCTGATGATTCCGGCGAACTGGTTGTCCCGCTCTCGTCCGAACAGGGTGAACGACGAATAGAACGGTAGACTGCGGACGACTTCGAGAGCTTCGGTATAATCGAGCTCCCAGTTGGGCTCGTTACCCTGTGGCGCCTTCATCCTTCCCGTATCGTATTCGTCGAGCAGGGTAAGGCTCGGAAGGTACTTCCGCAGCACCTCGGCCGCGCCGGAGAGCTCCGGCGCGCTTGATCGCTCGAGGACCTTGAAGACCGTTCCAAGCGCCTCGAGCCTTTTTTGGTTGATGGAGTAACCCTGTAGGAGGTGCTGCTTGAGCACGCCATTTGCCCACCGGCGGAAGTACACGCCCTGCTGGGACTTCACACGGTAGCCAACTGAGATGATCATGTCGAGGTTGTAGTGCTCGACCTGACGTTTTACCGTTCTTGTTCCCTCCAAACGAACTATTTCAAAAAATGAAATAGTTCGAATTCCGGCAAGCTCTTCCTTTGCTGCGGAATGAATGTGCTTGGAAATAGTCGGCACTCCGCGCCCGAACAACGTCGCCATCTGCTGCTGGGTCAGCCAGACCGTATCACCGTCGACGCGCACGTCCAAGTGGACGGTGTGGTCGGGATTCTCGTACAAAGCGATTTGTTGGATTTCGGTCGCAGTGCGCATAGCGCATGCCCCCTTTGATAAGTTCGACGTGGACAAGCCTGCTCTTTAGGAATAGAGCGCTTCCACCGTGTCTGTTGTATATGGTGCCAACCGGCATCCCGCCGGTCAGCTGACGTCGCGAGCGCCAGCTAAGCCAGGATCGGGGCAGCGGGGGTTCACGGCGCCGGCGCTTCGTACCATTGGGGGCCTCCGAAGCGACTTTCACCCTGTCTTGTTCGGTAAAGACAGTATACCACGAAACACGAACATGCGTACGTATTTCTGATATAATTATAGCCGGACGCGGCGCGTGTCGTCCTCCGCCCTACTCTCCGAAGTCCATGACAATCCGGGCCGCGGTTTCACGAGGCAGTGGGTGGCCATATGGATAGGATCATCCTTCTCCTACCGGCATACCCGGTCTCGGAGATAGGCGGCGAAATAGGCCGTCACCAACGACAGACTCGCCCCGCCGAAGCAGGCGGGGATATAAATTCCTTGAAGGAGGCCAAAGGAGGTTCGATGAAGAAGGGCATGAGCATCAATTCCCTCATGAAGCACATGAGGACGAATCACGGCATGGAGGATTTGCGGGGGAGCGACAGAAAGATACTGCTGAGAAACATGGGCTATTTCCATGGCTATAAAGGCTTCCGGTTTGTCCGAAAGCCCAAAAACGCTATACCCCTCCCTTCGTTCGATGCCCTCATGGACATATACGGGTTCGATTCCGCCATCAAGGCGGCAATCTACCCGGAAATAATGTTCATCGAAACTGCGGTTAAAAACATAGTCCTGGCCAGGATACTTGAGAACATAGAGGACCCCGGGCTGGCGACCTTCTTAAGGCGCGGCCTCCGGACATGCAGGGATGCCGGCGGAAGGGTCGTGAGCGGGCAGATGAGGGAAAAGCTCAAGCTCAAGAGCCAGCTTCAGAACATCGTGAGACGGAGTTACAAAAACGATCTCGTGAAGCACTATGTCGATCGCGACGACGACGCGCCCGTTTGGAGCATTTTCGAGGTGATGACCCTCGGGGATCTCACAAGCGTATGCAGGAGCCTTCCCGATGAAACCCTCGCCGAGATCGCAAGCGACCTAGGTTTCTCACATGCGAACCCCGGCATCGTCGTCGACATCGTCGAGACGATTCGCCCCTTAAGGAACGCGGTCGCCCACAACGGGGCGGTGTTCGATTCGAGGTTCAGCCAATCGGTCAAGTACACCAATCCCGACAGAAACCTGGCCGCGGTCGGCGAGCTTCTCGATGAGGACCTTTCTATCGGATACAGGTTGAATTTCAATTCCATAGTCGACTACATCGTTCTCCTGGCCTATCTATTGACCTTACTAACGCATCAGAAGAAGCGTTCCAGAGAATTTCTTCGGAAATGCCTTCGGGAGCTGGAGAAGCTGGAGAGCGCTGTCGGGGTGGACACGTACATGATGATCGTCGGAAGCGGTGATCGGCAGAAATACAGATTTATTGAGGGGTTCATTGATGGCTACGGGCGCAAACGGTGACGTTTCTCCCTTGTGCTAGAATAAACAACAAGAAGCGGCGAAACGCCGTGGGAGGAGTCGATCAGTCGGCTCCTCCCTTTTTTAATATGAATTGAACATTGCCAGGCGGCAAATGGCCCTGCCGTCCGCGGAGCTATCGCGGACGGCAGGGCCAATCTATCTTCACTCGGTGGTCGAATGCGGCCTTTTCCGGTTGTAGTAGACCTTGATGAGCTCGATCACCGCGTTCTTCGCGGCGCTTCTGGTGGTGAAGACCCTGCGGTGGTATATTTCATTTTCAGCATCGCAAAGAAGGACTCCGTAACGGCGTTGTCGTGGCAGTTGAGTACCGGTGGTCGGGCTGGATTGGCATCTGTGACGAGCACTGCATCGTGCGCTCGATGCCGAGGAGGGGAGGCACACCTGACAATTCAAGGGCGGAGGGCTTCTTCGGCAGGCTGAAGGTGGAGTTCTTCTACGGAAGGGGCTGGAACGATGCTAGCATGGGGGAGTTCATTGAGATGCTGGACGCCTATCTGGTCTGGTATCGCGACGGGAGCCGCAAGAGCGACCTGGGCTATAAGAGTCCGATGCAGTACCGAAGAAACCTAGGTTTTGTAGCGTAGGAACACGGTCCAGGATTTCCACTGTACTCCCCATCTTCGTGCACGAGGTGTATCGCGAGCTGCATGGCGGGGAGTAGTCGAAGTATGGGTTTCGGTGATGTACGGTTCGTGCAGGATTTGGAGGACTAGGCATGCCAAAGCGCTCCCTCTCTGTGAGGAGGCTCACATTCCAGAAGAAATACGACCGCTCGGGGAACCCCGAACAGTTCTCGCCAGCAGACCTAGATGGCAAGAACCTTCTTGACCTCTTTGATGCCTGGAGGAAGGAGCCCAACGCCATACCGCTGATGGAGCCTGGATCCGACGACTGCGTGGTCGTGAAGAAGGTCTCTCGACCAGACAAATACTCGCTATTCATCGATACAAACTCCGGCAAGCGCGGAGAAGAAGGCGACCTCTATAGGCCAGATAGCTCGCGACCAGCCCAGCACATCAACGAGGAGGATGCCGCGACGGGACATACCCGAGTCCTTCTCTACGTGCCAGAGCGAGGACGAAACGCACTTCTCTTTTCCGAGCACTGTCTGCGTGGAGCAGCCGGTAAAAGACTGCTCGACCTCTTTAGCCGCTGGTTCGCAAAGCAGTGCCCCTCCATCAAGCTCAAAAGTGAATGTGTGTGCGAGGGAACCGATTGGCTAGAGCATATCAAAGCCGTCAAAAGCATTGAGGTTCGCGCACATCGCCTCCCGAAGAAGGCGTATGACGCCCTCGGCACGACAGTAGGTTCTTTCAATCTGGAATTCAAGCCAGATACAGGGCGCAGCTTTCCAATTCAGAAGTGCTTACAGCTTCGTGAAGCCAAGGATGAGGCCAATATCCTCGATACCGTGTTTGGCATCCCCGAACTTGATGGCGAGGGCGAGAGCAAGCTGTTGGCCACCGTCGTTGGAAACGATGACCGAACCAAGAAGGTCGACTTCGATAAAGAGGTGCTGCCCCACTTCCTGCGCACGCTCAGCGAGAATGGAGACCCCGAGATCAGCGACGATGAGTTCATACAGCGCTGCTTTTTCCACGCTGACGAGATACTCAAGCGCATCGGTGAGTAGCCTATGAATATGTTTGGGCGGTATCTCGAAACGCTCTGTTACAGAAGGTCAGACGGTAAGCAACGAGTTGACTTTGGACGGGCATTTGTTCAGCTTGGCGCTCCTTTGATCGTGGCATTAATCTTGGCTCTTATTGGTGTGGAAGTAGACGAGGGTTCCAACGCGATTTCGTTCATCTCCATTATCGCGGGCCTGATGTGCGCGGTCGCCGCTCTTCTGTTCGAGGCAAGAACGTCCATCATGAGGCGGGACAAGACAACCGTCGAAAATGATGAACGCTCTGCGGACGAGTTGTTCTGCCTTTGCATCTGGCTGATTTTCGTTGGCATAGTCGGAACGATTGCGTTTCTGCTCCCAGACTTTAAATATCCGTTCAGTTTTCCCTGGTGGGTACATAGGGCATACAGCTTTGTATGCTTTGCCATCATCTTGCACTTCTTCATTGTTGTGGCAGCCTTTGCGACGAGGTTTATTCGCATTTACGTACGCGTCGTTGAACACAAGGAATAACGCACTAAACCGCATATGAGCACCGGTTTGTGACCGGCTTGGAGGGTGAGCAGGATGGCGCGGTTGAGATTTACTTCGCCGAGGTCGACCTCGAACTGGTGCGCGCCGGGTACACCCGCGCCGTCGAACTGCTGGCTGCCGAGGACCGCGACGTGGCCAATCTGCTTGAGAAGGCGGCACCCCTTCGAGCTCACGTACCTGGGCTTCCCCCGCGAGCGCCGCAAATGGATGCGCACCGACGACGTCCGGGAGCGCGCCAACGCCGGGGTCGAGCGGCGCACCAAGGCGGTGTCGGTCTTCCCGTCCGTCGAGTCACTGGTCGGGCTCGTCGGGGCCGTCTGCCTCGACCAGAGCGACGCGTTGCCGTACGCGCAGAACCTTATGGACGTCCGCAGTCTGCGGAAGGGCTACGAGTCGCCCGGGCTGCCGGCGGCGGGGGAAGGGGCCGTCGGACGTGCCCCGACGCTCGTGGGGGTTGCCTTCATGGACAAGCTTGGTAAGGTCGCGTAGGATATCGGTCGACGACGGCCCTGGAGGGGCTTACGCCACTATTCGTGACACAACTTGCCCTCCATGTGTAATTGGCTAAATTGTTAGTATGCAGGACACGTTAGCGACTTATAAAAGTTGCACGGTGATGGGGGAGAGTTTGGGACGATCAAAAGGGCGCAATTCAAAGGTTGAGCTTCTGCGCATCATCTCGATGTGGTTCATAGTGGCTCATCATTTCGTGATTCATAATGCTGAGCCCATTTCTGTTTTTCCGGGAACACTTACGCGCATGGTGCTGCACGGCGTGCTGTATCCCTCGGGGCGTATTGCCGTTGCCGTGTTTTTTATCATCACGGTGTGGTATCTGGCCGACGCGCAACTGACACTTAAGGGTCAGCTGCGAAGGGCTTGGACCCTGCTGGGACAAATGCTCTTTTACAGTGTGCCGCTCGTCCTGTTCTTCGGTGTGTTTAAGGCGGGGGATGGTCTGCAAGCTGAAGAGCTGATGGCTGCCGTCTTTGCCCCGCTCGCCTCGCTGTGGTGGTTTCCTACGGTGTATATTCTGCTGATTCTTGTGGCGCCCTATCTGTTCGACGGGTTGCGTGCCCTGACGAGCCGGCGGCTGGGCGAGCTCTGCATGCTGCTGATCGTGCTATATGGCGTCTTGCCCGTTGTGCCGTATTCGACAATTGGCGGCTTTGTTTCCTCCCTGACGGGTCAGACGGTCGTGATCGCGTGCGTGACGTGTTGGTTTAAGTATCATTATCGCGGCGGGGCGGATGCGAGGGTTTTGGCGCTGCCTGTTCTTTCGTACGTTGCTGTGTACGTTTGCTACTTTGTGGCTCAAAAGGACGTGCTCCTTTTGAGCGCTTTCGCTTCCAGCGTGTACGGATCGGTGGTGACTAATCCTGCAAGCCTCTTGTCGCTTGCGATCGCACTTCCGGTGTGCTTGTTTGTCTTTAACGCTCAACCTGCGCATTGGCCTGCTGTCAATTACTTGGCCACGTTGTCGTTTGGCGTATACCTTGCTACGGACAGCGGTTATATGCAGGAATTACTTTGGAAGAACGTGCTTGTGTTTTCTCACTGCCACACGGCGTGGGGGCTGCTGTCGGTTGTGCTCGTGGTGACCGGCGTGTATGTTGCCGCGTCCTGCGTCGAGGCAGTTCGACAGGTTCTGTATCGGGTGATGTTCAAGCATCCGGGTAGGGCGTTTGATGTTTTGTGTGACAAGATTGCAGGGGTTTCTTTGCTAAGGTAGGCCATTGTTGGGCCAAGTCCTGTGCGGTGTGTAAATTCGTAATCGCGATTCCCCTACGCTGTCTTCCTCAGCTTCGCCTGCTGCCCGGCGATTCTCACCAGCTTCGGCACGGAGTCTCTCCGTCTCTGAGAACTCCGTTCTTATCGAGGAAGTGAATGAAGAACGCCGCTGCAGAGCGCTTGTTGCCATCCAAGAACGGATGCTCCTTCACTGCGATATAGGCAAGGACTCTGTTGGCAGAAAACACTGTCTAACATTTCTGCCGCGTTCCCCAGTAGGTCAAGTAATTCAATTACAATTATTCGAGTTCAAATTTGTTTGGTTAAAGTTTACTTTTTAGATTTAAGTTAATTTGTTGGGAGTGCATATATGAAAAAAGTTCGTTGCGCAGTCGCTAATTTGGTTACCGCTGTTCTGGTTTCCTCTTCATTCCTTGCTCCCGTTTCGTCGGCCTATGCAGTTGAGTTTTCCTCGCTTTCAAATAATGAAGCCGAGACCTCTAGCTCCTCTTCATTTTCGGATTTCGTTTCCGAGGATACTGAGAAGACCGCCGAAGCCGACCCTTGTGAGGTTACTGAGAAGACCGCCGAAGCCGACTCTTGTAATTCGGAAGTCGAATCGGCCGCTCAGCCGGCTCAATCTTACGATTCCTCCTCTGTCGATGCCTCTTTTCAATACTTGTACATTGCGCAGCCCTCTCTTTCGTTGGGTGCTATGCAAGAGGCGGCGTTCGCAACTGCATCTGACTCCGATGTTTTGACCTCTGCGTCCCTATCATTCGTCAGCGATTCTGGCGAACAGCGCTCCATTGAAGCTTCGGCCTTCGCTGGGAATGCTGCGGGCTTTACATTTGGACAAGATTTGTTGGTAGCGCGGTATTTTTTAACCGGTATTACGTATCAGGTGAAGGATTCGAACGCAATCTATTCAGTGGACCTCTCGTCTGAGGATTACAGCTTTGACGTAGTCAATTCGTCTTCTTCATCTGATTACGTTGACAATTCCGATGATACGTCGGTCTACTATGCCGATGAGAACGGCAATCCTGTCGAGGCTTTCTCTATTGAAGAGGCGCTTTCCGGTTCTGAAGATGATGGCGGCATTGCGGCTTATAGCGTCGATTCCCGTTCAGCTCGTAAAAACGTTCGTGTGATTGCACTTGATGCCGGTCACGGTGGATCCGATCCTGGCGCTCAGGGCAATGGGAAGAGTGAAGCCGACCTAACTTGGAAGATTGTTAGCGCGTGTAAGACCAAGCTTGAGAATTACGGATTTAAGGTAATTCTCGCTCGTGAGCAGTCGGGCAGTTACGGAAGCAACGACTTCCTTTACCGCGTTCAGCGTTGCGTCAATCAGGGCGCTCAGGCCTATATCAGTTTCCATATCAATTCAGGTTCGTCCGCAGCTCATGGTGCCGAGGTATATTCGCCTACCGTGAACGGGGCTGACTATACCCAGGTTTCGTACGAACTGGCCCAGAAGGTTCAGAACAATCTTGTTGCTCTCGGACTTACAAACCGTGGCGTCTTTCAGATGCAGGTAGGCGACGAATTCGCTGTTATTCGTTGTGCTCGTGAGGCTGGAATCCCCGGTATTTTGATTGAGCACGGATTTATCTCCAATTGGGGCGATGCGAACAAGTATTTTAGTGATGCCGGGTGCAAACGTCTTGGAGAAGCTGATGCGGATGCCATCATCGCGCAGTTCCCCAAATCCTCTTGGCTTGATTATTCGTCTGTTTTCGATGCCGACTACTATCTCAATAAGTATCCAGATGTTAACGAATGGGCAAACGGAAACAAAGATAAGGCCCTAGATCACTTCATCAGCTACGGCATGTCGGAGGGCCGCCGCGGCTCCGAGGCGTTCGACGTGCAGAGCTACTACAACGAGTACCCCGATCTCCGCGCCGCCTTTGGCACCGACCTCGCCAGCTACTACTCGCACTACCTTATGTACGGCAAGAAGGAGGGGCGCCACGCCACCGGCTGCTCGAAGCTCAGGGGCCCCGTAACCAAGGCGGGCGGAGTGGACTACGCTCCCGTCTACGACCCCGAGTACTACCTCTCCCGCAACGGCGACGTCGAGAAGGCCTTCACCAAGTCGACCTACGGCGGCGTGACCACGGTCGACGACTCGGCCGTCCTGCGGCACTTCATCAGCTACGGCATGTCGGAGGGCCGCCGCGGCTCCGAGGCGTTCGACGTGCAGAGCTACTACAACGAGTACCCCGATCTCCGCGCCGCCTTTGGCACCGACCTC